>CAYMMF010000061.1:6967-10258 GCA_964391475.1 uncultured Propionibacteriaceae bacterium | reverse complement strand
TCCCAACCACGTCCACCAGGTAGGGCAGATAGACCGCCCTAAAGTCGCGAGCTTCAACGACGCGCCGTGCTTTGGTTCCGCGGGCGTCCCAGAGGCACCGGTCCCGCCCGTTGCTTTGGTTTCGCGAACGTCCCAGAGGCACCGGTCCCGCCCCCTGCTGTTCGGCTCCGCCGAACGGCAGGAAATGCCCGACCACGCCCTGACCGGTGCCTCTGGGACGCCCGCTGGGTCTGCTGTTCGGGTGCGCCGAACGGCAGGAAATGCCCGACCACGTCCTGACCGGTGCCTTTGGGACGCCCGCTTACCCTGCGGTTCGGCTCTCTAAGACTGGTCGCTCACAGTCGGTGTTCAAGGATGCCGATCGCTTGCATCAGGGCGTACATCGTCACGGGGCCAACCATTACGAAACCGCGCTCGCGTAGTTCGCTAGCCAACGCAGCCGACTCCGGCGACGACGCAGGCGACTCCTCAGAAACCCGCTTTGGGTCACCTGGACGGAATGACCAAACCAACTCGCCGAGATCCAGACCTGATTCGGTTAGCGCCACGGTCGCGCGGGCGTTGGTTATCGCCGCTTCGATCTTGCGTCGGTTTCGGATGATCGAAGCATCCGTGATCAGTCGCTCCACGTCCGCCTCGTCAAACATCGACACCGTCACTGGGTCGAAACCGGCAAACGCGGTTCGTAACGCGTCGCGTCGCCTAAGAATCGTCAGCCACGACAAGCCAGCCTGGAAGCTTTCCAGCGCGATCCGTTCGTACACCCCAGCGGCATCGCGCACCGGAAAGCCCCACTCCGTGTCGTAGTAATCGCGAAGTTCAGGGTGGGTTTCAGCCCAATCAGGTCGTCTCATGCCCCCACGATAGGAGTGGGCTGTCACCGACCGCGTAAGCCCAGACAACCCACCCGGCCAATGGCCCCACCGCAAGCGTCAGTCAGGCGTTGACTCGTACGCTCCGGGCCGGTCCATGATGAGGACTGCACCCTCGGCGTCCCTCTTCAACTCTTCTGGCGCCAGCCAGTGGGCTAAGTGGTAGACGGCGACGGTGACGATGGTGCCCAGCGCGATGCCGCCGAGAACGAAGTCGTCGCTGAACTGAAGTGACACGTTGCCGACGCCGATGATGATGCCGGCGGAAACCGGGACGAGGTTGACCGGGTTTCCGAAGTCGACCGCGTTTTCTTTCCAGATCTTCGCACCGAGCAGGCCGATCATGCCGTACAGGACGACTGTGATGCCGCCCAGCACGCCACCCGGGGTTGCCGAGATGACTGCGCCGAACTTCGGTGAGAACCCGAACAGGATCGCGACCAGCGCAGCCACGACGTACGCGGCGGTCGAGTAGACCTTGGTGGCTGCCATCACGCCGATGTTTTCTGCGTACGTGGTCGTCGGGCCGGCACCAACAGCGGTCGCCAGCACGGACGTGGCGCCATCAGCGGCGATCGCCTTGCCCATGTCGCGGTCGAGATCCGCTCCGGTCATTTCGGCGACCGCCTTGATGTGACCGGTGTTTTCGGCGATCAGTGCGATGACGACCGGCAGCGCGATGAGCGCGAACGCCACGTTGAACGTGGGCAGGTGGAACCCGACCACGTTTGTGGCGGCATGCAGTTTCCAGGTGCCCAGATCTGTGACCGGGGGCAGCCCGAACCAGGGGGCAGACAGGACGCCGTCCCAGTTCACCCGCAGATGCTCGGTGACCTCGCCAGCGCCAGCGTCGAAGGACGTGATCTTGCCGAAGGTGAGATCTGCGACCCAGGACAGCAAGTAACCGACGATCAGTGACACGAAAATGGCGATTCGGCTCACGAAACCGCGTACGCCGACGCTTAGCACCACCACGACGACCATCGTCAGCAGGGCGATCCACTGATCTTGCGGCCAGTACACGCCAGCGACCACGGGTGCCAGGTTGAAACCGATGAGCATGACCACCGCTCCGGTGACGACCGGAGGCAGCGCGCGGTGAATCACCCGAGCCCCCGCGAAATGAATGATGAGACCCGCGATGAACAAGGCCAAGCCCACCCACAGCATGGCGCCCGACACGTGCGTTGGGTTTCCGCCGGCTGCGTAGATCGCAGTCGCAACGCCCACAAAGGACGCCGAAGAACCCAGGTAACTGGGAACCCGTCCCTTCACCACAGCGAGGAAGATCAACGTCGCGACACCCGACATCATCACCGCAAGCTGCGGGTTCAAACCCATCAGCAGCGGGAAAACGAAGGTTGCGCCGAACATGGCTACAACGTGCTGAGCCCCCAAGCCCACTGTCTTACCCCAGGACAACCGCTCGTCGGGGGCGACCACATCGCCGGGTTTCAAACTTCCGTCGCCGTGCAGTTTCCACAAGGCCATTCGTCGTGATCCTTCCGCGTCTTCGGGCGGCTCAGGACGGCCACCGGAAGCACCTTAGAGGAACTCCGCAGCGACACCGAACGGATCTCAGCGCGCCCAGCCGACGTTCTCCCACTGCAGGAGTGTGTATCCGGGGGCGTCCAGATTCGCAAGACGGTTCTTGATCGCGACCATCTTCGGTTCGGCATACAGCGGCAGCGTTTCTGCGCGCAGCCACATTGTGCGAGCCACCTGCGCGGCCAAGTCAGCCCTGCGTACGGGTTCGGTTTCGGACGCTATGCGCTCTGCGACCGCCCGGGCGTTCGGATCCGACCCCGCCACCCGATCTGCTAATCCGACGAACGGGAACGGCGAGATTTCGCGGCTTCTCAGCGACAGATCCCCGTCCTTGGAGGTGGTGGTTAGCGTGACCCCCACGTCGGCCAACTGTTTGGCGATTTCGGACGCCTCGGCTTCGGCTCTGCTGTCGTTTTCGGGCACGGTGATCGTCAGCGAGCCGAACCAACTCGCATTGGCTAGCCCTTCACGAGCCGCCGCCGGATCGTATCCCTGCCCGGTGGCGACCGACTGGTCGGTGTACCCAGGTTGGTTGGGCAGCAGCAAGGGATTGGCCCACCGTTTCACCTCACCGTCGGCTTCCGGCAACCCTGCCTTGGCAACCGCAATCGGGTCGATGGCCTGCATTAATGCGCGGCGAATCTGGATGTCTTTCAGCACCTTGGCGTCGCCAAACACCAATTCGCGCCCGGACGTCCCCTGAGGTGATTGAACCGCGGCGTCCGTCGCCGTTTTTACCCGCTGGGCGGCGTCCTGATCTAACCCGAGCGGCAGCCAATCCAGCTCGTCTGAGCCGAACGAACTCGCGGTGGCTTCGTACGGCAGCGTCCTGAAACGAAGGTGTGAGAGTCGCGGCTCGGAGCCCCACCAG
>CAYMMF010000061.1:271-6957 GCA_964391475.1 uncultured Propionibacteriaceae bacterium | reverse complement strand
TTGCGGTTGAAGGTGACGACACCGGTGAGGGTGTCAATGTGCTTGACCACGAATGGCCCAGCGACCCAGTCGGCCCTGAACTTCGCCTCTTCGAACGCCTTGGAGGAGGCTACGTTTTCGGATCGAGCTGGCCCGTCAATCAGCGGTTGAACCCAGTCTGGGTCGACGCCGGAGTACTGGATCACCACCTCGTTGTCGGACGCACCTGCAGTCACTTTCGCAACTCGATCCCAACCGCGGGCGTCCTTCGCCAACTTCTGCTCCCCGAACGCCTGTTGAGTCGCGATCCAATCCCGGGCGGTCACCGGGGTGCCATCGCCCCACACCGCTTTGGGGTTCAGGGTGAGGCGGACGGTTGTGGCCGAGCCGTGCTCGACGTCGACATTCGCGATGTGGTCGGGATCAGCCTGGGCGACTCCGGCGGCGTCCAGCAGAAATGCCCGGGAGCGAAGCGGGTCGAGCAGATTTTGGTAAGCAGGGTCGGACGCGTCGGGGTGCCATGGGTTCCAGGTGGTGGGTAGCGACGGCACGACCGCGCGCAGTTCACCCCCTGAGTTCAGGCGTGCGGGGTCGGTGACAGGAAGAACAGGGGAAGCGCTCGTCGTGGGTGGTTGAACCACAGCAGGATCCGCCGGTGGTGACCCCACACAGCCCGTGCCGAGCAGCCCGATGGCTAGCACGCTGGCTAGGGCACGTCGGAGCTTCACGGTAAATCCTAAACTCGGCGGGTTTGGGGTAGGTTCGCCGCTCACTTCAACTTAGTCGCCCAAACTTTGGGGACGATCGTTATCCGATCACAATCGGGCCACTCAGGTTACAAGTTCGTCACTTCAGATCCAACTGCCCAACCACATGCGTTGTAACCACTTCGGGTAGGGGATCAGTTGGTCGGTCAAGACCGGGTAGAGCCACGCAAAGTTCGCAACGATCAGAGCAACGATGAGCCCTACGGCCATCGCTCGCACCCGGCGACTGGGGGCGTCCGGGGGGCCGAGTAGGCGTCCCAAAACCAGCGCGAGCGCGGTGACGGTGAAAGGGACGAGCGTGATGGCGTAGAAGAAGAAGATTGGACGCTCCGCGTGTTGGAACCAGGGCAACCAGCCCGCCGCGACCGCAACGATTGGGACGCCAAACCGCCAGTCGCGTCCGCCCCACCAGAGCACCAGACCGACTACCAACGCGATGGCTGCCAGCCACCAAAGCAGCGGCGTCCCCATGCCGCTGATTACCCGGATGCAGTTGTCGGGGCCCACGCAGCCGTCGGTGCCGGGCGCGATGTCGTTGACGGCGTCGAAGCCGGTGGGGCGAACCATGATGATCCAACTGGCGGGGTGCGATGAGTAGGGGTGGGTCGCGTTGCGGATGTAGTCGCCGACGTGAAAGTCGTAGATCTGTTGGTGGTACCAAAGCCAGGACGCCAGGTCGGGTCCGAGCGTTTTCACGAGTGCGTGGTCTGCGTTCTCTAGGCCCCATTGACGGTCCCAGCCGCCGGACGACAGGAACCAGCCCGCCCAGGTGGCTGTGTAGACGATCCCGGCGGTGACGACCATGGCAATGAAGGCGGGGATGCCGTCCACTGCCAGCGCACCCCACGAACTCAGCCCGCCGCCAGCTAGGCGTCGGGCGCTCACGTCCCACCAAACGGTGAGGACGCCGAACGCAGCTAGGAAGAAGATCGCGTTCCATTTGACCCCAACAGCGCAGCCGAACATCACCCCGGAAACCCAGCGCCAGGGTCGCCACCAGACTCGAGGGCCGAGTCGTCCACCGAGGTCGGGCCAGCCAGCCTTGGTGAGGTAGTCGGCGAGTCTGTTGCGGAACCAGTCCCGGTCGGCGACCAGGGCGGCAACCCCGGCCACAACGAAGAACGCGGCGAACACGTCGAGCAAAGCGATGCGGCTCATCGTGAAAGCCAACCCGTCGACGGCGAGCAGCAGCCCTGCGATGCCGCCGACGAGCGTTGACCGGGAGAGCCGGCGCGCCAACCTGATCGTCATGAATACAAGGGCTGTTCCGAACAGCACCGGCATGATTCGCCAACCAAAGGAGTTGAGCCCGAAGGCCCACTCCCCAATGCCGATCAGCCACTTTCCCAATGGTGGGTGCACTACGAACGAAGCCTGGTCGAGGAGCAGTTCCGCGCCGCCACCTGAACCAAGAGAATCGCCCGAGTCTTTGGCCCAGTCGCGTTCGTAACCCGATTGAAGCAGCGACCAGGCGTCCCTGGCGTAGTAGGTCTCGTCGAAGACGAGTTTCGCCGGGTACCCCACGTTGACCACGCGGATTCCGAACGCCAACGCGGTAATCGTGAACGACACGAGCCAGCCTGCCAGCCGATCGACCGGTTGCCAGTCGCGCAGCCGTTCGATGGTGGTCGTTGCCGCCGTCGTTGTCACATCCACATCCTAGACTGGCCGGGTGAACACCCCAGATGAGCTGGCAAGCGGCGTCCTGGTCTTGGCCGGGGCGCCGATCGGTGACGCCTTGGACGCCAGCCCGGCGCTTGCCAGAGAGTTGACCAGAGCCGACGTGGTGGCTGCAGAAGACACCCGCAAGCTTCGCGATCTGGCTCGCCGGCTCAACATTGACGTGCCGGGCAGGGTTGTCTCGTACTTCGACGGGAACGAGATCGCCCGGGTTGGTGTCTTGTTGGACGCGCTGGCTGAGGGTCAACGGGTCGTGGTCGTCACCGACGCTGGCATGCCCGGGGTGTCTGACCCCGGCTACCGGATCGTCGTCGGCGCGATCGAAGCCGGTCACAGGGTTACGGTCACGCCGGGGCCGTCCGCGGTGCTCGCAGCGCTGGCCGTTTCGGGGTTGCCCACCGATCGGTTCTGTTTCGAGGGTTTCCTGCCGCGAAAGCCGTCCCAGCGGCGTCGACGGCTAGCCGATCTGGTCGGCGAGACGCGCACGATGGTGTTCTTCGAGGCGCCTCACCGGCTTGCCGATTTTCTGGCCGACGCGGCTGAGGTCTTGGGCGCCGAACGGCCAAGCGCGGTTTGCCGTGAACTGACTAAGACGTACGAAGAAATCGTCCGGGGTCCGCTGGCAGAGGTCGCGCGTTGGGCGTCCGGCGGGGTGCGCGGCGAGGTTACCGTCGTGATCGGCGGTGCCCCGAGTCGCGAGGCGTCGATGGAGGACGCAGTGGTCGCGACCCTCGCGCGCATCGACGGCGGCGAGCGAATGAAGACCGCGGTCGCAGCGGTGGCTCAATCCGAGGGGTTGGCCAAGAGTGTGCTGTACGAGGCGGTATTAGCCGCTCGGTTGGAGATTGAAGATGACTGAATCACGTCCGCTGCCCGAGCTTCCGCAGGCGCTGCCGCGTCCAACAACGGACGCTCACACTCACCTTGGTACGACCATGCGTAAGACCGGATTGTCGGCGTCCGAACTTATCGAGCGTGCCAAAGAGGTGAACGTGACCCGGCTGGTCGACGTCGGTTATGACGCCGAGTCATCGCGCACCGCCGTCGAGATGGCTGAGGCCTACCCGGAGGTCGTGGCCGCCATCGCGATCCACCCCCACGATGCGGTCTCGTTGGGCGCGGGCCTGCCCGCCGCGCTGGACGCCGTGGGCAACCTCATCGGCACCTCGCCTAGGCTGAGTGCCATCGGCGAAACCGGGTTGGATTACCACTGGGTGAAGGACGCCGCTGGCCGAGCGCTGCAAAAAGAGGTTTTCGCAACCCACATCGCGTGGGCGAAGGACGCCGACCTAGCCCTTGTGATTCACGACCGGGATGCCCACGACGACATCGCCGATGTGCTGGACGCCGAAGGGTGGCCGGAAAGGGTGCAAATGCACTGCTTTTCAGGCGACTCCGACTTCGCCAGACGCTGTCTGGATGCGGGCGCTCACATCTCCTTCCCGGGTACAGTCACGTTCAAGGCGAACGAGGCGCTGCGCGAAGCCGCCCGGATCACGCCTGTTGATCGGATCCTGGTCGAGACCGATGCCCCCTACCTGACACCCATGCCGCACCGGGGGCGTCCGAACGCGTCGTGGCTGATTCCGCACACTGTGCGATTCTTGGCCGAGGTGCGTGGCGAAGATGTCGCAGTCTTGTGCGAGGCGTTGGCCGACAATGCGACCGCCTTGTTCGGGGAGTGGTGAGGGTGCTTGACCCTCGGACTCTGAGACGGATCGCCGACGAGATCGGGCTGCGTCCCACCAAGCAGCGTGGCCAGAATTTTGTGCATGACGCCAACACGGTGCGTCGGATCGTGGCGGCTGCTGGCGTTGGCAAAGACGACGTGGTTCTCGAGGTGGGGCCGGGGCTCGGGTCGCTGACTCTGGGTTTACTCGAGGTTGCCCGACATGTGACCGCGATTGAGATCGAGCCGAGCATGGCCAGGCAGTTGCCGGTCACGGTCGCCGAGTTGGCTGCGGGGAGCGAGCGCCGGTTGACGGTGCTTGAGGCCGATGCCCTGAGCGTGACCGAGCTTCCTGATCCGCAGCCGACGTGCGTGGTTGCGAACCTGCCCTACAACGTGAGCGTCCCGGTGCTGCTGCACCTGCTGGCCAACTTCGACGCCTGGCGGCGGGGGCTCGTCATGGTCCAGTTGGAGGTCGCCGACCGGCTGGTCGCGCGCCCCGGTTCGAAGGTGTACGGCGTCCCGAGTGTGAAGCTTGCTTGGTACGCAGACGCGACCCGCGTCGGTACGGTGCCCCCTCCGGTGTTCTGGCCGGTGCCCCGGGTGGAATCCGGGCTGGTTGCGATCACCCGCCGGGAGCCGCCGGTCACCACGGCTAGCCGCGCGGACGTGTTTGCCGTTGTGGACGCCGCTTTCGCCCAGCGTCGCAAGATGTTGCGAGGCGCGCTGGCGGGGTTGTTCGGGTCATCGGCAGCCGCCGAAATTGCGCTGACAGCAGCGGGGGTGGATCCGACGTCCAGGGGCGAGACGCTCGGCGTGAGTGATTTCGCGCGCATCGCAGAGCAGGTTAGGAGTTGAGCGTGACCGAAGAAGTAACGCAGCCAATCCGGGTGAAGGTCGCTGCCAAGATCAACTTGGCGTTGCGCGTCGGCGGGGTGAGGCCGGACGGCTACCACCCGTTGTCGACTGTGTTCCAGGCGGTGTCTTTGTTCGATGAGATCACCGCCGAACCCGCCTCGGCGGGCGAATTCCGTGTGACGGTTTCGGGGCCCCAGGCGCACCTGGTTCCTACCGACGAATCCAACTTGGCGCTGCGGGCGGCTCGATTCGTGGCCGAGCACCACCCGAACCCAGGCGAGCTTGGGGTCGCTTTGCACATCGCCAAGGCCATCCCTGTGGCTGGCGGCATGGCTGGCGGATCAGCGGACGCCGCAGGTGCGCTTGTGGCGTGCGCGGCTCTTTGGGAGGTCGACCTCGGCACCGACGAACTGCTTGAGTTGGGCGCTTCACTGGGTGCGGACGTGCCTTTTTGTCTGCTGGGCCAGACAGCGTTGGGCACCAATCGGGGCGACCGGCTGACGCCAGTCCTCACCCGAGGCAGCTACCACTGGGTGGTTGCGTTGGTGGACGGCGAACTCTCGACCCCGGCGGTGTTCGCCAAGTTCGACGAGTTGAATCCAGACGCTGCCGCTCCGACACAACCGGAGGAGTTGCTTGCAGCGTTGGCGTCCGGAAACGTCACCGAACTCGGGCGCCTCCTCGAGAACGATCTTCAAGAAGCCGCGTTTGCGCTGCGTCCTGGGTTGCGCAAACTGTTAGATGAGGGGCGGGACGCTGGTGCGCGCGGAGCCCTGCTGTCTGGCTCCGGGCCGACGTGCTTTTTTTTGGCGGACGACCCGGAACACGCCACCAGGATCGCGGTCGCCTTGTCTGCCTCCGGCTTGTGCCGAGACGTCAAGTTGGCGACCGGTCCGGCGCCGGGGGCACGGCTGTTGTAGTCGACGACCATCCAGATTGCGTAACGTTTTCGTGCTCAAATACTGATATTTGCAATCTTGGTGTGCGGGTGAGCTAGGTTCGAATGCGGTCATCACTAGAGGGGGAGATGTGCGTAAGCCGATCCAACTGTTCTCGATACTGATGTCGTTCGCGCTCGCGCTAATGGCTGGTATCACTGTCAATCCGACCGCGGCGTTCGCGGCGCCGTAGAAGGTGTCGTCGCAGATCACCGATCCGTATGCAGGCCAGGAGGTGCCGTTCACGGGCCAGGCTGTCACGTTGACGGGTGATCTCGGGTCGGCGAAAAAGAGGTCTGTGGTTGCGCAGTACTACAAGTCGAAGAAGTGGAAAACCTATGCGAAGGGTTCCACGGACGCCGAGGGTAACTATTCGTTCCAGGTGAGCACTACCTCGTCGTCGCGGAAGTTCCGGGTGTACGCCGCGAAGTCCGGAAGCTCAAAGAGTGTGACTTCGCCTGAGGTGACGGTCAAAACCCAGGCTGACACCGTGACGATCGACGTGATGCGGCTCGGCAACCAGTTGCTGGTTAGCGGTTCCGCCACCCCGGTGTTTGAAGGACGCGAGTTCACCCTTCAGGTGCAATCGGGTTCCAAGTGGAACGACGTGGAAACAGTTGCCGCGTCCGCCAAGGGCGAATTGTCTGTGAAGTTCGATTCTCAGGGTTCGAAGTCGTACCGCTGGGTTGGGGCGCCGGTGCTTTCGGCGACCGACAAGGTCATCTCGAAGGGCGCGACCTCGAATACCTTTGCCTTCAAGGCAGACCCGGCCGTCCTGGGTCAGAACGTGATCTA
>CAYMMF010000061.1:0-261 GCA_964391475.1 uncultured Propionibacteriaceae bacterium | reverse complement strand
GGTGGGACGCCCACGGTCAAGGGGAAGATCTACACCGGCAAGGTGGTGCTCGTTTCCGACGGCAAGGCTTCTGATCCAGTTCCGATGGAGATCTCGGTGCGCGGTAACTCGACTGCGAAGAAGACGAAGAAGCCCTACAAGCTGAAGTTCGAGAACAAGAAGACGGGGATTTTCGGCTTGAAAGGCGAGAAGACTTGGGCCCTGTTGGCCAACTACGTTGACCGCTCGCTGATTCGTACCCGCGTGGCGCTCGAACTAGGC
>CAYMMF010000060.1:10007-10343 GCA_964391475.1 uncultured Propionibacteriaceae bacterium | reverse complement strand
TCACCCAACTGAACAAAGCGTCGGTGAGTTCAATTCGTGTGAGCGGGAGCAGTGCGGCAGCCATGCTGAGAAGCACTCCACCGCCGGCGGCTACCAGGTTGTAGTAGATGAAGTACTCCCCGGTGAAGGAGCGGGTAGAGCAGCCCCTCACTCCATTGCAGTTGCCCGCCTGAGACCTCAGCGATGCGTTGCAGGATTGCGTACCCGTAGTTGTCACCTTCTGCCCTGATGCCGAGCACCAAAGGTGTGGCTGATGCCGCTACCGGATCTTTACTGACGATCTCGATACCCTCAACCCAAGGTTGATTAACCCGGTATTTTCTGTTGATGACGGCG
>CAYMMF010000060.1:0-9997 GCA_964391475.1 uncultured Propionibacteriaceae bacterium | reverse complement strand
TGTGCATCACAATAACCTTGGGGTCACGCCCAGTTGAGGTATGTCTTCCCCGGCTCGACCGCACCTTGAGAGTGGGCTCTGACAACGGAAAACATAGAGGGCGAGGCTCTAAGGTGGCTGCTGCATCACAGAACTACTTGGCCATCATCAAGGTTGTAGGCGTCGGCGGTGGCGGTGTCAACGCGGTGAACCGGATGATCGAGGCTGGCTTACGCGGCGTCGAATTCATCGCGGTCAACACAGACGCTCAGGCGCTCTTGATGTCGGACGCAGATGTCAAGCTCGATATCGGGCGTGATCTAACTCGTGGCCTCGGTGCTGGTGCTGATCCCGACAAGGGGCGACAGGCGGCTGAGGATCACTCAGATGAGATCGAAGAGGTGCTCAAGGGTGCCGACATGGTATTCGTCACCGCGGGTGAAGGTGGTGGCACTGGCACCGGGGGAGCTCCTGTGGTTGCCCGCGTCGCACGATCCTTGGGTGCATTGACGATTGGTGTAGTCACTAGGCCGTTCAGCTTCGAGGGGCGACGTCGTTCCGTCCAAGCCGAAGAAGGCATCGAGAAGTTGCGTGAAGAGGTCGACACGCTGATCGTGATCCCCAACGACCGGCTTCTTGAGATGACCGATCACCAAGTTGCCATCTTGGATGCGTTCAAGCAGGCCGACCAGGTTCTCATGCAGGGCGTGTCCGGCATCACGGAACTGATCACGACACCTGGCCTGATCAACCTCGACTTCGCAGATGTGAAGGCGGTAATGAGTAACGCCGGTTCGGCTTTGATGGGCATCGGTTCCGCTCGAGGCGAAGACCGGGCTCGCGCAGCCGCAGAGATGGCTGTTTCCAGCCCGCTGCTGGAGACGTCCATCGACGGAGCCCACGGAATCCTTCTGGCAATCGCAGGTGGTTCCGACCTCGGGTTGTTTGAGGTTTCCGCAGCCGCCCACCTCATCGAGGAGGCAGCACATGCCGAAGCGAACATCATCTTCGGTACGGTGATTGACGATTCGCTTGGCGACGAGGTGCGGGTGACCGTCATCGCCGCGGGCTTCGACGGTGGGCAACCGCCCCGGAGGGAGCGAGGGGTAGTCCGACAACCTGATTTGGCTCGCCGTCCGTCCGCACCAGAACCGGTAACTACTTCTGCTCCCAAGGTGGAGCCCGCGGTGTCGCAACCGTCGCCGCAGCCCCATCAGGTCACGCGCGAGAGTGCGGTACGCCGTCCTAACTCACCCGTTGTGGGCGACGACGAACTGGACATTCCCGACTTCCTGAAGTAGCCAAGTGTTCTGGTTCCTCCGCGACCCCGACTCCGATGGCGTCGGGGTCGCGTTTACTTCGTCCGCGTTGGACTTCTCCGACCCGCCGTCCGAACGGACTACGGCATTCACCCAGTTGGCGACTAGGATCGGCGTCCCGGTGGCGGTTGTGCGGCAGGTGCACAGAGCTGACGTTTTGGACGTGGACCACGTACAAGTTGGGACGAACTCGATCATCGACCTGACTAGCCAAGAGGCAGACGCACTGATCACTACCAGGGCAGGCATCGGGCTGGCCGTTCGGGTTGCGGACTGTGTCCCAATTCTGTTGGCTGACTCGACAGCGGGAGTGATCGCTGCCGCCCATGCGGGTCGTGCTGGCTTGATCGCGGGTGTGATTGACGCTGTGACCGGTGAAATGCGTCGCAGGGGCGCGAACGCGATTACCGCCTGGGTGGGGCCGCACTTGTGCAGCGAATGCTACGAACTGCCTGCGAGTATCGCGGTGGACGCCAGCGCACGGCTCGGAATTGCACCTTCAGTCACGACTTGGGGGACGCCTTCGCTCGATCAGGCCGCCGCTGCTTCCAAACAACTTGTGGACGCAGGCGTGACCGTAGTGACCACCGGTGGCTGCACTCGCACCGACCCTGAACTTCATTCCTGGCGTCGTAAAAATGCCTCGGCCGGGCGTCAGGTCGGGATCGTGTGGTTAGCGTGAGAATCCAAGCGGCGTGCCGCGCCCTGGGTGTCCTTCGGCACGGCTAATGTGAGCTTGACTGAACTTACGGGAGGACGCACCATGGCCGACGGGTTGCGCAAAGCCGCTGTGTGGCTGGGGCTGATGTCAGATTCGCCCTACCCGGGCGAGGGAGACGAAGAGGCTACCCAAGAGGTTGCTTCTCGCGAACGCGATTTGTCCTTCTCGACCGATCGCGGTGAAATGCAGCAGGCAGAAACTGAGGCAGTGGAGGCGTCGGTGACCCAAATAGAGCAGCGCAGGCCGCAACCCGTACGCGAAACGGCTGACCTGGAACGCATAATCACCGTCCATCCCCGCACCTACAATGAGGCGCGCACTATTGGGGAGTATTACCGAGACGGGGTTCCGGTCATCATGAACCTGTCTGAGATGGAGGACGCCGACGCCAAGCGGCTGGTTGATTTCGCATCGGGCCTTATCTTCGGCTTGCGCGGCACCATCGAACGGGTAACCAGCAAAGTGTTTCTGATATCTCCGGCGAATGTGAATGTGACTCTCGAGGACAGAGAGAGAATTGCCGGCGGTTTCTTCAATCAAAGCTGATGGTTCTGCTTCTGCTTGGCCCATTATGCATAGGTACAGTAATCTGAACTCTGGTTGGCTCGAATAGCCTGCTGTGAATTCCAGTCTCGTGAGGTGAACAGATGATCCTGACCATCGATGAGGTCAAAAATACCCGCTTCCGCATGGCGACCCGTCGGAGTGGATATGAGGCTGCCGACGTCGACGTGTTTGTCGACAAGGTAGAGGCAACCCTGCATGAACTGACCGATGAGCGAGACACGCTTGCCCGGCAGCTTGAGTCGGTTACGTCAACCGTTGGATCAGGTGCTAACGACGAGGAGCTGCGCCAGCAGCTAGAGGCAAAAGACGCCGAACTCGAAGAACTTCGAGGGCAACTCTTTTCCGCCGCCCAGTCGCCGGTCGTAGACACCACCGAAATCGATCGCCTCCATGCAGAGTTGCAGGGCAAGGACGCAGAGATCGCCGCGCTGAGCAGCGGTGGCGACGAGGTGGCTCGACTCCGTTCTGACCTTGAGGCCAGAAACGCTGAGATCGGCTCTCTCCAAGATCAGCTTGGGTATCTGCGCGATGCGGCAGCCTCAAGCGTTGGCGGTACGGAACATCTGGTGGTGTCGACTGCTGCGGACGCTGCACCTGCGGTCACCCGGTTGCTGCAGATGGCGACCGAGCAGTCTGAACGGCTGGTCGCAGAAGCGAAGGCCGACGCAGAGCGCGCAGTCGGTGAAGCACAGCGACAGGCCCATGAAGTAATCGCGGACGCGCAGCGCCGCTCCGAACAACTCGTGTCGGACGCACAATCCAAGGCAAACGGCCTCGTAAGCGATGCTGAACAGCACGCCGAACGGGTTACCCGTGACGCGAACGCTCGCGCTGAGCAGGTCAACAAGGACGCTGACGCCCGTAGACAAGAGGTCTTCGCCACGCTGGAGAACGAGCGGGACGATTTCGCCAACAAGGTCGATCATCTTCGCCAGTTCGAGTCGCGGTTCCGGGAGACCTTCATCTCAAGCCTGGAAGATCACTTGGGGCGTCTTCGGAGCGGTTCGATGCAACCAGACGACCTGCCTGACCTCATGAACCCTGGGCAGCGTGCGGCGTCCCCAACGCCGAGACTGGACGCCCTCATGGGTAAAGGTCAGGACTCTTAGCACCATTGCGGCCGCGTTCGCTGTAAGCCCCAGATTCGTGGTGTAGCCTCTGCGCTCAACCGCACGCGGAAAGGTGGTGGCGTGATGTCCACGTCAGAACCGGCTATTAGTCGGACGTTCCCGGTTGCAGACGGAGAGGATCCCTGGACCGAGGAAGAGATCGACGAGGTGCGCACCGAGCTGGTCGCTGATGTCGCTCGTATGGAACGGGCGGTAAAGAACGCCGAAAGAGCGTTGGCGAGCTTGTTCGACGAAGGCGGGGATAGCGCCGGTCGAGATCCGGCAGACGTCGGCTCCACCAATTTCGAACGCAACCAAGAGATGTCGTTGGTACAGAACTCCCGCGACATGCTTGAGCAAGCCCAGTGGGCTCTTCGGTTGTTCGACCTTGGGCAGTACGGCTGGTGTGAGTCTTGTGGCCAGCCGATCGGGAAGGATCGGCTTTCGGTTTTCCCGCGTGCTACGAAGTGCATGACTTGCAAGCTGCGGGAGGAACGGCGATAGACGAGCACGCACCTGCCCGCGTCCTGCCTGCGCGCGTCGCCAGGGCGTGGGTTTTGGCTTTGGGGTTAGTTGGGTTCGGGCTAGACCTAATTACTAAGACGCTGGCCATCACCCATTTGGATCCATACGATCCACCCCGGCTGTTGGGTGGCCTACTAACGTTGCAGTTAGTCCGAAATCCGGGGGCTGCTTTCAGCTTGGGCGAATCACTCACCGTTTTGCTCACAGTGATTGCTGCCACTGCGCTGGTTGGTCTTTTAGGTTGGGTTCTGCCACGGGTGCGTCACGTCGGGTGGGTCATGGCGTCCGGGTTTTTGTTGGCTGGCATCCTGGGGAACCTGACGGATCGATTGTTCCGCTCGCCGGGGTTTGCTCGCGGTCACGTGGTCGATTTCCTGCAGCTGCCCTATTTCGCGGTCTTCAACGTCGCTGACATGTTCATCACGTTCGCAGCAGTGATCATCGTTTGGCTCACCGTGATCACGAAGGTTGGCTTCGATGGTCGTCCAGCCGATGGCTAGCGTGTATTTCGTCCCGGAAGGGCTCGAGGGTGAGCGAGTGGACGCCGCGGCGTCCAGGATGACTGGCGTCAGCCGAACTCGGCTCGTTGAGATGATGGCGGACGGGGCTGTGCTGCTGAATGGGCGTCCGGCAACCAAGTCCGATCGGGTTGCCGCTGGTGATCTGGTCGAACTGGATCTGCCCGAACCGAGAGTGCCAACGGTGGTTCCGCGAGTCGTCGCCGGGATGCGAATCGTTTACGACGACGCAGATTTGGTAGTGATCGACAAGCCAGCCGGGGTCGCAGCGCACCCGTCGCTGGGTTGGGACGGCCCGGATGTGCTAGGGCACCTGGCGGCTGCCGGTTTCCGGATTTCCACCTCAGGCGCCCCGGAACGGCGAGGCATTGTTCAGCGTCTTGACGTTGGCACATCTGGTCTGATGGTGGTGGCCAAGAGCGAGTTGGCGTATTCCCGGTTGAAGCAGGCCTTTCGGGATCGGGAGGTTCGTAAGATCTACCACGCCCTCGTCCAAGGTCACCCAGACCCGTTCCGTGGCACCATTGAGGCGCCGATCGGGCGTCACCCCGGTCATGAGTGGAAAATGGCTGTGCGCAGGGGTGGACGTCACTCGGTGACTCACTACGACACGTTGCGAGTGTTCCGGTCTGCGGCGCTGATTGAGGTTGACCTTCAGACCGGACGCACACACCAGATCCGGGTGCACATGGCCGCGATCAAACATCCTTGCGTGGGCGATCCTCTGTACGGGGCAGACCCAGCCCTAGCCGCGCATCTTGGGCTCGACCGTCAGTGGTTACACGCGACCGAACTCGGCCTTGTTCACCCGACGAAAGGCGAGTACATCCATTTCTCGTCGCCTTATCCAGATGACCTTTCCGAAGCTCTGGCAGTGATTGAAGCCGAGGGCTAGTGTCTAAGCGTGCCCAGAGTTAAGAATGATGGCTTATCCGCTCGCCGCGCCAAGATCGTTTGCACGTTGGGGCCGGCGACGGACTCTTTGGAATGCGTCCTCGAGCTGATCGACGCAGGGATGAACGTGGCGAGGCTGAACATGAGCCACGGTAACTATGCAGATCACGAACGTCGCTTGGAGCTGCTTCGCCGAGCTGTGCGCAAGGCGGGGCGTCCTGTCGGAGTGTTTGCCGACCTGCAGGGCCCAAAGATCAGGTTGGGTCGGTTTGCCGAAGGCGAGGTCGAACTGGTGCCTGGATCCCGGTTCACGATCACCACGCAAGAGTGTGAGGGGACAGCCGACCGCTGCTCGACGACGCTCAAAACGTTGACGCAAGACGTTGGTCCTGGTGATGAGATCCTCGTAAACGACGGCGCGATCACACTGCTGGTGCTGGAAGTGACCGACACAGATGTCGTCACCGAGGTGATCATCGGCGGGCCAGTGAGCAACAACAAGGGAATCAACCTTCCCGGCGTTGCGGTGTCCGTGCCTGCCCTGACTGAGAAGGACGCCGAAGATCTGCGTTGGGCTTTGGCGCGCGGGGTAGACATGGTCGCTTTGTCTTTCGTCCGCTCGGCAGCAGACATTGAACCTGTGCACGCGGTGATGGACGCGTACGGTCGTCGGATCCCAGTCATCGCCAAGATCGAAAAGCCGCAAGCGATGGATGACCTGGAAAACATCGCTCGCGCGTTCGACGCGTTGATGGCTGCCCGCGGCGATCTGGGGGTAGAACTTCCACTGGAGGACGTGCCGAACGCGCAGCAGCGGATTATCACGGCTGCCCGCATGAACGCCAAACCGGTGGTGGTTGCCACTCAGATGTTGGAATCCATGATCTCATCGCCCCGACCGACGAGGGCGGAGGCGTCCGATGTGGCTAACGCCGTCCTGAACGGCGCAGACGCGGTAATGCTGTCTGGCGAGACTGCGGTCGGGCACTATCCGATCGAAGCCGTCGACACCATGGCCCGGATCATTCGCAAGACGGAGTCCTTTGGCTTGGACAAAATCATGCGAATCGAATGGGATCCGCACACCACGTCGGGAATCATTGCCAAGGCTGCGGCCGAGGTCGCCGAGCGGGTCGACGCCAAATTCCTGGTGGCGTTCACGATGTCGGGTGACACCGCGATCCGCCTAGCCCGGTTGCGTTCTCGGATTGAAATCTGCTCATTCAGCCCCTACCCAGAAGTCAGCCAAAACCTAACGTTGGCCTGGGGAATCAAGGCCTTCTCGACACCGTACTTCCGTTCCATCGAAGAGATGGTGAACGGCGTCCAATCGATACTTGGGGAGCGCGGGCTGGTCGTTGCCGGTGACAAGGTGGTGCTGGTCACCGGCAATCCGGAGGACGGACCCGGCCAGACCGCAGCACTGCGCGTCGTGGACGTCGAATGAAGGCTACGTTTTAGTCCGACGGCGGGTTTCGACCAAGTTCAAGGCAGCGTCACCTGAACCAAGGCGTGGTCATCGATCAGGCTGGTCCCGATGTGCAAGTCGTACGTCCCGGGCTCGAGTTGCCAACCGTCGGCGAAGTGCTCGAACCTACGGATCGGGATTTCGATCTCGACGGTCTCAGACGAGCCAGCGTCCAATCTCACCGGGGCGAAGCCGACCAACCAGCGTGCTGGACGATCCACTGCGCTCTGGGCAAGACAGGCGTACACCTGCACGACCTGCTTGCCCGCCCGAGCCCCCACATTCGCAACATTGACCTTGACGCTCACCTGATCGTCGACATCAGCGGAGACCTCTGAGAGCGTCCAGTCGGTGTAACCCAAGCCATACCCGAAGGGGTAGGCGGGTTCGCTGCCCGCCTTCAGCCACGCGCGGTATCCGACATGGATGCCCTCCTCGTAGACGAGTTGGCCGTTGGCGTCCGGTGTGCAGTTCAGAACAGGAACATCAGCGATGGCCGCTGGCCAAGTGGTGGGGAGCCGTCCGCCGGGTTCGACTTTGCCGAGGATCGCATCAGCGATAGCGTTTCCGAACTCTTGACCACCGAAGTAGCCCAGCAAGATCGCGGCGACGTCGTCGCGCCAGGGCATGAGCACTGGAGAGCCTGAGTTGACCACGACAATGGTGTTGGGATTGGCGTCTGCTACGGCGCGTACCAGATCGTCCTGCCTCCCCGGAAGGTTGAGGTCGGTGCGGTCGAATCCTTCAGATTCCACCTTCGAGTTGGTACCGACCACAACGATCGCGACATCTGCGTCGGCGGCAGCGCTAGCGGCCGCAGCAATCAGTTGCTCGGGATCATGCGCTGCCGGGGCTGTGCCGAAGGTGACACCGACCGAGCCCGTGGCGGCTGCTTCAGAACTTTCGAGATCGAATTCGACGCGCAGGTCGACGCCTTCGCCAGCGGTCAACCAGACCGGACGGGTTTCCGACGGTGGGAAGAACAGTGCTGCGCCCAAGTCGAGCCCGTCGGATCCGGGGTGGTCCTCGAACAGAAGTTCGTCATTGACGAACACCCGTCCCCGCATCGGAACTGCGAACCCCAACTCGACAGGCCCAGTCTCGGTGGGGGTATACCTAGTCTGAAGCACGAGCTTCTTCGAGGTGGCGATGACGCCCTCGTTGCCACCGAACCAGGTGAGGAACGTGGCGAAACGATCCTCGGCCATCAGTTCGGCGCCGTCGGCGTCCAGGAAAGTAACGACCAACCCCTTCCCGCCGGTGCGAGGGTTGGTGATCTGCTCGGGGTTCAGGGGCGCGACCCCGTCCTGAACTACGGCACCAAGACTGTAGGTGACTTCGACGCCGTCCAGAGCAGCCCGCAGCCCGTCTAGTGGGCTTACCACGCGTTCAGGGACGACGGTGGCGCTGCCTCCGCCTTGGGTGCGGGCATCGGACGCGTTGTGCCCTATTACTGCGACCTTGCGTAGTTTGCCCGAATCCAATGGGAGGACGCCGTTGTTGGCGAGTAGGACGCTGCCCTCGGCGGACGCCCGACGCACGAAAGCTATTCCGTCACGGGCAGTTACGGGTTGGGCGGTGGCTTCGCCGAGCGCACCCACTCGCTGAGCCAGTAGCAGCAGCCGTGCGACGTGCCGGTCGATCGCAGCTTCGTCCACCTCTCCGGCGCGGACGGCCGCCACGAGCGCATCGCCCCAAACACCAGGGGCTGGCATCTCGAGATCCTGCTCCGCGTTCGCAGCCGCGGTGGAACGGACCGCCGTCCAGTCGCTCACGACGACACCGTCGAAGCCCCACTCGGTGCGCAGCGGGGCGCGTAGCAGGTCGCTGGCACTCATCGTTACACCGTTGACGGAGTTGTACGAACTCATGATCGTCCAAGTGCCAGCCTCCACGGTGCGCTCGAACGGGACCAGGTAGACCTCTCGAAGGGTGCGTTCGTCAACAACGATGTCGACCGTGAAGCGGTCCGTTTCGGAGTCGTTCGCCACGTAGTGCTTGGGTGTGGCGGCAACGCCGTTGTCTTGGAGGCCGCGGACGTAGCCGTGGGCGAGGTCGCCGGTTAAGGTGGGATCTTCGCTGAAGCACTCGAAATGGCGCCCACCCAGGGGGGAGCGATGGATGTTAATCGTTGGGCCAAGCACCCAATCGACGCCTTTGCGTCGCGCTTCGGACGCCGCGACAGCCCCGTACTCGTGGGCTAGTCCTACGTCCCAAGCTGAAGCAAGTGCCGTAGCAGAGGGCAAGTTGAGCGATGGCAACCGCTCGTCCCATTCCGCGCCGCGAACGCCGGATGGGCCGTCAGACATCGTCACTTTACGCAGCCCGATTTGGGGTACAGCAATGGTTGACCAGAAGTCTTCGCCGGTGATTAGCCGCACTTTGGTTTCAAGATCCAATTTGGCAACGAGTGCGTCGATATCGGTCATGGTTCTCCTCTTTGGAGGCGTTAGATCACCGTTAGGCAGGTCAGTTGGGCGCAAACCCGCAACCCAATCGTATGTCTCATCGAGTTTCTCGGAGGGCTACGAAGGAAACCGTCTTGAAGTTGTGGAAGCAAGGGTGCTCCGAGCGTTCCCCAGCACCGGTGATAGCATCGATTCTTCTTGGCCCGCGACGTAACAGATGGACGCTGGGGGGCGGTTTGATGCTGAGAAGGGTTAGTGCAGCGTTGGTGCTGTCGGTGGTGCTGGCTGGGTGTGCGCAAAGGCCGCCCGGAGGGCAGGAGCCACCGGTCCAGGTGGCGGTCGAACCGCCGGCTTTGGTGGAGGCCTCGCCCCAGACACCTCGGCCGCCGCCCGAATCATCTGATTTTGATGGCCAAAGCGAATCAACAACTTACCCTGAATCCACCGGCCTGGTAGCGGTGCGTTAAGCGAGGAAGTGCCCTCTGGTAA
>CAYMMF010000059.1:331-10589 GCA_964391475.1 uncultured Propionibacteriaceae bacterium | reverse complement strand
GCCACGAACGCCGCTGGCGTCACTCTGACATTGGGCCAGGGGGACGACTGCTTCGCACCGCTCGAACTGCTGCTGGTCGCATTGGCTGGTTGCAGTTCGATCGACGTCGACTACATCACGTCGAGGCGCGCCGAACCGGTCTCGTTCGAGGTGTCGGCGTCGGGAGTGAAGGTGTCTGACCCTGCTGAGGGCAACCGGATGAGCGACCTGACGGTGAACTTCTCGGTGGCCTTCCCAGAGGGCGCGGGCGGCGATGAGGCTCGCGCCCGACTACCGCAAGCTGTTAAGCGTTCGCACGATGGGCTCTGCACCGTATCGCGCACCCTGGAAGCCGGAACACCGGTTGAGATGACGGTCGCCTGAGCGAAGTTTGGGATCGGAGTTGGGCAACTCGTCATCGCACATCAGATCGAGAACCAACTGCTGACATTGTCACTGGCCTCCTTCGCGAGTTAGCCAAAATAGGAGTTCGACCAGGACTCTCCGCCAGATTCTGGAAGCGATCCACCAGGGGTGAGATGTCGACTCTTGGACCCTGCCTCGAAAAAGCTGAGTTCATTCTTCATACCTGGTGAAACACTGATCTAAAGGGGCCAGACCCCCAGCGTCACGGATTGAGCGACCTGGCACCCATTCGTCCGGGTGTGGTCACCAAGGGGTGACGCCCCGCGGGTGCGGACACATTGGTATCGTCACGAGGTGAGCACCTCGGGTCAGGATTCGTTCGCCAGCAAGCAGAGCGTCAGCGAGCCGGGTGATCAGTCGGACGCCGCGGCAGGCGCCGAGTGGTGGCGCCAGGCCGTCTTCTACCAGATCTATCCGCGCTCGTTCGCCGACGCGAATGGCGACGGTGAGGGCGACCTGCGGGGCGTCGTCGACCGCATGCCGTACCTCGCCTCGTTGGGTATCGACGCCCTGTGGCTGTGCCCCTTCTACCCATCGCCCCAAGTGGATGGCGGGTACGACGTCGCCGACTACTGTGACGTCGACCCCCGCTTTGGGACGCTGGCCGACGCCGACGCGCTGGTCGCCTCCGCACATGCGAACGGCATCCGGGTGACCATCGACTTGGTGCCTAACCACTGCTCTGACCAGCACGCCTGGTTCCGCGCGGCGCTGGCGTCCGGGGCGGGTTCACCCGAGCGGGCGCGGTTCCACTTCCGGGACGGCCGGGGTTCGGACGGCGACGAGCCGCCGAACAACTGGCGAAGTGTCTTCGGCGGTTCGTCGTGGACGCGCGTCCCGGAGCCTGACGGCACCCCCGGCCAGTGGTACTACCACCTCTTCGCGCCCGAGCAGCCGGATCTGAACTGGGGCAACCCTGAGGTCTTGGCCGAGTTCGAGCGAATCTTGCGATTCTGGCTCGACCGGGGTGTCGACGGTTTCCGTATCGATGTCTCTGACGCGCTGGTAAAAGACACCGCCTGGCCTGACACAGACACCGGTGATCCGGTGATCCCCAAGGACGACGGCAGCCCCGTCCACGACATCTACCGCGCGTTCCGCCGGGTGATGGATTCCTACCCCGGCGATCGGATGGCCGTCATCGAAACCGGCGCTCCCAACGACGTCGTCGCCCTCTTCCTGCGGCCTGACGAGATGCACTTGGCGTTCAACCTCAGGTTTGCCAAAGCTGCCTGGGATGTTGCCGACTTCCGGGACGCGATCGCGTCCTCCCTTGCGGCGAACGCTATCGTCGGGGCGCCGGGCACGTGGGTGCTCGACAACCACGACAACCCGCGCTCGGTGACCAGGTTCGCCGCCGACGTCCGCCTCGAGGGTGATTACGTGCCGGACGCCGTGCCCACCAGCGGCGAAGGGCCCGCCGATCTCGACATTGCGCGCGGGGTGCGCCGCGCGAGGGCGGCTGCGCTCCTGCTGTTGGCGCTACCCGGGGCCGCCTACCTCTACCAGGGTCAGGAACTCGGGTTGCCGAACGTCGACGACCTGCCCGATCGCGTTCTGCAAGACCCGGTTTTTCGTCGCACTGGGGGACGCGTCCGCGGCCGTGACGGTTGCCGGGTGCCGATGCCGTGGGCTGGGTCTGTCCCGCCGTTCGGCTTCAGCCTCGACCGCGTCGAAACCTGGCTGCCGATGCCGGCGGCTTGGCGCGCGCTGACGGTCGAAGCGCAGGAGGCTAACCCCGCCTCGATGCTCGCCCTCTTCCGGCGGGCTCTCGCGCTGCGCCGGGCGGAGCCGAGCCTGCGCGGCGGGGCTGTCGCCTGGCTGGACGGGGACGCCTCGCCTCAGGCTGCGCTTCGCCTCGGTCGGCAGGCTCCCCTCGGGCGGCGCCTCGTGGTGGTCACGAACTTCGGGGACGCCGCCACACCCCTGCCGCCCGGTGAGGTGCTGCTCGCCAGCGTCGACGAACCACTCGTTAGCATGCTCCCAGGGGACGCCACCGCGATAGTCGCGGTGGGCTGATCTTTTCGCGTTCCCCACCGGATCCGGCGGTAGGCGCGGGGTGGACTATTTCACTCTTGATGGTTTTGCGAGTGCGAAACGGACTCCTTCGAGCGTTGGTGACGGTTTGTTTCTTACGCGCGTGACGATCTCGACGCTTTGTTCATCAGATGAGCCTGACTCGGCCGCCCGAGAGTAACCGAGTGTCAACAACGTCACAGACCCACATCACACCCTCACCCAACAGCGTCGCCTTGAACTGGCCCTTCTGTGTTTGGCTTCCAGCCCAGCGCCGGTGCCACGTGCTTTGCGAATGATTCCAACACGTGCAGGTTGTAATCGACCCCCAGTTGGTTCGGAACCGTCAGCATGAGTGTGTCCGCCGCCTGCACCGCCTCGTCCGCCAACAACTGCTCGACCAGAACGTCCGGTTCAGCTGCGTACGTTTTGCCGAACGTGGAGCGCAGCCCATCGATCATCCCGATCTGATCGCCCTCCCCAGCACCGCCGGCCGCGCCTTGCCCGAAGTACGCGCGGTCGCGGGCGTCCACCAACGGGAAGACACTGCGACTCACCGACACCCGCGGACGTCCAGTGTGGCCGGACGCGCGGTAGGTGCTCCGGAAAATGTCGATCTGCTCACGCTGTAGTACGTGGAACGGCTGGCCGGTCGCCTCGGTGAGCAGCGTTGAACTCATCATGTTAAGCCCGAGCCGACCGGTGTCTACCGCGGACGTCCGCGAACCAGACCCCCACCAAACGTGGTCGCGCAGCGTGTCAGAGTGCGGTTCGATCGCCAGCCTCACCCCAGGGCCGACCATCTGCGGATCCCCCGCCACCAGCGACTCCCCCTCAATCGCACGCAGGAACAGTTCAAACTTGTCGCGTGCGATGTCAGCCCCGCGCGGATCGTTCGAACCCACATAGCCGAACGCCTCGTACCCGCGCATCGCCGTTTCGGGCGACCCCCGACTGACGCCGAGCGCGAGGCGTCCACCAGCGAGCAGGTCGAGGGCTGCGGCCTCCTCGGCCAGTTGCAGCGGGTTCTCATAGCGCAGGTCAATCACGCCAGTTCCCACCTCGATGCGGCGGGTGCGCGCGGCCATCGCCGACAACAGCGGCATCGGGGACGCCGCCTGCCGCGCGAAATGATGCACACGGACGTATGCGCCATTCACCCCGATCTCGTCGGCGCCCTCGGCCAACTCGACAGTCTGACGAAGCATGTCAGCGGCGGTCCGCGTCACCGAACCGCGCACCGGACTGTAATGACCAAACGACAAAAATCCGAACGCCCTCATACCGGGTTCAACGACCGCGTCGATGGACGCATTCCCACCCGCCACTTCGGGCGTTCAAAGTTACAGATGAGCGCGCCACACCTCAGTCTGGCTGCGACAACATCGGTCCTATCGTTACTCACGAGCACTCATCACGTAACTTTAGGGCTCTATCATTACGTCACCCGTGGTTGGGCGAAGGTGAACCCGTTGGGGACCGCTGCCGCGGGAATGTTGTTGCCGCGCGAGAACTCCGCGCCAGCGAATCGTTTCCGCGGCGAGTTTCTGCATGGAGAAAACCGTAACGAAGACTTGCTAGCGACCGGGTGAGTCAGCCCTTCTAACCGCTGCGACGGTTTGGGCCACGACTTCGACGTCGGTCACTTCGCGAGTTGCCTGATCATATTCGGACGCCACTTCACTTAGGGACGTTAGCAATGCGGGAGCACGCAGGTGGACGCGCTGCACGCCAGAAGCGGCTACGAGCGCCACGTTGTTCGGGCGAACTCCACCGGCGGCGGTCACCGCGATCGGCGCTCCCGACGCCAACCGGTTCAGCGCCTCGAGATTGTCAACGCAAACCCCGCCACCTCCGGATGTGAGGACGGACTCAACCCCCAAACTGTGCAGAATCTCAAGTGTTTCCTGAGGCTTGGTGACCGAGTCGAACGCCTTGTGAAACACAATTCGGCGGCTACCGCTAGCTGCGATCAATCGTTCGGTCAGGGCTTCATTCACCGCCCCGTCCGGCGTGAGCGCGCCGATGGTGAAACCAAGGCCTGGCCACCCTTGGGCGTCAGCCCATCGGCGGATTGCTTCGATGTCGAGAAACATGAGCGCCGCCTCGTTGTCGTCATAGACGAAGTCGCCGGCGCGTGGCCGAATCAACACGGTCACGAATGCATCGCCAGCTTGCTCGTAAGCAAGTTGAACAGCCCCGATACTGGGCGTAAGACCGCCCAACTCAAGACCCGTGCACAGTTCAATGCGATCAGCGCCACCGGCGACCGCTGCAGCTACGCCGCCCGGGGCGGCTACACAAATCTCAACTTCGATCATCGATCTGCCCTCAGTGTCAGCAAGTGCGAGTTTGCTTACAATCCTGCGGCTATTTAGTTGAACGCATGGAGTTGTGGCACGATCCAGACACACCTGGACGGTCGTTGAGTGCGAATGAAGCCGCGCCCGGCGAGATGCCGGCTACCCTGGCGATGTCTCGGATTGTCGGGCGGTTCACATCGTCAATGCTTGCACGCAGCGAACCCGGTGTCATCTTCGACCGTCGACTGATTCACTCAGTCGTATGCGACTCCTAAGTTTGGGACGAACCGCTTACGCCGACCTACTCGACCCTTTGGTTTGCGACAGCGCTGCCCCGTTGCTGGCGATGATCTCGCGATACGCCTCGAACGACTTTTTCTTGTACCGTGCGAGGCTGCCCGTCCCGTCGTCATTTCGGTCTACGTAGATGAACCCGTAGCGCTTCGACATCTCGGCCGTTGACGCGCTCACCACATCGATTGGCCCCCACCACGAGTAGCCCCACAACTCGACACCGTCGACGATGGCATCCCGAACCGCCCGCAAGTGGCTGCGCAGGTAGTCGATCCGATAGTCGTCCACTACTGTCAGGACGCCGTCCACCTCAACCAGGGCGTCCTTGCTCCCCAGCCCGTTCTCGACGATGAACAGCGGCTTGCCCCACCGTTCCCAATACTGATTCAGCACGATCCGCAGGCCGGTCGGGTCGATCTGCCAACCCCACTCCGACCCCTCCAGCGTCGGGTTCGGCACTCCGCCCATGAGGTTCCCCTGCCCCCGCAAGCGGGTGGGATCAGCGGTCTCACACACACTCATGTAGTAGCTGAACGACACGAAATCGACTGTGTTTTTCAGTGTCTCGACGTCCTCGTCGGTGATGTCGAGGTGGACGCCCCTGGCCGCCAACTTGCGCAGATAGTAACCCGGGTAGGTTCCTCGGCAGTGGATGTCACCAAACGCCAGGTTCTCGTGCTCTGCCTGGTGCGCCGCCCACACGTCAACCGGGTCGGGCGTCAAAGGGTAGGTGGGCACCGCGAGAATCATGCAACCCACCTTGATGTCAGGGTTGATCTCGTGCGCGATTCTGGTAGCGGACGCCGACGCCACCAGTTCGTGATGAATCGCCTGGTACAAATCGGTCACGCTGAGCTGTTCTTTCGGCGTCCAGATACCCCCTGAAAGCAGTGGTGCGTGCACGATCGAGTTGATCTCGTTGAACGTCAACCAGTACTTCACGCGGTGACCGAACCGCTCGAAGAGCGTGCGGGCGTATCGCTCGTAGAACCCGA
This sequence comes from uncultured Propionibacteriaceae bacterium, assembly GCA_964391475.1. Taxonomy (GTDB): domain Bacteria; phylum Actinomycetota; class Actinomycetes; order Propionibacteriales; family Propionibacteriaceae; genus Propioniciclava. Next base: position 4,576 of record CAYMMF010000059.1, on the reverse strand, counting down.
CCAGACGTCGGTCGGTCCAGCCGTCATAGGTCTTAGCCAGATGCAGTGGAGTCTCGTAGTGGCTGATGGTGACCAGCGGCTCGATGCCGTACTTCTCGAGCTCGTCGAGCACCCGGTCGTAGAACGCCAAACCCTCCTCGTTCGGGGCGTCCTCGTCACCCAGCGGGAAGATGCGGCTCCACGCGATCGAGAACCTAAAAACCTTGAAACCCATCTCGGCGAACAGCGCGATGTCTTCGGCATACCGGTGATAGAAGTCGATCGCCATCAGCTTGAGGTTGTCTTCGGTGGGCTCTTCGGTGGGTGGCGCCATGATGCCGCGCGGCATCACGTCCTGGATTGAGGGGAGCTTGCCCCCATCCAAATATCCGCCCTCAATCTGGTTGGCGGCCACAGAACCACCCCACAGGAACCCGTCGGGAAATCGTTCAGACATCTGCTCGCTCCTCTTTGTCGGTCAACGAGTCGTGCAGCAAGGTTGCGGAATCGTTCGAGATTCTCTCCAACCCCTGGCTTATCAGGCTTAGCTCTCACGCTTTTGAGCGAACCGCACCTGATAAATAATGCTTGCAGCACGCTAGCGTTAAGGCGTGCCGACTCTCTACATTCGCGATGTACCCGACGCGGTCGCTGAGACCCTGAAGTGTCGTGCCGCGGCACAGGGAAAGTCGCTGTCCGCCTACGTTGGTGCCGAGTTGGCCAAAATCGCCTCGCGACCGACGAACGCTGAGATCGCAGCACGGCTGCGCGCCAGAGACCGATCGAATGGCCCCACCGTTGACGAGATTGTGACTGCTGTTGAGGACGGTCGCAGGTGATCGTGGTGGACGCCTCGGCCATGGTCGAAGCGCTCGTTGGACGCACCGCAGAGGCCAGCCTGCTCGATTCTCTAACAGGTGACATCGATGCGCCCCACCTTCTCGACGTCGAGGTGTTGTCGGCCTTGCGAGGGCTCGTCCAAGGCGGAAAACTCCTCCCCGCCGATGCCACGCAAGCGCGAGATGACCACTTTTCGTTCACGATCACACGCCACGAAACAGCACCGTTGACTGAACGAATCTGGCAATTGCGCCACCAGTTCACCAGTTACGAAGCCAGTTACATAGCCTTAGCAGAAGCGCTCCAAGCGCCACTGTTCACCTGCGACGCCAAACTCGCCACCGGCGGCCACAACGCCGAAATTCGACTCGTCTCTCAAACCCATCGACCCTGATGTCGATCACACCGACTGGATTGTGAACGTCAACCCCGAACTCGGAGCCTTGGGTTATGAGGTTGCCGAGCGCGTGCCGCAACAAAGGCAACGGCGCACGCGTCCCAAACTGCCGCGAAGCGCTCCCGTGAGATCGCGCGTGAGCTTCGCGCCGCCGGATACTCCGTCAGCGGCCAGGCCCCGATCTTTGGGGGATCACGCAGACGAGTTTCCCAACGGCTATCCGCGTCCGAACCGGAACGCCCGGACGACCTGAATCACACCGAGGATCACCAGCGAGACACCCAGCAACAGCCACAACATCGCGGCTCCCCACATCGGAGATGTGAGCAAGACGACACCCGCGACGATGCTCAAAGCGGCGTAGCTGACGGTCCAAATCTTCGAGGGCGCGTCACCGATCATGGTCAACCCGACGATGCCCTCGACGATCCAAACGATACCCACCATGATCCCGAGCAGGACCGCCAGCGCAGCCGCAGCAGACTTCAAGTTTGCGAAGGCGACCGCCGCGGTGGCGAGGAACACCATCCCGAGAAGGATGTAGCCGACCCGCGGCCAGGTGCCCAAAGTTCGTGAGAAGATCCCGATCACGAGGTTGGCTAAGCCTGCGATGGCGGCATACAGGGCGATCATGCCTGCGATTACTACGGCGGTTTTCACTGGCCACGCCAGCATCACAACCCCGAACACCAAAGAGATCAGGCCACTAGCCCCCAGCGCCATCCTGATGCCGTTAATGACGGACTTGTCGACCTGTGACAGGTCGCGGGTGAAGTAAGTGGTGGGCATGCTAATCAACTCCAGGTTGGCTGAATGGGCTGTCGGCACCGTCAGACTCCGCGACGGTGTGGTCTTCACGAAACTTTCGATACAGCGCTTCGAGCTGCTACTCGGAATTCTAGTCGAACAAATAAACTGGCGTCCGACCTTACGCAGCCACATCGTCGGCACCCGCATTGATCGTCATTCGAAATGAGGACGAGGTGTCGGTGACGAAGGTGTCATCTGCTGTTTTACAACAGACGGTACGGGTGGCGTCCCCCTTGAGCGCCGTGTTCGTGCCCACCGGTGTGGACGACAGGTACGAGGGAATCCAGCCAACCGGGCGAAGGGCCTCAGCCAACCGAGGGTTCAAGAAGGGCGCAGCCCGACAATTCTGGTGCCTCTTTCAGGTTTTCGCCTGTTTTCTCGTCCACCAACCCCCCGATTCGTCCACCAACCCCCCGATTCGTCCACCAACCCCCCGTTAAGTCACAGGCGCATGGTTCGAACCATGCGTTGGTGCCTTTAAGGAAGGTTGGTGCCCTTAACGGGGGGTTGGTCACCACAAATGCTTCGAAATACCCCAACCACGCGGAGTCAGGCAAGACAAGAAACGCCTTCTGGTAAGAAACCTCAACCAACCATCGGTAAGCGCCTGGTTATCAACCGTCGCCGCCAGACCACAACTGGCAAACGCCACAACTTCCCCCGAAATCTCACACCTCGTACGCTCACGTCCCAAACCACAAGACAACCTGGCGTCCAAACCACGTTCGCTCCCGCTATTTACGTTCGCCGTAGATATACCTACAGCAAACGCAAACAACGGGAGCAAACAGACCCACAGAGCCACCTGAAGAGGGCAGCCGCGAAGGACCCCAGCCGAGAAACCTCAACCAACCCCAGGATTCGAGACGACGCTGAAAGACGGTCCCTGAGGAGGAGCGCAGCTCCGTCTCGAAGGGCCTCAGCCAACCGAACACCAACCGACCACCAACCGACCAAACCAGCGGACGTCCCCGAAATCGGAGCGTCCGATGATTGGGGGTTCTCAAACGTGACTTAAGCGACACAGCCGCGAACCGCAACCTCCAGAAACATCAGTCCCACTGACATTCCCAAGATCGGCGGCGTCGCTTAAGCCACGTTTGGGCACAATGACGCCTATCGGGGCGAGCACATCGTCGCAACAGACAGAACGGCCAGGTGTCCAGAGCTTCCTACTTCTTAAGCGTCACAGGAAGTGGCGGGGTGGCATCCAACAGTTGATCGTTGGCTGGATTGAATTTGATTATCACCTCATCGCCCTCCGCGGCGTCTGGGATGCTGCTCAGGTCGAGGGTGACCACCGTCTGGTGGTTGAGCAGCACTGGGACGGTCTTGCCGCGGACAACAAAGGCGATTGGGTCGTCCCGCAACGGGATTTGGCCGACCAGCCCCACCAGTGTCGCTTTGGTGGTGATGGTCTCGCATCCATAGTCAATGCACCAGCCTTTCGGCAACTTCTTCACCTGTTTGATCGAGGTCTTCCAGGAGTAAAGTTCCCCGCTGGCAGCATCACTTATGAAGAACATTCCGCCGACACGCAGCATGTCGTAGTAGAGCGGCTCTAGGTCGTTGGCAAGAACGTCGCTGGCGCCAACGTGAAGTAGCGCCTCCTTGCCTAGCCCCGCGTCCCGGATGCCAGCAACCGCGCTGTCGAAACGTGACTTCTGCAGCACGGTCTTGTTGGTTAGGTCGTTGCTCTCTAACGCCTTCTTGTCGTCTTTGGTGACACAACAAAGGTGGGTGGCGATTCCGCGCAGCTTCAAGTGCGGGCTAGCCTCGATGGCTGTCGCCAGACTGAGCGCGTCATCCGGAATCACGCCCTCTCGACCGAAGCCGGTGTCTATCCAAAGGTGCACGCGCAACTCACCCTGCATGCTTTCCAGGGCGGCATTCGCTCGCTCGACCCAGGCGACGCTCTTCGCAGCCACCTCAAGGTTGTAGTGCAACATCAGTGGGATATCTTCGGTATTCGCCAGGTATATGACTGCGATCGGGATCGTCACCCCGGCCTCCCGCAGGGCGATCCCGTCGGACAGCTTCGGCACGAAGAAGTAATCGACACTGCCGATTTCGCTGATTGCCTTCGCCATTGCGCCAACCGGTTCACCGTTCTTGAGCACGACCCCGAGCCCAAGGTTTTCGGGGAAATCGTCCTCGATCACCCGGGCGTTGCGTTGGAGGGCCGCCAGGTCGAGGGTGAGGACGGGCATGTCCTCATA
>CAYMMF010000059.1:0-274 GCA_964391475.1 uncultured Propionibacteriaceae bacterium | reverse complement strand
TCGACGGTCACCGGATCGGTGTGGCTGGGGACGCGGCAGGCGAACTGTTTGAAAACATCGTCGAACTCGCACGACACCGGAACTGCGGAGCCGAAGCGCGCCTCAACCTCCATGGCGGCAAGGTCGTCCGACAGGCCAGCGATTTCCACCATTACCAGATTGCCCCCATGCACCACCCCACGGGTCGGGGATAGCGTTACGGCGCCCGAAATGGTCGGGGCGGCCACATCATCGGGATCGCCCCCGTCCTCGTGGATGGTGCCCGTCCCACTAC
>CAYMMF010000058.1:0-10623 GCA_964391475.1 uncultured Propionibacteriaceae bacterium | reverse complement strand
TGTTCAGTGGCCACGCAGACGACGCCGATCGCGACCACGACGCCGACGAGCGGATCGGCATCATCCAGCAGGCGGTCGGCACCGAACTCAAACCAAAGTCGAAAGCCATCGCGGGCGAGATCGTCCTGGTTCCCAAGCTGACTAGCGCCGAAACCGGCGACACCCTGTCCCCGAAGGACTCCCCCAGGGTCGTCGCCAACTGGAAGATGCCTGACCCGTTGCTGCCCCTGGCGATCAGGGCCGCCACCCGCAACGACGAAGACAAGTTGGCTGGCGCGCTCCAGCGGCTCGCAGTTGAAGATACGATGGTGCGACTTGCCAGAGGGGCGTCCGACCAGCTGGTCTTGTGGACGACCGGGCAGGCGCACGCCGACCTCCTTCTCAACCGGTTGAAGGATCGCTACGGCGTAAACGTTGTGCAAGAAGAGGTCAAGATCGCACTGAAAGAGACCCTCGTTGGCAAATCCACTGCCCAGGGACGCCATGTCAAGCAATCCGGTGGCCACGGCCAGTACGCGGTTTGCCAGGTGGAATTCGAGCCTCTTGGCCGCGGCGAAGGGTTCGAGTTCGTAGACAAGGTCGTTGGCGGCGCAGTGCCTCGCCAGTTCATTCCGTCGGTAGAGAAGGGCATCCGGGCGCAACTGGAGAAGGGCGTCATCGCGGGTTTCCCCATGGTTGACGTGCGCGCCACCCTGTTCGACGGAAAGGCGCACTCGGTGGATTCCTCCGACATGGCCTTCCAGTTGGCTGGTTCAGCCGCACTGAAGCAAGCGGCGTCCGACCACAAAAACGTCGCCCTGCTGGAGCCGATCGACCTGGTCACCATCACCGTTGGCGAGGAGTACATGGGTGCGGTCATGACCGACCTGTCAGGACGCCGCGGCCAGATGCTGGGCACCGATTCCGTCGATCACCAAGCCGTGATCAAGGCGCTGGTTCCCCAACTTGAGATGTCGCGTTACGCCATCGACCTGCGCGGACTCGCCCAAGGCTCCGGAACTTTCACCAGGGAGTTCCACGGCTATGAGATTCTGCCGTCCAACCTAGTGGAGCAGTTCTCAAAGAAGGACTGACCTAACAACGCCAGTGCCCTGGGGACGCCAATCGCGCACCTAGGGCACTGGCAATTCACATGCCGAAGATTTCACATGCCGTGGATCGGACGCATCCCGACAGGAAGCGCGTTCGTATCTACAATTTCTTTGCCGAACGGGAAGCAGGTAACCGGAATCATCTTCAGGTTCGCCACAGCCAACGGAATGCCGATGATCGTCACAGCCTGAGCAGCCGCGGTCGTAACGTGCCCGATCGCCAGCCAAAGCCCTGCGATAACGAACCAGACAATGTTCATCAAAGCCGAACCCGTGCCAGCCCCCGGCTTGCTAACCACCGACTTGCCGAACGGCCAAAGCGCGTAAGCCGCCATTCTGAAGGACGCCACGCCTGCCGGGATCGTGATGATGAATATGAAGGCAACAATGCCAGCGAGCACATAGCCCAACGCCAACCAAAACCCACCGAGCACCAACCACAACAAGTTCAACAGAGTCCGCATGCCGATTTCCCTTCCTCGAATACTCGATCAAATTTAGTCGGTGACTCTGACAATCAGCGGGTCGACAGCGTCCGGATTCACCCCGAACAGACCCCCAACCGCCCGCCGGGATACCATGACGCCCATGCCAAAAAGTCGTGAACGGATCCACCGCGAGGTGGTTTCGTTCGTCCGGCGCAGCGCTCGCATGACCCTCTCACAAACCAAAGCCTGGCAAGCGCATGCAGACCGCTGGGTAGTGTCGGTTGAAACACGCGAGGCGTCCACTTCGATCGCCACCGACGTCACCATCGACTGGAACGCAGAATTCGGGCGCAACGCCCCCCTGATCGTCGAGATCGGGCCAGGAACCGGAGACGTCCTTCTCGCCGCCGCAAAACGGCACCCCGAACGCGACTATCTAGGCTTCGAGGTGTACCAACCAGCCGTTGCCGCGATGCTGGTCAAATTGGCCAAAGACGACATTCCCAACGTGCGCCTCGTGATGGCCAACGGCGTCGAAGGGCTTACGACCCTGCTCGGGAGCGAACAGATCACCGAGCTTTGGACGTTCTTTCCTGACCCGTGGCACAAGGCGCGCCACCACAAGCGTCGCCTAGTCAGCGCAGAATTTGCAGATCTGGTCGCGCCCCGACTCACCCGGCAAGGGTCTTGGCGGTTGGCTACAGATTGGGACGACTACGCCGATTGGATGCGGCACACCCTCGACGGGCACCCCCTGCTAGCCAACGCGGCTTCGGGGTGGGCACCCCGGTGGAGCGGGCGTCCAGTCACTAAGTACGAAGCCCGCGGGATCGCCGCCGGGCGAACGATTCGAGACCTCACCTACGTCCGAGCGGACGCCGAATGACCCGCTTGCGACTCGACATCAGCTATGACGGGACGGCCTTCCACGGTTGGGCCGAGCAACCCGGCCTGCGCACCGTCCAGGGCGAACTGCAAACCTGGATCTCGCGGGTGCTCAGGTTGGGCGCACCAATCGAACTCGTGGTCGCTGGGCGCACTGACGCCGGCGTCCACTCCCAGGGGCAAGTGGCCCACGTCGACCTCGACGCCGGCGACCCACAAGCACTTTGCGTGACGCTGCGGCGCAGACTGGCGCGGGCGCTGCCGGGCGACATCGTGGTCACCGCGGTGTCGCAGGCACCGGACGGGTTCGACGCTCGGTTCTCAGCGGTGTGGCGCCGGTACGTGTACCGACTCGCCGCATCCCCCGTCGACCCATTGGCGCGACACATGGTGGTTGGCCTCCGACAACCCTTCGACCCGGACACAGCTCAGGCAGCCGCGGGCGGGCTGCTTGGCCTGCACGACTTCGCCGCCTTCTGCCGCAAACGCGAGGGCGCCACCACGATTCGCAACCTGCAGTCGCTGACCGTCCGCCGCACGCAAGGAGACGTGTTCGAGGTTGAGGTTCAAGCCGACGCATTCTGCCACTCGATGGTCCGCTCACTGGTGGGCGCTCTAGTGAGGGTCGGGGCCGGCGAACGGGACGCGTCCTGGCTCGCCTCACTGCTCGACCACAAGACGCGCAGCGGCGAGGTACCGGTGATGCCCGCCCACGGGCTCGTCCTGCAAGAAGTTGGGTACCCACCCGACGACCAGTTGGCAGCCCGCCAAGCCGAATCCCGCGCTAGGAGGGAGCTATGACCCACTACTTCGAAGCTCCAGCTGGACCCGAGCGGCGCCGCACCGTCGGCGTCCACTTCTGGGATACCGACTGGGAGTTCACCACCGCGAACGGCGTGTTCTCTGCCGACGGTTTGGATTTGGGGACGAGCGTGCTGCTGCGCACCCACACACCGTCCGCATCGGCTCGCCGCATGCTGGATCTGGGGTGCGGCTGGGGCGTCCTTGCGGTGGCGCTTGCCACCGCGAACCCCCAAGCGGTGGTGGACGCTGTGGACGTGAACCCCCGCGCGCTAGCACTCACCCGCACCAATGCGGACGCCCATAGCGTGGGCGAGCGCGTGGTCACCCTCTCACCCGAAGACGTAAACCAGGCAACCCGGTACGACGAGATCTGGTCGAACCCACCTATCAGAATTGGAAAACAGGCCTTACATCAGCTGCTCAGCACGTGGCTCCCGCGGCTCGCTCCCGGGGGCGTCGCGCGGCTAGTCGTCGCACGAAACCTGGGTGCCGACTCGCTACAAAAGTGGCTTATCGAGCAGGGCTACCGGTGTGAACGAAGCGCAAGCGCGAAGGGCTACCGAGTCTTCTTGGTAACCAATGACGACCACCGAGTACACTGACCGCAACTACGAGGGGGAACCCGGTGAGAGACCGGGGCTGACCCGCAGCCGTGACGCCAGCAGGCGGAGCCGGAATGCCTTCGTAGAACAACGACACCACCACCGTCGAGGATCGCGGGCAGAAGCAGGCTTTTATTAGGCCACTCCTTTCGCGGACTCGCGAAAGGAAAATATGAGATTCACTAGCAAGCTCATGGCGTCGGGGATCGCCTTGATGCTGACACTGACCGTTGCCTCGCCCGTCCATGCGGCTGACCAAGCGGCTGCCCTGAAGGCTGGCAACTTCGTCGCCTCACAGATCTCGGACGGCGCGACCGGAGAAGTGGGCGCCACCGTCGACTCGATCCTGGCGCTGTACGCCACCGGGGACAATGACCTCGCCGCCAAGACAGACCCTCTGGTTGAGACCGTGAGGAGCCAGACCGCAAAGTACCTAGAAAGTGGCCCCGAGGCGGCGGCCAAGCTCTCGATCATGGCGAGTTCCATGGGCGAAGATCCCAGGACGTTCGCTGGCACCGACCTGGTTGCCAAAGTGACCGAAGCGGTCGGCACGGACGGCTCATTCGGCGCCTTCCCAGGGCCGTTTGCGTCCAGTCTTGGCATCGTTGCGCTCAGCAGGGCGAATGTCGCAATCCCCGAACAGATGGTCAGCTACCTGATCTCGGGGGCGAACGAAGACGGTGGGTACGGCTACGCGGCTGACCAGCCGTCGGACGCCGACAACACCGGCATGGCCTTGTTAGCGTTGGCCACTGCGCCCGCGTCTGCGGAATCCGACGAGGCGGAAAGTAAGGCTCTTCAATGGGCCGAGAAAAACCAGGCTGAGGATGGCTCCTGGGCAGGGTTCAACCCCGTCAACTCCACCGCGGTCATGGGCATGGGCGTCCTGGCAGCCGGCGACTCAGTCGACGAAGCGGTCGGATACCTGGTCTCGCAGCAGCTGGACGACGGAGCGCTCCCCAACGAAGGCAAGGCAGACCTGCTTGCCACAAGCCAGGCCGCACTCCTTCTAGGTGGTGTGACCTACGCGGATGTGGCGCGTCCCGAGGTCACAATCATGGGTTCGACCAATGAGCCCTCTGTTGAAGCAACCGACCCAGCAACCGAGGCAGAGGCTCCCGCAGACGCGGCACCCAGCGACGACGGGATGTCTCCGCTGGTGTGGAGCGGCGGATTAGTCGTCCTCGTGGCTGTGGTCGGCGGATGGCTCGCGATGCGCAAACGCACTCGCGTCTGAGACCGCTGCCGATCATGCGGGCGCTCGCCGTGGTTGTCACCACCCTGATGGCATTGGGGTGGTGGCAACCGAGCGCCGCGTACGCCGACCCGGGCACCTGCTCGGGAGTGTGGGTGGTGGTCGGCGAAGAACTCTCGTGCGCGACCAAATTCGCCACCGGGGAGCAGGCCTTAATGGCCACGGGTCGCACCGTTATCAAGAAGAACAGCATGATCTGCCAAATCGATGGCCACCCCGACAAGTGCAGCGTCGGATTCGACGCCTACTGGTCGTACTGGCAGTCGAATCGCCAACCCGACGGCAGCTACGCACCTTGGGTGTACGCCACCGTCGGCGCCGCCAGCTATCAGCCAGAAGCTGGCGACGCCGATGGGTGGGCGTTCGGCGCCGGGGAGCCACCTAGCAAGCTGCCGCCCCCAGATTCATACCAACCAGACGATCCTCAGCCGGGAGTGACGCATGTCACATCGTCTAGCCCCGTGCCGACCGCGGTCACACTGGCGATCATGGTCGTCGGAAGCGCCGCCCTCACCGGGGCCCACCGCAAAAGGAGCCCCCGATGAAAGCCGCCGTCCACCCATGGGCCTGGTGGGGTTGGGCGCTGGGTGTCGCCGGGGCAGTCTCACTTTCCACGAATCCGCTGTTGGGTTTGCTGATGGGGCTAGCGGTGACCGCGGTCATCGTCCTCAGGCGAAGCCAGGATCCCTGGGCGCGATCTGTGGCGTTCTACTTCGCGCTAGCCGGATTCGTGCTCGTGATGCGGTTGGTGTTCCAAATTTTGCTGGGAATCCCGCAGGGTGACACCGTCTTGTTCGCACTCCCCCAGATCCCTCTTCCAGAATGGGCCGCTGGCGTGCGTATCGGTGGCCCGGTGACTGCAGAGGCTTTGCTGGCGACGCTGTACGACACCCTTCGACTGGCGTTGATGCTGCTGTGCCTTGGCGCTGCGAACTCATTGGCCAACCCCCGGCGTGCACTTCGAACCGTTCCGGCGGCACTGTACGAGGCGTCCGTCGCAGTCACCGTTGCGTTGTCGGTCGCGCCGCAACTCATCGAAAGCACCCAGCGTGTACGTCGGGCTCGAAGGTTGCGAGGTGGCGGTGAACGCGGTTGGCGCGCGGTTACCGCGGTCGTTGTGCCGGTGTTGGCGGACGCGATCGACCGCTCCCTGGCGTTAGCCGCCGGCATGGAGGCCCGCGGGTTTGGTCGGACGCGCGGCGCTTCTGGAGGTCCGAAACTAGCGATCGCGACAGCGGCGTCCCTCTCGGTAGCTGTCTTCGGCGGATTCCTGCTGCTCAGCGGCTACACCCGAATCGCCCTGGCCGTCGGCTGCCTCGTGACGGGGGTAGTCGCCACGATGGTGTGCCTGCGGCAAGCGGGCCGTGGCTTGAAGGTGACCCGCCACCGTCCCGACTCCTGGAACCCCAGTGATACCGCTTTGGTGGCAATCGGGATGCTCGCCGTGGCAGGCGGCGTCTGGCTGTCGGTGGCGGCACCCGGCGTGGCTCACCCGTCCACTTACCCGCTGCAATGGCCAGGCTTCCACCCCGCCATGCTGGTGGCGCTCGCTAGCGCAACAGCCCCCCTGCTGCTGATTCCTGACCCCTACGTTGCCGAGGAGGTGCGTCCGTGATCGTCTTCGACGAGGTGACCCTCACCTACCCTGGCGCCACCCGCCCAATCTTGTCCGCGGCCTCTTTCACCATCCCAGAAGGTGACCTGACCGTGGTCGTGGGCCGCACCGGGGTGGGAAAATCCACGCTACTGGCAGCCGTGAACGGTTTAGTCCCCCACTTCACCGGTGGCCACCTGATGGGCGAGGTGAGGGTGGACGGCCGAAGTACCCGAACCCATCGTCCCCGCGACTTGGCGGACGTCGTGGGTTACGTCGGGCAAAACCCGTTGGCGGGATTCGTAACCGACACGGTTGAGGACGAGATCGCCTACGGCATGGAGCAGTTGGGAATCGTGCCCGCGTCCATGCGAAAGCGGGTGGAAGAAACCCTCGACCTGATGGGCATCGCCGACTTGAGACGGCGTCCACTCGCCGATCTCTCCGGAGGCCAGCAGCAGCGGGTGGCGATCGCGTCCGTGCTCGCCGCCCACCCCAAGGTGCTGGTTTTGGACGAACCCACCTCGGCGCTCGACCCGAACGCGGCCTCCGACGTGCTATCGGCGCTCACAACCCTGGTGCACGAGGTGGGGCTGACTGTGTTGCTCGCCGAGCACCGTCTCGAACGGGTGCTTCACCAAGCAGACTCTGTGGTGTGGCTGCCCGGCGACGGCAGCGCCCACTTCGGCTCACCCGAGACCGTGCTCGCGGTAAGCGACGTCGTCCCGCCTCTTGCGGCCTTGGCCCGCCAGCTCGGCTGGGACACGGTGCCCGCATCGGTTCGCGAGGCGCGCCGCAGAGTACGCCGGGAACACTTGAGCATTCGTCCCCCATCGGATCGGGTGGCACCCGTGAGCCCGGTGGCGCTCACGGCGTCCGCGCTCACCGTGAGCTACGGACGGACGACCGCCGTAGCTGGGGTGGATCTCAACCTCGACCGGGGCACGATCACGGTCTTGATGGGCAGGAACGGGGCTGGCAAGTCGTCGTTGCTGTGGGCGCTGGCTGGTCCAACTGCCAGTACAGGCCGGATCGACATCGACGGGGACGACCCCCGCGAACTGTCCGCTGCTGACGCCAGACGCCTGGTCGGCATGGTGCCCCAGACCGCCACGGATCTGCTGTACCTGCCGACCGTTGGAAAAGAATTGGCCCAAGCCGATAGGGAATCCGGGGCCGACGCGGGGACGGCCGCTGGTTGGCTCGCGCAACTGGGAGCCGAGTTTTCCCACGACGCAGACCCGCGTGACCTCTCCGAGGGCCAACGACTGGCGCTGGTGTTGGCGATCCAACTCACCGCGAACCCGCGGGTACTGCTGCTGGACGAGCCAACCAGGGGCTTGGACTACGCGATGAAGACGCAGTTGACCCAGATCGTGGGCAGGCTCGCCCACGAGGGCATGACAGTGCTGGTCAGCACCCACGACGTCGAATTCGCCGCCGGGGTCGGCGATCGGGTGCTCGTCATGGCCGAAGGCGAGATAATCGCCGACGACCTCACCCGGGAGGTGCTGACTGCCTCGCCAACCTACGCTCCCCAGGTGGCTAAGGTTTTCGCACCCGTCCCGGTCATGACCGCCTCAGAGGTGGTGCCGACATGACCGGCCGCAGCGGCCTGATGTTGACCTTGGCTGGGATCGCCGGGCTGATCGCATTCAGCTGGCCATTGTTCGTCACCCCCTCGATCGGATTCTCAGCGACCCTGGCACCGATGGTGTTCGCTATGGTGCTGCCGCTCGTGCTGGCGGTCGTGCTTTCCGAGTTGTCTGGGCGCGATCTGGACGCCAAGGGCCTAGCCATGTTGGGTGTGCTGACCGCTGTTGGGGCGGTCTTGAGGCCGCTGGGCACCGGGGCTGTCGGCATGGAGCCAATCTTCTTTCTGCTTATCGTTGGCGGGTATGTCTTCGGCCCCGGGTTCGGTTTCGCCCAAGGTTCCCTCACGCTTCTGGCCTCGGCGCTGCTGACCGGGGGCGTCGGGCCCTGGCTGCCGTACCAGATGCTCGCGGCGGGGTTCGTCGGCTTGGGTGCGGGTTTGCTGCCCCACTCGGCCAGCCACCAACCAACCAGACGCCGACGCGAGATCGCCTGGATGTGCGGCTACGCATTTTTCGCCGCATTCGCCTACGGCTGGCTAATGGACTTCGCGTTCTGGCCTTTCGGTATCGGGCCGGACACCCAGTTTTCGTTCCGCCCAGAAGCAGGCGCGATGGCGAACCTGCATACCTTCGTGTTGTACAACCTGGTCACCTCCATGGGCTGGAACTTAGGACGCGCTCTGACCAGCATGATCCTTCTGCTGGTTCTTGGCCCTGGGCTACTTCACGTGCTGCGCCGGGCTGCACGTCGGGCGTCCTTTTCGGCTGCTGCGCAGCCGGTTGCGGAATAGAACGAAGCTGTGGGAGGTTCTGGTCAAAGAACAGTCCCGACGAAAGAGGAGACCATGGTTTACACGCTTCCTGAGCTCGACTACGACTATGCCGCGCTCGAGCCGCACATCTCAGCCGCGATTATGGAACTGCACCACACCAAGCACCACAATGCCTACGTGGTGGGCGCCAACACCGCGCTAGAGAAGCTTGCCGAAGCTCGCGAGACGGGCAACTTCGCTGCAATTAACAAGCTCGAGAAAGATCTAGCGTTCCACTTGGGTGGCCACATCAACCACTCGGTGTTCTGGAAGAACATGTCCCCCAACGGTGGCGGAGAGCCCACCGGCGATGTTGCGGCTGCCATCGATGAGTACTTCGGGACGTTCGAAGGCTTCAAGAAGCAGTTCAACGAGGTCGCCAACGGCATCCAGGGCTCCGGATGGTCAATGCTGGTGTGGGACACCCTCGGCGAGCGCCTCAACATCAACCAGCTGTTCGACCAGCAGGGCAACCTGCCGGTGGGCCAACTTCCCATCCTGCAGCTCGACATGTGGGAGCACGCCTTCTACCTGCAGTACAAGAACGTCAAAGGCGACTACGTCAACGCCTGGTGGAACGTCGTCAACTGGGACAACGTAGCCGAGCGCCTGACCAAGGCACGCGCTGCGAGCCACGACCTTTACTGAGTTTTCATACGCTTCGGGGTCGGCACCTTTTTGGGTGTCGGCCCCGTTTTTGTATAGGACGCTCCCGATTGGCTGGGGAGGCACCGATCAGAGCTTTCGTAAGTTCGCAGGGCAAATACTTTGAGAATGTCTCAGGATTTTGTAAGGTTAATCTCACAAGGCATCGTTCTACCGTGGGAGGCTCCGTGGCACTGAATGGGAAGATCCCCGCCCTGGCGACCAGCGCCACCGCCCTGATCGTCGGCACCGCCGCTCTCGTAGTCACGCAGTCCGCTGGTTCGGACGCTTCGCCATATCTGGTTGCTGCCCCCGTTTCAGACGGAATACACAAGGTTTCCCGGGCAGCCGAACGCACCAGCGTCGAAACGCCGGTGAGTGGCGAACAGACCGATGACCTCACCGACGGTCGAATCGTGATCGAAATGTCTACACGAAAAACCTCGATCCCGTTCAAAACCAAGAAAATCAATGACGCAAAACTGCCAAAGGGCACCACGAAGGTCGACACAAAGGGCAGCAAAGGCGTCCGGGTAGACGAGATTTGGACGGTCAAGGCTCCGGGTAAGCCCACCAAGCAAGAAGTCGTCGCCTCAACCATCACCAAGAAGCCGGTAACCCACGTGTTACGGATCGGCACGATGACGGCAGACTCCGGCGGCACATCGTCGGGGAAGAAACTGAACCTGGCGCGAGCCGACATGTGGGAAAGAATCGCGAAATGCGAATCCACTAACCGCTGGAACATCAACACCGGTAACGGCTACTACGGAGGCCTCCAGTTCAACCTGGCAACATGGCGATCCGTTGGCGGTACAGACTTCGCCGCCTACCCGCACCAGGCCACCAGAGCCGAACAGATCACCGTCGCCAACCGCCTGTACGCCAAACGCGGCCTGCAACCATGGGGAT
>CAYMMF010000057.1:0-10749 GCA_964391475.1 uncultured Propionibacteriaceae bacterium | reverse complement strand
GGCGCTCCTCAGGGAACCGAGCCCTTCGAGACGGCTGCATTGCAACCTCCTCAGGAACCGCCCACAAAGTGGGCGTCTCGAAGCTGTGGATTCCTGCCACCTCGTCGAGCGAATGCAGGTCAGCTATATACGTGGGGTGCCAATGTTCCGACGTCGACCAGGTTGCGATAGCGACCCGCATAGTCGAGCCCGTAGCCGACAACGAACTCCTTCGGCAGGTCGAAGCCGACGTACTTCACCTTCACCGGGCTTGACAACGCCTCCGGCTTGCGGAACATCGTCATGATCTCCAGGCTCGCAGGGTTGCGAGAATTCAGGTTTTGGATCAGATAGGCAAGCGTCAGACCAGTGTCGATGATGTCTTCGACCACCAGCACGTGTCGGCCCTCGATGTCGGCGTTGAGATCTTTCAGGATTCGCACCACCCCGGAGCTTTGGGTGCCTGACCCGTACGACGAGATCGCCATCCAGTCCATCTCGCAGTGCGACCTCATTGCCCGCGACAGGTCGGCCATCACCATGATCGCGCCGTTCAGGACGCCCACCAACAGCAGGTCGCGCCCCACGTAGTCTGCATCTATCTGGGCCGCGATGTCAGCGAGGCGCTGCGCAACCTCCTCGCGAGTGTGCAGAATTTTCTCGATTTCGTCGGGAACGTGTGCTGCCTCCACGGGGCCGACTCTACCCCGAATGAGGACGCCACCGCAGGCGTCCGTCACGTCTGATGACAAGCCCTCCCGGCACCGCCACGCCTTTCTGCCCGTGCCAGTGGGTCACAAGCCGTTCTATCGCGGCGACGTGGGTTGCTGTGACCTCGTCGTCGCGCTTGGTTAGCAGCCATTGGCGCAACACCCGCCCCCGTAGGGCAGGGTCTAGCCCGGCAAGCCACGCCGCAGCAGGATCCGCCTGGGGGGCCGGCTCCACGAACGAGTCGAGCAGGTCGGCGTCCGCCCTAGCGAGGGACGCGGTGCGCGCCAACGCCTCCCGGATGCCGGGGCCGAGTTCGGATTCCAGCATCGGGATTACCTTCTTGCGGACCCGGACGCGCGCGAACCCCTCGTCCTCGTTGTGTGGGTCTTGCCAGTGTTCCAACCCCTGCTCCGCGCAGCAAGCCAGGGTCGTTTCTCGTCCTAACCCCAGCAGCGGACGCCTGAAATCGCCTCTGCTTGACGCCATTCCAGCCAACGATCTGACTCCGGATCCGCGCGCCAACCCTAGAAGGACGGTCTCGGCCTGATCGTCAAGGGTATGCCCGAGCAAGATCGTCTCGCTTGGGCGGCGCGCGTCCCCCAACGCGGAGTAGCGGGCTGCGCGCGCGTCCGCCTCTAACCCTGCACCGCTTTGCTCAACCTTGACCCGAACCACCTCGGCCGCGAGCCCAAACCCAGCGAGCGTCGCCACGACGCCGACGGCCACCGCGTCCGAACCCTCCTGAAGACCATGGTCAATGACGACCGCCCGACAGCCCGAGCCCCGTCGCCTAGACACGTGAGTTGCAGCCCAAGCCAACGCCAGCGAGTCGGCTCCCCCAGAGCAGGCAATCAACCACGCGCTCGCAGGCAGAGCGTCCAGGGCTTGGACGACCGCCAGCGAGGCTGACGGAAGGGCGCGGCGGGCCATCAGCTGTGGACGCGCTGAACCCAAAGTTCGGGCTCTACGATCTCGGCGGGAAGTGGCATTAAATCGCGTGATTCGTAGACGGCGTTTAGCCCCTCCACCCCCACCTTGCTGATGACGGCGTTGGCGAAATCAGCGCCCTGCTTGTACTGGGCGAGTTTCAGATCCATCCCCAACAGCTTGTTGACCAGGCGTGCCCAACCCCGCTTCGCCCTGCGCTTGGCGAATCTGCTCCGCAACTGGTGCAAGGACGGCACCACCGAGGGACCAACCCTGTCCATCATCACGTCGGCGTAGCCCTCAAGCAGCGCCATCACAGCCGAAACCGTCTCGAACGCAGCCCGCTGCTCCGGCCCTAGAAACACCCCCGCCAAACCCATCCCGGGCTGCGGTAGAGAGTTACGTTCGTCCGAATCCAGCAGGGACGCCAACGCGTCCGCCAAAAAGTCGGCAAGCCAAGGCGCCTTGGCGAACTGAAGCTGATGGGTGCGCTCGTGGATCGCCACCCATAACCTGAAGTCGGCCGGTGACACTCGCAGTTCGCTCTCAGCCACCGCCATGTTCGGGGCGACGAGAGCCAAGAGCCCATCCGGGCGGTACGGGAAGTACTGGCCCAGCACTCGAGTTGCAACAAACGAAAATGCGCCGCCCACCTGGGCGCCATTACACCCGCCCTGGATGCGGGCAACCAGGCTTGCTCGCCCTTGCTCGGAATCGATCCGAGAAAGCATGGCGTCCAACATCTCCAGGTTCAGGCGAAGCCATTCGGCGCGGTCGATCACCGCGTGCTCGCCGGTCGCCTCAACGCCAAGCCGCGTGGCCTCCAACGCGGGTTCGACCGACGCGACCAGCGCCCGATTCAAACCCGCGACCACTGCTTCGGCCTCCGGCAACGAAACCGGGGGGCCAGGTCGGACGATCCGAACCCCCACTTTCAGCGCAGAGGTTGTATCGATCGGGGGCAAAAGAACCATGGCGCCAACTGTAGGTCAGTCTGCTAAAACGCTGCTCACCGCATCCAACCAACCCTGCGCAGCTTGCTGGGTGCCACCGCTGGCCATGATCCCGAAAGTGAACGCGTGGCCATCCGAAGAGACCGCATACCCGGCCAGCGTGTACGCCCCCCTGATCGTTCCGGTCTTAGCGCGCACGAACCCCCGCCCTGGAAGAGCTGGCGTCGCCGCGAACCGATTCGTCAGTGTGCCCGACACCCCTGCTACGGGAAGCCCCGTGGTGAGCGACCGGAACCGCTCATCGATCAGCCCTAACCGAACCGCCTTGGCGAGCACTTCAGGAGACACGCGATTGTTCGACGAGATGCCGCTGGTGTCTTTGATCGCCATCCCGTTAGCCCACAGATCCATCCGCTTCAGGTTGGCGGCGACCGCTTCCGCGCTGCCCTCGAAGGACGCCGCCCTCGAGTCCGCGAGCGCCACGTGCCGGGCGAGCGCCTCGGTGGCGTCATTGTCGCTGACCCTGAGTAGGTGCTCGACGATCTCGCCAACGGTTAGCGACGAAACCTGCGCGATGACCGGAGCCGCCCCCGTAGCCTTGGCGTGCGCAACCTTCCCAACCTCGATGCCGCGCTTGCTCAGCAGTGACTTGAATGAGTTCGCTGCCCGAAGTGACGGGTTCGGATCCCGAGCAATCGCGTGGTTCCCGGGCGTGGGCGCGTGAAGCCTCGCCTGGTCTGCCTTGAGCGCGGTGACTGGCGCCACGGACCACCGGAACGATTCTGACCACTGGGTGTGCCACGACGGGCCTTTGAACAGGCTGTCGTCGTAATCCAAAGCGACCGCCGTGACCCCGTCCGCCTTCAGCGCCTTTGCGGTGGCATCGGCGAGTTCCTCCAAGGACGCCCCACCCGCGGCGTCCTTGATCGCGGTGGCGAGCAGCGGGTCGCCACCACCGACCAGCACGATCCGCCCCGGTTTGGCGGTGACCACCGACGTCTCGAATCGCTTGTCGGCGCCCAACACCTCAAGCGCGACCGCGCTGGTGAGCACCTTCATCGTGGACGCGGGCACCTGCGGTTTCGGGTTGATCTTTGCCACCGGGTCACCGGTCGAGGCGTCCAAAACCACCACCGAGGTCTTAACGCCAGCGGGAATCTTTATGGCAGCCACCGCTTTCGCCACGCGGGCGGCGTCCGACACAGGTGACGGCGTCAGCGGTTGCAGCACCGGGTCAGGGGCGGGGGCGACACTTGGCAAGGAGTGACCACTGCCGACCACGGGTTCATAGGTGAACCAATGAGCACCAGGAACCTTCACCGCCCAGATCGCGGCTCCGACCAGGATTACGGCTAGCCAGACAGCCGAAACCCCGAGGTACGACCACCATCGCCGACGAGGTTCAGGCTCAGCGCTCGCCTCGGGTCGATCGTCAGACTCGGAATCGTTCGCGGCCACCTGCCCTCCTTCATAGTCTGGCTACAGGTACTAAGGGTAGGCTGCGAGGCCTAGCACTGCGGAAAACAGGAGGCATTGTGGCACTTAGGGCTTCATTCGAACGGCCGAAGCTCAAGCCGGCGCTCACCTTCGACGTGACCATTGAGATCCCAAAGGGAACGAAGAACAAGTACGAGATGGATCACCACACCGGACGCATCCGACTGGATCGTACGCTGTTCACCTCCACCCAATACCCAAACGATTACGGATTCATCGAGGGCACTCTCGGCGAGGACGGCGATCCGCTCGACGCGATGGTGTTGCTGCCCGAAGCCACATTCCCGGGTGCACTGATCGAGTGCCGCGCAATCGGGATGTTCCGGATGAAGGATGAGATGGGCGGCGACGACAAGGTGCTGTGCATCCCCACTGCGGACAAGCGGCAGACGTCCATCCTCAATATCACTGACATTCCCGACCTTATGCTGCTGGAGATCGAGCACTTCTTCTCTGTCTACAAGGATCTTGAGCCGGGTAAATCCGTTGAGGGTGCGGTCTGGACGGGTCGAGCTGAAGCTGAATCCGAGATCCGGGCGAGTTGGGAAAGAGCAAAAGGAACCGAATTC
Source organism: uncultured Propionibacteriaceae bacterium (assembly GCA_964391475.1). GTDB lineage: Bacteria > Actinomycetota > Actinomycetes > Propionibacteriales > Propionibacteriaceae > Propioniciclava. The sequence goes on along the minus strand of CAYMMF010000057.1, from coordinate 6,113 downwards.
GAGAACGAATTCACCGGCGGGACGCGTCCCGGCCAGCCCTGAATAACCAACCCTTTCGACACGGAGGCTGACTGATCCGCTCGGCTACTGGGCGTGATCAGTTAGCCTGGGAGCGACGAGGGTTGATCGGCGCATCGACAGCCCGGAATCTGGCTATTACCGTCGCTTCGACCTGAATCTGCTCTGGAACGACGACAACCTGCTCGTCTTGATCAGACAGCGCTGCCATTCGACCGGCCATAGTCTGCGCGACCTGCGGTGTTGCGGATCCGCGATCGGTAACACGAATGGTCTCTACCCCGACAGCGCCGTCAGCTTCGGCCAGCGCCAAGGCTCGGCCGCGCGCCTTATCAAGCGCTTTGGCGAGCACCTTCTCTTCGAGTGCGGTAGCCGTTTTTTGAGACAACAGCCACTCAACGTGGTTGATCGTCAAGCCCTCACGCTCGGCGTTCTCTGCTGCCCACTTCGACAATGCTTCCATGTCTTCGAAGATGACCACAAGCTCAACAACCGCCGTGGTGCGCGGAGCGGCCCGGCGTCCATCTTCCGCTGACGGTCGCCACGTGGAAACGCGAGCCGGGTTCACCGAATACGACTCGACACCCTTCCCGGTGAGCGCCTCGAACTCGGCTGTGGCTTCCGCCGAAACCTTACTTGCGCCCGACACTGCTCGTTGGCGAGTGGCGCCCTCCCAGACCGCCAGAACGTTCACACGGGCACGCTCTGCGGTAACCCGCTTCGAACAAGACGCTTCAACCGTGATCTTCATGCGTTCTCTCGCCTTCCAGGCGCCCCCCGGCGTGCGCCGACGGCTAGTCTATATAATGGAGACATTAATTATTTCCATTTGTCCAACGATACCCCCCGGGGGATACTGTGGGGGTTGGAAGCTCAAGGCACGAAGGGGTAGCCATGGCAGACATTGTTGTCTTGGGGGCGGGAGTCGCGGGCCATACCGCAGCGCTTCACCTCAAGAGAATGATCGGCAGGGAGCACAAGGTGATTGTAGTGACACCCAACTCCCAGTGGAACTGGATCCCATCCAACATTTGGGTGGGAGTCGACAGGATGAGCAAGAAGGACGTGGTGTTCCCACTTGCGCCTGTCTACAAGCGCAAGGGAGTCACCTACATCCAAGCGAAGGCGGTTGCGATCCGTCCCAATGGGGACGCAGACTCCGGCCGCGGATTAGTTGACATCGAATACACCGGCCAAGGCAAGGTCGGCGAGACCGAGTCGCTCGGCTACGACTTCCTCGTCAACGCAACGGGCCCAAACCTCAAGTTCAGCGCGACCCCCGGCTTAGGCCCCGACGAGGGAGGCTACACCGTCTCGGTCTGCACCGCAGATCACGCGGTGCACGCTGCGGAAGAGCTCGGCAAGATCATCGAGCGGGCCAAGGCAGGCGAACAGCTCACAGTCGTCATCGGAACCGGGCACGGCACCTGCACCTGCCAGGGAGCAGCGTTCGAGTACGCCTTCAACGTTGACCACGAGCTACGCGAATCCGGCGTGCGCGACAAGGTGCGGCTGGTCTACCTCACCAACGAAGCCCGGTTGGGCGACTTCGGCGTGGACGGAATGACGTTCGTCGACAAGGGGTTCGAGACCACCTCTGAACTGTGGACGGGATCGTTGTACCGAGAGCGTGGCGTCGAGGCCATTTGCGGCACTCACGTCGAACGGATCGAACCCGACGTCATCCACTACGAAATGCTGGACGGCTCAAAGCACGAGTTGAAGTTCGACTTCGCCATGCTGATTCCACCGTTCGGCGGAGTGCCCATGAAGGCGTACGACGCCGACGGCTCAGACATCAGCGACCAAATGTTCGCCCCGTCCGGGTTCATGAAGGTGGACGCCGACTACACGCCAAAACCCTACGAAGAGTGGCGTGCCGCGGACTGGCCGAAGACGTACGAGTGCCCGGACTTCCCGAACGTTTTCGCTGCAGGCATCTCGTTCGCGCCGCCGCACCAGATCAGCCGTCCGCTGAAGTCCGCAAACGGCACCGTGATCGCACCGGCACCTCCGCGTACCGGCATGCCCTCGGGCGTGATGGGAAAGGCTGTCGCCCAGACCATCGCCGCCAGGCTGAAGGATCCGACCGCACCCGCCGTTTCGGCGTCCATGGCCAACATGGGGGCCGCATGCGTGGCGTCCTCTGGAGCAGGCCTGAAGAAGGGCTCCGCCGCAGCCATGACGATGATGCCCGTCGTCCCCGACTACGCGAAGTACCCAACCGGACGAGACACCCAAGACACCCGAGGCGAGATCGGCCTGCACGGGCACTGGGTGAAGCTGATGCTGCACTATCTGTTCATCTACAAGGCCAAGGCGTACCCGCTTTGGTTCCTGATCCCGGAGTGATTTGACATGGAGAACCTCACCAGAACCGTTCCCGGCGCACCAGAACCCATCGCGGATCTCTCTCGCGCGCCACTGCCCACCGAGAAGGTCTTAAAGGCTCGCCAGAATCTGCTGATGCAGTTTTGGAAGTTCGTCATGTTCGACCTGACGATCATGCGCATGGTGCTCAAGGGCCACAGCCAGTAACCAACAACCGCGAAAGCCGCGGCACCCGAGCAATCGGGGGCCGCGGCTTTCTTTTGACGTTTACGTGGCTAATCGGCTGATCGTCAGCTATTGGCCGCTGCGCGCTCGGCGATCTCGGCGCGAACCTTCTCCATGTCGAGGTCGCGCACCGCCTTGATGACGTGATCCAGGTCGCCAGCGGAAAGCGCGCCCGGCTGACGGAACACCAGAATTCCGTCGCGGAAAGCCATCAGCGTCGGGATCGACTGGATGCTCAACGCCCCGGCGAGCATCTGCTCAGCCTCGGTGTCGACCTTTCCGAAAACAATGTCTTCGTGCTTCTTGGCGGCGGCCTCAAAGGTGGGGGCGAACATGCGGCATGGGCCGCACCAGGCTGCCCAGAAATCGATCAGGGTGATACCGTCGCGCGTCGCGGTCTCTTCGAAGGTTGCCGCGGTCAGATCTACTGTAGACATGACTCGATTATATACCCCATGGGGTATGTGGCTTCAAATCGGGACGATAGTCTGCCTACTGTGCGCGACCTCACCAGCCTCCCGAAAGCGCACCTGCATCTGCACTTCACAGGATCCTTGAGCGTCGAGACGCTGCGGCGCCTGGCTGACGCCGGGGGCGTCCGATTATCCGAAGAACTGCTGGACAACAAGGCGTTAGACGTGCCCGCAGACCGTCGCGGCTGGTCGCGGTTCCAACGGCTCTACGACATGGCGCGCCAAGCGGTGAAGGGCGAGGACGCCCTGCGAACCGTCGTGAACGAAGCCGCCAGGGAGGACGCCCTCGAGGGTTCCAGGCGGCTAGAGATTCAGGTAGATCCCACCTCGTACGCGAGCTCGGTCGGCGGCCTGCAACCAGCGCTGGAGATCATCCTCGACGAGGCGCGCGCAGCCTCGTCCGCCCACGGGGTGCAGGTTGGGGTGATCGTGGCGGCGTCCCGGCTGCGACACCCACTGGACGCCCGGACGCTCGCCCGACTAGCCGCCCGCCACGCCGGGCACGGCGCGGGCGAGGTGTGCGGATTCGGGCTGAACAACGACGAAAGGTTCGGGGTGACCCCCGAATTCGAGGGTGCTTTTCGGATCGCCAGGAAGGCCGGGTTGCCAGGGGTGCCGCACGGCGGCGAACTGCTGGGGCCAGAGCACGTGGCCGAGGTGGTGGCGGCGCTTCGCCCTACCAGGCTGGGGCACGGCGTCCGAAGCCACGAGGACCCTGACCTGCTGGCGCGCGTGGTGGACGCCGGAATTGCGCTGGAGGTATGTCCGGCGTCCAACGTGCACCTAGGGGTCTACCCGACACTGGCCGACGTCCCGCTGCCGCAACTTCTGGATGCCGGGGCAACCGTCGCGTTAGGCGCCGACGATCCGCTGCTGTTCTTGTCGCGGCTGGTTGACCAGTACACCACTGCGCGTCACACCTTCGGCTTCGACGACGAACAGCTCGCCCAGTTGGCACGCATGAGCATCAGCGCGAGCCTGGCATCCGAGGCTGACAAGATCAAATGGCTAGCCGAGGTGGACGACTGGCTCACCGGCGTCGTCCCGGTTTCGTCACCAACCTCCGCCTCCGCCGCCTCCGAAGCCGCCTCCTCCCCCACTGAAGCCTGAGGATCCGCTTCCGCCTACCGACTGGGAGTTGGACGCCGACACCGACGCGTTCATCGCGCTGGTCAGCGACGAATTCAAAGAGTTCATCGAGTTCCCGAAATTGCTAGAGTGCAGCGGGTCAGAACCGACGTACCAGGCGGTGTTGGCGACGTATCGCCCTTCGTTCGCGAGTTGCGCAAACACCCGCGCCCACCGGTCGGCAACCCCGAACACGATCGCGTACGGCAGATAGCGACTGAAGACGTCGATGCCCTCCTCGAACTTGATCTGGTCGGCCTCTGCCGTCCGCAAGTACAACTCAAAGCCCTTGCTTTGCGCCAAGACAGCCGAGCCTTCAGCCGTCCTACCGCCGAACTTGTTGCTCATCACCAGGACGGCCGCCCCGGTGATCACGAAAGCGAGCCCCACTAGGCCAAGCCCGATCACATAACCCAGCAGGACACCCAGCACGACGCCAACGATGATCAGCCCGACCCCAACGGCGATCGCCCCGGCCCGGCTAAGGGTCGGGTTGTGCTTGAACCAGCGCAGGTCTTTCGTGACTCGGTCGTACAGCCGCTCCCTGACACCCGGTTGCAGGTTGTGGTAACGCTCTTTTCGCAAGTCTTTGGTGGTGACCGACTTCGCCTTTCCAAACAGTGTGTTCATCGCGAACTGCTCCGGTTCAGTCAGATCGGCTCCCTCCGCCGCGGTGCGAGTGAATCGCCACGTTTTCTTGCCCTCTTCTGAGATCGTGAGGTGCCCCCGTACCGCCAAGTCGATGATCGTTGCCGTGATGTCTACGTTGTCGGCTGTCGCGTCGACGAGGACGCCGACCTCACCGGGGCGCGCGTCCTTCGGCGGTGTGAACGCGACGGCCACCGGCGCCTTCGGGCCTGCGTTCCGCCCGATGGCCACCGACTGGCCAGCGACGGGGCTGAGCCCCGGGGTGAGCCCCAAGTAGACCTCGTCGCGCGCCGCCCGCCTGGTGCGTTGGAAAACCATGCCGAGCCCGAGGACGGACGCCAACCCAGTCACGACACCGGACACCGGAGTCAACGGAAACATGTTGCCGAAATGGTGACGCTTCGTGTAACGCGGTTCCGCACCAACGAACGTCCCAACCGGGTAGCCGGCGACAGCCTGCAATTGCTGCCCGGGATTCAACGTAGCGAGGAACGACAGCGTGGCCTGCTTACCGTCCTGAGAAGCGGTGCACTCCCTGTCGTTATTCGACCCCCACCAGCAGGCGATGCGTGTTGGTTCAACCGGCCCGGTGATCGTGACCTTCGTCGAATCGATCGGCACCTGCCAGCCGGGTCCGATCGCCTGCCAGTTCACCTCGTCCAACTTCGACACCTGGTTGTCGGGGTCGACCAACCCCCTGATCTGGTAGCTGAGCCTGTAATTCTGGACGCCCGTCCACGTCCTACCTTCCTCGCCAACTCGAATCACGAGGTTGCCATCGGATTGCGACACCAGGGTTTGGGCGGATGCCCCCGTCCCACTTGTCACCTGCCCAACGGTGACGTCGATCATGCGCCATACGTCCGGATTGCCAGTGACCCGCTGCCGCTGCGGAAGGGTGATGAACGGGCCATGCCCGGGATCTGACGAAAAGTCGAAATCGAAATCCAACGTGACGCTGGCCGTGCCGTCCACCGCCACGACGGCGTCCGCCTCGTAACGCGAAATGCGCCAAGACGACGGCATGTCGTCCTCGGCTTGGGCAACCCCGGGGACGCCAACCACCACGAGCACCGCAATCCACAGCAGTGCCACCAAACGCCACGCAGACTTCATGGTTTGCAGGCTACCCGGAGCAGGAATCTCGAAGGAACGAATCACCGGCTAACGGCAAAATCGGATGAGGGTCATAATGCCAGATTGTGTGATTGCAACCTTGCGATGACCCTGGTGTTGGAGCCGCCCGGGGGAATCGAACCCCCGACCTATTCATTACGAGTGAATCGCTCT
>CAYMMF010000056.1:7033-11169 GCA_964391475.1 uncultured Propionibacteriaceae bacterium | reverse complement strand
CGGGTCGACGACATCATCAACACGATCGCGATCACCGCGATCCAAGCGGGAGGGGCGAGCTCGTGAACATCAATCGGATCGCGAACTTCGACATCGGTGGAGGCGCGACCAACATCGCGGTCTACGACCAGGGACGCCTGGTTGGGGTTTCCTGCCTCGACATTGGTGCCCGGCTGGTGAGCGTGGAGGGCGATCGGATTGTCGCGATTTGGGCGTCTTGTTCGGGCAGGCGCTTACCGAGTCACCGGGTTTTGGTGGGGTGACGCGGCACATTGCTGCTGAGGCGATCAACGCCACGGTGGTCGGGGCGGGCATTCACACCACAGAGATCATTGGGAGCACGGTGTCGCTGATCCCGGATTTGTTGCCGTTGAAGAACGTCCCGATTGCGGACATCCCGGACGTGGCGATCACCACCCTTCATAAGGCAATCGATGACGCGATTAATCTCTACACCGATCGTCTCGACGGTCCGCTCGCGTTGGCGATGTCAACCAGGTTGTTGACCTCGTTCACGGCCGTCCAGGAGTTCGCGACTGCTGTGATCAAAGGCGTGCGGCCGTTGCTGGAGCGTCGACTGCCCGTCGTGGTTGTTTTTGGGGACGACCGGGCCAAGGTCGTTGGGCAGGCGATCCAAGTGCAACAGCCTGGAGTGCAAGTGATGTGCATCGACGGCATCTATACCAGGGCGGGTGACTACATCGATATCGGGAAACCGGTCGGTGGTGGCCGCGCGGTTCCCGTGGTCACGAAGACCTTGGTGTTCAATCAAAGCACTGACTAGCAACCATCGAACGGTGGGCGTCCCCACCCCCAGGGACGCCCACAGCGCCTGGAGTGGTCCCCACAATTTAGACCAAACACTAAAAGACCCTGAGGATGGCTTTACATTTTCTCAGGTTTCTTTCAGAATATAGGGGTGAGCTTTCCACTGATCCCCGCTGTGTCCGTGTCCGGAGCCTTGCTTTTGGCGTCCAGCCTAATGATCGGCTCCATTCAGTCAATCGACGGTAATGGCACTGCGACGGCCGTCCCAGTGCGGGTGGCTGAGGTTGCGTCCCGCTCGGACGCCCGACCCACACCATCCCCTTCGGATGAGCCGAGCCCACAGGTGGCACCCAAGGCAAAGCCGATCTCTAAGACATGGCCAACACCTCCGAAGCCGACGCCCAAGCCGAAGCCGTTGGCAGTCTCGGACGACGGGTCTTCTGCGAATCTCAGCCCTGCCAAGGGCTCGAGCTGCATCGCATCGCATTACTGGCAGCCTCAGATGACAGCGTCGGGCGAGCAGTTCAACCCCAACGCGATGACCGCGGCTCACAAAACCCTGCCGCTGGGAAGCCGAGTGAAGGTGACCAACCCGGCCAACGGCAAGACCGTTATCGTCCGGATCAACGACCGCGGCCCATACATCAAGGGCCGCTGCTTGGATCTTTCCAAGGCGTCTTTCGCCAAGATTGGGAACACCGGTCAGGGCGTTATGAAGGTGATCTGGCAGCGCGTCTGATCCTGAGTAAAATCTGAGGCTTGCGCCGCTCGCGGGCTCCCCATGGCAGGGCTGCTAGAGGGGTAGACTGCCGCCTACGAGTGGCCCAGGGGCTAGCCGCAGAGAGGTTCTAGTACATGTCGTTGTCGCAGTTGGCGCACGAGCACGAGCTGCATCGGGTGGGCGCCCGCCCACCGCTGATCCGTTACCTCTCAGAGTTGTGGCGGCGACGCGCCTTCGTGGTGACAATGGCCCAATACCGATTGCGTTCCACGTTTGAACAGAACCGGCTCGGCATCGTCTGGGTCGTCCTTCGGCCTTTGATCAACGCGCTGATCTACGGCCTCATCTTTGGAGTGCTGCAAGGCGGCGCCCGTCCGCCGGATTACCCCGCGTACGTCGTGGTGGGCGTCTTTTTCTACGGATTCTTTGGTGGTTGCTTAAACGACGGCGCCAAGGCGATCACCAGCAACCGAAGCCTGGTGCAGTCGCTGTCCTTCCCCCGAATCACGCTGCCGTTCGCGGTCGTCGTAGAGAACCTGCTGTCGTTCTTGGCGACCTTGGTGGTTTTGGTTCCGATCCTGATCGCATTCGGCCACTATCCGGCGTGGGAGTGGCTGTGGCTCGTCCCGCTCATCGCACTGTTCACGCTTTTCAACACCGGCGTCGCCCTGATCGCCGCCCGGCTCACGGTGCACGTTACAGACCTCACCCAGCTGCTGCCGTTCATCAGCCGCCTGCTGTTCTACACCTCCGGCGTGCTGTTCGCGGTTGACCGGATTCTTGAGAACCACCCCCTGGTAATGCGGGCCTACGACTTCCACCCGATCTACCAGGTGTTGCGGATCGCGCGCTACCACACCATCGGTGGCAACCCGTACCCCGAGCAGTACTGGTGGCTTCTGATCGGGTTTGCGGTCGTCACCCTCGTGGTCGGAGTGTCGTTCTTCTGGGTTGCCGAGGAGCGCTATGGCCGCGAGTGAAATGGCGCGTCCGGGCGAACGAGGCAAACCGGTCGTTGTGGTGGACGATCTGCACGTCACCTATCGGGTGTACTCAACCGGGAGGGCAGCGGGCAGCGCGCGCAGCGGCATATTGAAGGTGACGCGAGGGATTCGCGAGGTTAAGGCGCTCAAAGGCGTGTCTTTCGTCGCTTACGAGAACGAATCCATCGGAGTGATCGGGGCCAACGGTTCGGGCAAGTCCACCCTGATGCGCGCCGTTACCGGGCTTACGCCACCCGCGTCGGGCGCTGTGTACGCGCGATCGCGTCCGAACCTGCTGGGGGTGGGGGCGGCGCTTCTGCCCAACCTTTCGGGCTCCCGCAACATCGTCCTGGGCGGTTTGGCCATGGGTTTCACAACGTCGCAGGTGAAAGAGCTCCGCGACGAGATCATCGAGTTCGCCGAGTTGGAGGAGTCGATCGACCTTCCGATGCGGACGTACTCCTCCGGCATGCAGGCTCGGCTGAAGTTTTCGATCGCGGCCGCACGCACCCACGACATTCTGATCATCGACGAGGCGCTCTCGGTGGGGGATAGGCGCTTTCGGGAACGCTCAGAAGCCCGCATCCGTGAGATCGCCCGCGAGGCGGGCACGATCTTCCTGGTGTCCCATTCCATGAAGTCGATCCGTGACACTTGCGACCGCACGATTTGGATCAATCGCGGGCTTCTTGAGATGGACGGCCCCACCGACGAGGTGGTACGCGCCTACGAGAAGTCGAGGAAGTAGATGCCCGGGCCGACCATCGCCGAGCTGAGGGCGGTCGTCCAGCCCGAGGGCGTCCTGTCGCGTTCGAACGCCGAGCACTGGACGGGCACCCTGTACATGCGACGGCTCTCGATCTACCTCACCTGGGTGTTGGTTCGGACGCCGATCTCTGCCAATGGCGTAACCACGCTAATGATTCTGGCCGGGTTCCTCGCAGGCCCGGCCCTGCTGCTCCCCGGATTGTGGGGGCCACTAGTAGCCGCGCTGCTGGCCCAACTTCAGATGTTCTTCGACTGCAGCGACGGCGAGGTTGCCCGCTGGCGGCGGACTTCCAGCCCCAAAGGCATCTTCCTCGATCAGGTTGGGCATTTCGCCGCCGAAGGTTCGATCGGGCTGCTTCTTGGGTTCCGGGCCGCCGGGTTCCTGGGAGGACGCGAGCTCCAGCCCGCCACGTGGTGGGCGTACGCCTTCGGGGGAGCCATTTTGATGGCCGGCATCTGGCTGAACAAAGCTCTCAATCAGATGGTGGTGATCGCGCGCACAAACGCCGGTCTGCCCGCGCTGCCCGACAGCGCTGGCGTCCGCTCGGTGCCGACTGGGACCCTGCTTGGTTCGCTTCGTAGGCTGGCACGCTTCGTGCCGTTCCACCGGCTTTACCACTCCATCGAGATGACCCTGGTTATTCTGGCGGTCAGCTTGGTCGGGGCGCTCGCCCCTAATCCTTTGGCGGTTGATCGGCTGTTGCTCATCGTGCTGGCCAGCGCGATCTGGGTCGTCATCGTCGGCCATTTCCTGGCCATCTGGACCTCAGCCCGATTGAGGCCGTGACGTGGACGCGTCGAAGCAACGGTTTTCGTTCGGGGTGGTGATCCTCACCATGGGGGCGCGTCCTGCCGAACTGCTCAGGGGCGTGCAGTCTGTGCTCGCGCAAGACGGT
>CAYMMF010000056.1:0-7007 GCA_964391475.1 uncultured Propionibacteriaceae bacterium | reverse complement strand
ATTCAGACGTCGTCGTGGTTGGCAATGGTTGGGATCCGACCGGTCTGCCCGAGGGCGTCAAGACCGTGCACCTGCCAGAGAACCGGGGGATTCCCGGGGGACGCAACGCTGGCGTCCCTGCTGTGTCGGGGGAGTTCATCTTCTTTCTGGACGACGACTCTTGGTTGCTGAAGCCTGACTTCCTTTCGAGTTGCGCGCGTTTCATCCGCACCGACCCAAGCATCGGGATGATCCAACCCCGGGTCGTCGACCCCCACCGGCGTGGGCAGGAGCCCACCCGTTGGATCCCCCGGATTCGCAAAGGCGACCCAACCCACAGCAGCGATGTGTTCGCTGTCGCCGAGACGGCGCTCGTCCTGCCGCGAGCCGTGTTCGACGCCACCGGCGGTTGGCCAGCGCCATTCTTCTACGCCCACGAGGGCATCGAGTTGGCGTGGCGGGTATGGGACGCCGGCTTCCGCGTCCGCTACGAGGGCAGCCTTGAGGTGGGGCATCCGGTGGTCGATCCAGCGCGTCATGACGAATATCTGTTCATGAACGCCCGCAACCGCATCTGGTTAGCGAGAAGGTGCCTGCCGTGGCCGGTGTCGTGGTTCTATGTAGCGAATTGGACGGCTATCCAGGTCATTCGGTGGCGCCGGGAGCCTGCGATCCTGCGGGCCTGGTTCACCGGCTGGCGGGCGGGTTTGGGTGAGCCCGGTTGGGAGCCGGGGGAGCGTCCGGCGAAGCTATCGTGGCGCACCGTGTTTCGGATGGGACGCCACGGGCGGCTGCCAATCATCTGATCGACAGCCGCCCGCAGAGCTTTTTGCTATTTCACCTTGTACGCCTTACTGGTGGCAGAGCCGGTCTGGTAGCCGTACCGAGTGGCGGTTGCGGTCACCGAAATGTTCTTGCCCTTGTCGGCAGATGTGAGCTTGTACTTCGTTCCGGTAGCGCCAGAGATCGCTGCCCCGTTTCGCTTCCACTGGAAGGTCATCTTCGCTCGGGTAGTCGGGTAGCTGCCAGCCAGCCATTCGGTGGCCGATGCGGTAAGGGTCTTCCCAACCTTCTTGGTGCCCGAAATGTAGGCCTTGTAAGCCTTGCGGAACGGTGCGTTATCCAGCGTGGCGTTGAGCGCCGTGACCCCAGAAACAGACGTTGCGGTCGACTGAGTCGAAACCCGGAACGCGGCCATCTGGCCGTTCTTGATGTCTACCCAGATGCTCCTGGTGTTGAAGCCGTCGCCAGAGTAGATCATGCGCAACCAGTACTGGCCGTCCGACAGCCCTCGCAGCTCGTAGTTGCCGCTCGAATCGCCGCGAACCAGGGTTACCACCTCGCGGGCGGAGGTGTGCGCCGAGAGCGCAGTGACGTCCACCGCTTGGATCGCCTTGCCGGTCGAATCCTTGATCGTGCCGGAGATCTTCGCACCCTTGCCCAGTGTGATTGCAGGTGCGTTCGAGTTGTTGTTCTCTGTCACCTTTATGGCTGTGGCCTCGGACGTGATCCGTCCCCCGTCCTTACCAGATGCGGCCCACAGCGAGGTGTAGTCACCGCTGCCGAGGTAGGTGGCATATACGTAGTAGCTGCCCGGGCGAACCTTCAGCTCGTAGCTTCCATTCGACTTCACGTCGACCTGGTCTACAAGCTGCCCACCCGTGGTGTGGGCGGCCACCACTACATCGCCTGAGGGTGCACCCGTGACGGTGCCCTTGATGGTGCCGACGGGAACCCTGGTCTTACCAAGGATGAAGTCGGAGGTGTCGCTCTTCACCGTCCCCTTGGAGTCAACCACTCGGACGCGCATGTAATAGTTGGTGTTGTTCGACAGGCCGGTGACCGTCATGGCTTGGGCACCAGCTGCTGACTTGGCGGATTTGAGGCTGGTCTTCATTCCGGAGTCGAGCGCGTACTGAACCTCGTAGGCGTAGCTCGGATCCATGTCGTTCGGGGCGTCCCACGCCAGGTCGAGCGAGGTGCTCGCCTGCTTCGTCACCCGGAAGTTCGCAGGTGCTGCCAAATCCAGGTTGGACGTGGTGACCTGGACGGCCTTGGAACCTGGGCCCAGTATCAGAGCTGGGAGCCCGTTGGTGGCGGGCTGCTCCACGAAGACCTGGATGGAGTACTTGGTCGACTTCTTCAAGCCACCGATGACAACCCTGGTGCTGAGAGTGGACGCCGAGAAAGAGTCCTTACCAGCAGTGGCGACGGCCCGATATCCGGGACCGCCGCTGATGGCGGTCCAACTGAGTTCGATCGACTTGCCGCCAATGTTGTCAATCAGGATTCCGGTAGGCGCAGCGTAAACGTCCTTCGGGGTGGCTGAAACGGTAGCGCTCCACGTGTTGCCGGTGGTGGAGCCACTGGCGTCTGCCACCGCCACCTTGAAGTAGTAAGCGGTGTTCACCTTGAGGCCCTCTACCACTGCACTGGGTTCGGTGACCAGCACGGTAGGGCTGCCAGCCGCGATGGCGGACTTGTCGGAGTACTGAACCAGGTAGTGCGTAGCCCCAGTCACAGGAGACCAGGTCATCTGTACCGCGTTTGACCCGACGGAGGTAGCCGCTGGCTTCGCGGGGGCTTCTGCAGCTGTGCCGGACGGCGTCGCGCCAACCAGGAACCCGAGAGTCAGCGCGAGCACCGCGATGATGCTGACGCCAACTGAGACGACTTTCGAACGACGGCCAGTAGTGGAATTTTTCATTCTCAGCATGCCTTCGACCCCTCTGCCAACTCGTACCATCCCGCCATGTACTGGCCGTAAACCCGCCGCACGTCGTCGACATAGTCCTTAGATGCTCTGCGGGCATCGAGGGTTATCGTGTGCTCCTCGTTATACCGCAACCCAGAGGTCGACATGTTGGCGGTGCCGTACAGCACCCGGCCGAAGTTTCCGACCTGAGGCCCGATCAGGATCATCTTGGTGTGCATCGCGACCGCGGAGCACTTGGCTGGAATTTTGTTTGCCTTCAGCAGTTTCACCACTGCTGGCGAGATTGTGGTTGCGCCACCCTGACTCGTCAGAACCATGTCGATGTCGCAACCGCGTTTCTTGAGCCTCACGAGAGCGTCGACCATATTTTTGGCCTTGCTGTCGGTCAGTTTGAACATTGCGATTCGGATCTTGTTGTCGACAGTGCAGTCGACGTCGTCGAACTGCTGAATGTAGAAGTCAGGCGCAGTCGATGTGGCCGGAGAGAACGAGACTGCGGTGCCGCGCCCTGCGTCGGTGTAGTGACGGTAGATCGGGTCAACCCAAATCCCGCGGTCTTTCACTAACTGGAGCCCCGCAGGGAAGCCTTTGTCTGTGGAGCATCCCGTGGACGCGCAGGATGCCATGCCGTCGTAACGGACGCTGAACGCGTCGAACAACTTCTTGTCGTCGTAGATCAGCGAGGACTCCTGCCAGTAGTTACGCACCTGGCTGCGGGCGAAGTTGCCTGAACTGGAGAAGACGGCCGGGTGCGTTCCCCCGGAGTTGTCCCAGATGGTGTCGCTGATGGTGAGGAACTTCTCGTGGTTGATGGCATACGGGTACACGCTCGCCTTATTCGTGTTGAAACACCCGTTGTCGCACCAATAAATCTTGAGATTAGGAATGCTGAGGAGCCGCTTGTTGATCAGATTAGTCGCGGATTTCGGGGTGATGGTGCCGCCGTCCAAGACCAACCCGATCTTGACACCGCGTTTCTTAGCAACGTGCTCCAACGCCCGGTAGATGACCTCGGGGTCGGTTTCCGGACGATCGCCTAACTCGGTCTCTGACGTCATCGTGCCAAGTGCCCGAATGAAGTACATGCCGATCTTGATTTCGGAACCCTGCTTTGCGCCGCAGATGACCTGACCAATCTTGATGGCGTAATCCCACGGAACATTGTTCTTCGGGTCGTAGAACCCGCGTTTTTCCATGTCGGGGATGTTGAACCAGGTTTCGAATGGCGCCGGCTTCGCGATGGTTGGGCAGGCGTCCGGCCCCGGGACCTTCAGACTCTCCTCGTCGGCGAAGACGTTCGCGGACGCAGGCGCGGCCACCAACGATGGGACCACCAGGAAGACCAGGGCGAGCGCCATCATGAGCAGCCGCCCCAATGCTCCATGCCTTCTTTTTACGGACTCGCTTGTGTTGAGCGATCGATCCACAGACTCGATCCTTTCCCTCCCGAACAGACCGCGGGAACGCCTTGAAATGCCCCACAATCCCTGCCCAGCCTAGCCGAAGCTATACTGAGTCCAAATTCTGATCATTAGGATTCACCCAATCGTAAGGCAAGGGGAGCACCGTGAAACCTCTATTCCGGCTCGTAGTCGGGGCACTGCTTCTTATGCTGATGCTCCCGGTTGGAGCGGCGCATGCGGCGGATCCTTTGCTTGCCAGCGAGCCCCGAGCCAAGCAGGAACTCACCCGGCCACCAGGCTGGGTGACGCTCGCTTTCGGGCACGAACTCGACAATGGCGTCGCAAAACTCGTGGTCACCAACTCCAAGGGCGAACCGGTCACGAAAAACGCACCCATCGTCGAGGGCAGCAACATCACGATGCAACTGGACGACGGGTTGGGTAAGGACACCTACACGGTCCACTACCGCGTCAACAGCGCCAACGGCGATCTGATCGGTGGCGCCTTCCAATTCGCTTACGGCAAGGGGAAGTGGACGACCATCAAAGACGCGGCGTGGCAGGGCAGCCAGGAGCAGCCACCCGTCCTTTCCGAAACCGACCCCTGGGGGCGTCCCACCCAGGCGCCTCCAGCCACTCCGTTGCCGGAGGTTGAGGTTGTTCAATCTGGTGGCCCGACCATCTCGGTCACCGCGCCGACGCCCCCAGCGCCGTCCCCGGATCTAACCGACGGCGTCGAGTCAGTGACCTCAGAGGCCACCGAAACCCCCCAGACGCCCACGACCCCCGGAACCGTCGACAACAGCCCAGGGGTGAACGTCGGCCTTATTGCAGGAATCGTGGCCCTGGTTGCGGCAGCAGGCGGCGGCATTTTCTTCTGGATGCGCCGCAAGCGCTAGATCTGGCCAACCGCTAGGAGTTGGTCGGCTCGTCGTCCCCCCAACCTTGGGCGTCCAACTCGTTGAACAACGCAGACCAGCGGGCCTGGATCGCCTTTCTTGAGAACGTCTTGGCCACGTCCGCAGCACCGCCACTCAGCCGAGTCGCCAATTCCTTGTTTTCCAGGATGTCGGCGGCCCGCCCTGCGAGAGCCTTCATCGCACCTACCGGAACGAGGTAGCCGTTCACACCGTCCACGATGATGTCTGAGGGGCCGTAGTTGAGGTCGTAGCTGACCACTGGGCAACCGTTGAGCAGGCTCTCTTGGACGACGAGCCCGAACCCCTCGTACTTGCTTGTCAACAACGTGACCGAAGCCTTCTGGTACACCAAATCAGGCGACTTCGTGTAGCCCATCAACTTGACCGACTTACCCAGACCGAGGGTCTGAATCAGTTGCTCCAACTTGGCCTTGTCGGTTCCCTGCCCCCAAATCTCCAGGCGGGCATCGGGGACGCGCGCCAGCACATGCTTAAACGCACGAATTCCGTGGTCAAGTTGCTTTTGCTGATCCAGCCGAGCGAGCATCACGACCAACTTCGGATCGCGCTTCACCTTGTGGTCGACGATCTCTCGGGCGGCGTGCGGGATCACCTTCCAAGACGCTGTTTCGCCGAACACAACCTCGGCGTCCGCACGTTGCGCTTCGGTGAGGAACACTGTGGCAGCCACCTTGTTGCGCGCCTCGAGTAGTGGCCGGTAGATCGGCCTGATGCGGGACGGCAGGGTGAAGGGTGCGCTCAAATGCGGGTTGTGCAGGACGTAGATCTGCTTCACATTTGGACGCTGCCACGGGAGCGTCTCTTTGTCGCTGGCGCGGGATTCGACAGACAAGAAAACGTGATCTTTCCCGACAAGACGATCCAGATACTCCTGGATCACCTCGTCCGCAGAGTGCAAGACCTTGGTGATGTTGCCCTCATTGTCGAACAACGTCACACGCTGGATGGAAGTCGCGAGCGTGTTCGGATCTACCACGTGCCACCGGTTCATGTACGGGGTGCCGTCGGGCCGGTAATAAACCTCTTGGCGTTGCTTGTTGTAGTGCAGGTCGTAGTAGGTGGTTCGCCTGATTCGGCCGGTCTGATCGAAGTCATTCCGGGAAATCCGGCCCCGGTTCGGGTTGAAGTGGTCTTCGACCAGGAGGCGTCCGTGCCTGTCATAGCGGCGGTACATCCGGTACACGCCGCGCTCGCTGTAATAGCGGTACACCACGCCGTCCGCCTGGCGTTCCCAAACCAACTTGGGGATGTCGACGGGGTGCTCAATCACCTCGGCGTCGGGGTCTGGCCGACCCCCGAGCACCTCGTGCAGATTGATGACGCTGACCAGATCAGACAACACACCTGACTCGCGCAATGACTCCACGATGTCGGGTAGTTCGGCGCTGTAGTTCATCGTGAGAATCTCAGATTTGACCCCAGCCTCGGCCAAGAGCTTGGTCTTGTTCAGGATGGACGCAGTGCGCCCCCCGTAGTTGCGCGGGATCATGCCCACGGCAAACAGGTAGCGGGCTTCGGGGAACGGTTTCAGTTCTGGCACCGGGTCGTTTCTGAGGCGGCGCTTCAAGGTTGCAGGCTTTCGGCTGGTTCGGGCCATCGCTAGCCGCACCCAAGATCCGAATGGGGTGTCGCGCAATATGTGGCGAAGTCTGGGATGCATGCAGTCAGCCTATCCGTCGTCACCGACAGGCGCCCCGACTCAGACGCGGTTTTCCGACCATCGAACCTTTGGCGGTGGCATGATCACGAATAGGCGTCCGCCAACAGTGGCTCAGCCGCTGCAACATCCCCATAACACTCCCTAGGCGCTAAAGTCGTGATATTCCGACGGAAAAGGAGGCTGGTGTGCGAGTCATCACCTACGGAACCTTCGATCTCTTCCACGAGGGGCATCGTCGACTGCTTGCTCGAGCAAAGGATTTGGGCGACTACTTGATTGTCGGGGTCACAACAGAGAATTACGACGAC
>CAYMMF010000055.1:0-11220 GCA_964391475.1 uncultured Propionibacteriaceae bacterium | reverse complement strand
ACCGCGATGCCGTAAGGACGCTCCTGGTTGCGCACCGTCCACATGAACATTGGGGTTGGGGCTGGGCGTCCTATCAGCGTCACCGGGACGCCGTTACCAGCGAACACCTCACATGACCACTTTGCGGCCACATCGGAGAGAAACCGGCGGTCGTAACCGACCACCACTCCACGAGACGCCACCCCCTCGGCGATCATTCGGTCGCACAGCGCCTGAATCAGACGGCGAACGTTTTCCTTGGTGAAGCCATCACCGATGATGGCGCGCCATCCACCGGTACCGAAATGGATCATGGGTTTCTCCTACTTGACCGAGCCAGCGGTCAAACCGCCAACAAGATGCTTCTCGATGAGCACGAACAGGATCGCCACCGGCACGATCGCGATGACGGACGCCGCAAAGAGTTGGTCCCAATGCTGCTCGTAGCCGGTGATGTAGGCGCGCATACCGACCGTGAGCGGCTTGCGCTCATCGCTGATGATGAGCGTCAGCGCCACCACGTACTCGTTCCACGCGGCGATGAAAGTAAAGATGATTGCCGTGACCGCTCCTGGGGCGGTGAGCGGCAGCAAAATTCTGGTGAGCGCCTTGATCCGGCCAGCGCCGTCCACCATCGCGGCCTCTTCGACCTCTTTCGGGATCGAACTGAAGAAGCCGTTGAGGATCCAGATGGCGAAAGCCAAGTTGAATGCCGCGTTGGTGATGATCAGCGCGGCGTAGGTGTCAACCAGGTTCAGCTCGAAGAACTGTCGGTAGATACCAACCACCAACGAGGTGGGGCTGAACATCTGGGTGATGAGCACCAAGAACAGGAAGGCCATTCTCCCAGGGAACCGCGTCCGAGCCGTGATGTAGGCGGCCGGAATAGCGACGATGATCACGATGATGGTGGACGCCCCAGCGACGATGATCGACGACTTCAGCCAGTTGATGAAACGTTCGTCGGCGAGGATTTGAGAGTAGGTATCCCACTGCCAAACCCTAGGAAGGAACGACGGGGGAGATGTCTTGTTGTCTTGGCTGGTGCGCAACGAACCGAGCAGCATCACCACGTAAGGCATCGCGAACGCCAGCGCGAGCAAGAAGCCCACAGCAGACATGACAACAGGCTTGAACCCACGCCGGCGTGAGGAGGTAACTGTGGCGCTCATGCTAGGGACTCATCTTTCCTCGGGTCCACGATCTTGAGATAGACCGCCACGACGATGTGGATCAAGATCACGTTGAGGATGCCAGCGGCAGCCGACATTCCGACGTCCTTCTCTTGGCTCTTGAACGCCAACTTGTACATAAACGTGATCGTGGTGTCGTTTGCGAACCCAGGGTTCCGATCGTTCAACGTGTAGATGATCGGGAACGAGTTGAAAACGTAGATGGTGTTCAGCACCGTGGCGATCAGCATCGCGGGACGAAGCAGCGGAAGTGTGATTGTGGTGTACGTCCGCCAACTGGAAGCCCCGTCGATTCTGGCCGCTTCGTAGACGTCGGACGGGATGGCCGACAAGCCTGCCAGAAACACGAACACTGTGAAGGGGAGCGACACGAAGACGCCGACCAGGATCATCGACCAACGGATGTAGTTGTCATCGCCAAGCCAGTCGATCGGCCCACCGATGATGCCAAGACGTTGGAGGAAAGGGTTCAGCAAGCCGTAGTTGTAGTCGTACAGCAGGACGAACACCTGCGAGGTGATGACCAATGAGGCTGCCCAAGGCAGGATCAGCGCAGTTCGAAATACCCGGCGTCCGAAGAAATCCTTCTGCGCGAACTGGGCGATCGCCAAGCCAAACAGGATGGTAAAGGCGACCACGAGGACCACCCACAAGACGGTGTTCAATAAAACCGTGGGCAGCATCGGGTGAGTGAGTACGTTGAGGTAGTTCTCCAGCCCGGCCCGGCCCTTACGTAGACCGGTGATGGAGAACTTGGCCAGCGAGGCGTCCACCAGCATGATCGCTGGTAGGAGCACCACGCCGAGGATCAGCACGAGGGCGGGAGCCAGCCAGAGCAGGGCCTCACCCACGCCGATACTTCCAATGTGACGGCGTCGCCGCCCTCGCGCTGTTCTTGCCATGATTACTTGGCGGTTTCCGCAGTCTTCTGCAGGTCGTCCAGAACCGCCCTCGGATCGCCGGAGATGCCGGCGCCGATGTTCTGCTGGACAGCTAGCTTCACACGGTCCCAAGTGGGATCGTCTGTGGGAGCGAGCACTGCGTTCGGCAGCGTGTCAAGGTAAACCTTGAGGTTCTCATGCTTGCTGAACCACTCCAGGCCGGACTTGGTTACCGGCAGGAAGCCTTCAGCCTCGATGAACTTATTGACATGGTCAGGCTGGTAGTAGAGCTCGTAGAACGCCTTCACGGCCTCCTGGTTGCCATCCTTCTTGAACGCCATCAGGTAGTCGGTGACCGCCAGGGTGCGGGGATCCTTGCCGTCGTTGACCGGCATCGGGGCGATGCCGTAGTTGACGAGCTTGTCTTTGTCGATGGCAGCGGACAACGGCGAGAAGCCGACGACCATACCGGCCTTGCCTGACTTGAACAGGTCGAACGCATCGGCGCGGTTGGTCTTAGCCGGGTTGTTCTGGGTGAGCTTCTCGTCGGTGATCTTCTTCATGAAGGTCAGCGTCTCGACGTTGGCGTCGGAGTTGATCGTCCACTTGCCGTCGGTCTTCCAGTTGCCGCCGTTGTTGAACGCCCAGATCGAGAACTCGCCTTGAGCCTCTTCGGGGCCTAGCGGGAGCGCGTACCCGACGACGCCGTCGCCGAGCGCGGTGATCTTCTTGGCGGTGGCTTCGAACTCATCCCACGTCTTGGGAGCTTCCTTGACGCCAGCCTTGTCGAACAGGTCCTTGTTGTAGAAGAACGCGCGAGCGCTTGAAAGATCGGGGAAGCCGTAGAAGTTGCCCTCGAAGGTTCCGGAGTTGACGAAGGTGTCCAGAATGTCAGCCTTGGCGGATTCAGGCAGAACCTCGTCGCTGTTCCACAACAATCCGTCTGCGGCGTAGGACGCGAAGGCGTTCAGGTTGAGGATGTCGGGCGGCTGGTTGTTCTGGATCATCGTCGAACTCTGCTGGTCGATGTTGTCCCAGGAGACGACCTGAACCTCAAGGTTGTTGCCGGTCTTCTCTTTGTAAGCCGTCGCGAACTGGTCCCAGAAGGCCTTGGTGTTGTCTTTGCTGTATTCGGCCGCGACCAACTTGATAGTCGTTGGGCCCTCGGCGGGCTTGTCGCCGCCACCAGCACCGGTGCCGGTACCGGCGCCCGTGCCGCCGGCGCAGGCGGTTAGCGAGAGAGCGGCGACCGCTCCGATCGCGAGTAAGCGCTTGGAGATCATGATCAGTGTCATCCCCTCATCTGTCGATTTATTGTCTGTGCGACAAGTCGTCGCATTAGTTCAGACTCTTGGCGAATAATCTACATCGTCCGGTAACCGCTGTCGAGAGGCTTTTGTAACGCTTAGGTGGAGATATGTTCACTAGCCGAATGATCAGGGCTGTGGGGGTAAGGGGACGATCGTCGGGTCGTCGAAGACCCTTTCCAGTGCGAGGGCAGCGCCTCCCCGAGCTGCCGACATCAGGCCGAGTTGCGAAGTGGCTAACTCTGTTCGGTTTTCAGTCATCCGGCGGGCATCCAGAAGTTCGGCTAGCGGGCCCAGGATCATGTCTCCGAAATGAGAGTAGTACCCACCTAGCACGACGACCCTTGGATTGAGCACGTCCACCAGGATTCCCACTCCGACGCCGAGGCGCGCGGTGATGGTCGCCAGCGCAGCCAGCACTCTGGCGTCCCCGGCGTCCGCGAGCGTCCGCAAGGTATGGAGGCGATCCGCTAATGGCCGAGCTGAGTTCCGCAGGCTGTCGTCATCGCCCGTTGCCAACTCTAAGAACGCGTTGAGGCCAACGATGGTTTCCCAGCAGCCGCGGCGTCCGCAGTTGCAGAGAGTCAGGTTCGGATCCAGCGGCATGTGGCCGACTTCGCCGGACGCACCCAGCCAGCCTCGCACGAGGCGACCCTCTGAAATTATTCCGGCGCCGATGCCCACCTGGCCACTCAGGTAGAGCAGGTCGCGGACGCCGTCACGAGCGTAGTTGCTGTACTCGGCGAGCGCGGCCAGTTTGGCGTCGTTCTCCAATTGGATCGTCGGGGTGTCGGGGTCAAGGCGGCGCGTCAACTCGTCGACGATCGGGACGTTGTACCAACCCAGGTTGGGTGCGAAGCGCAGTGTCCCCGTTGAGTAGTCGATCACCCCTGGGGGCGAGATGGTGATGCCGATGACCCGGACGCCCGACGCGTCCAGCGACGACAGAGTTTGGCGCAGGTGAAGCGAAACCCTGTCCAAGACCGCAGGGATTTCGAGGTGGAGGGTGTCTATCGGGAACATTGACTCCCGCAGTACCGTGCCACTGAGTGTGGTGGCGGTGAGCGTCAGGTAGTCGATGCCGATCTCAAGCCCAATGCCGGTCACGGATGCGCCGTCGAGTGTGACGCTCATGCCGGGACGCCCAACCGTCCCCTCTCTCATCAAGGTGCCCTCGCGAACCAAACCGCGGTCGACCAGTTCTGCGATGAGGCTGGACGTGGTGGCTTTCGATAGCCCAGTGTCTGAGGCGAGTTGCGCTCGTGACCGATCGTTTGTGGCCGCCACTCGGCGCAGCAGCAGCCCCATGTTGGCAACCCGCATCTCGGCTTGGGCGACTGGCCCACCCAGCGGGCGTCCGGGGTGTGAGAGGAGACCCGGCAGGGTCAGGGGTGCCTCGGTCATGGACGCTCCATCTTGGGTGCGGAATCCGCGATCGGGGCCGCGATCCGCTAGTTGGTATGGAAACCATACAAATAAGTCGGTGGGTTTGGTAGTCGAACGAGTTAATTCGTTCGACTAGCGAGAGAAATATTGTCCAACCCGACTTACAGGGGGATAGCGCGTGACATTTGCGACACTACTCACCTCAGACACTACTCACCTCAGGTGGTGCCGTTCTGATCGCGTTCAGATGTCAGTAGCCGTTCGGGTTGGCTGACTGCCACGCCCAGTGGTCTTCGCACATCTGCTGAAGGGTCCGGCGTCCTTCCCATCCGAGGTCGCGGCGCGCCTTGCTGGGGTCAGCCAGCGACACCGCAACGTCGCCGTCGCGACGAGCCACGATCTGGTAAGGCAGTTCGCGTCCAACAGCGGCGCTCCAGGCTGCCAGCACTTCCAGCACGGACGCTCCGACGCCGGTGCCGAGGTTCCACACGAAACAACCTTCGCGGTCGGCTAGTGCGTCCAAAGCTGCCTGATGACCTTGGGCGAGGTCGCACACGTGAATGTAGTCGCGCACGCCGGTTCCGTCGGGGGTTGGGTAGTCGTCGCCGAACACCCGCAGCGCGTCCAGTCGTCCGCTTGCAACCTGCGCGACATACGGGAACAGGTTGTTGGGGATGTCCGCAGGATCTTCCCCGATCCGTCCCGACGGGTGCGCGCCCACTGGATTGAAGTAACGCAACAGCGCGATCCGCCAACTACCAGCGACAGCCAAATCTTGCAGAATTTGCTCGATCATCGCCTTGGTTTGGCCATATGGGTTGGTGGCTTGCAGGGGAGCGTCCTCGGTGAAAGGCGGCTCCGACGCCATGCCGTACACAGTGGCTGACGATGAGAACACGATCGTGCGGCAAGCGTGACGATCCATGACGCGGAACAAAGCGACTGAGCCCCCGACGTTCTCCAAGTAGTAACGAAGGGGCTGTTCGACCGACTCGCCCACAGCCTTCAAACCAGCGAAATGGATGACCGCCTCGGGTTTGAAATCGGCGAAAACCCGGTCGAGGATCGCCTCGTCGCGAATATTTGTACGAGTGAACCCGACTGACTTCCCGGTCAGTTCCTCGACCCGACTCAGAGCTTCGTAGGACGAGTTGGACAGGTCATCTACCACGTGGACTTCGTGGCCGTTCTCTAACAATTCGACAATGGTGTGAGATCCGACATAACCGGCTCCACCGGTGGCAAGCACGCGCATGATTTCAGTATGCATCAAGCAGAGTCTCACTTGCGTAGAAGGGGGAAGTCCGCGTGGGGTTAGAGGGCTCTAACCCCGGTCTAGTGGCAGTCTCATGTTGAGCCCGTCTACTGGTAGTGCAACATCTTGAAGTAATCACAGAAAGGCTTGAACGATGTTCACAAGGAAAATGTTCGCAGGATTGGCGGCAGGTGCTCTGCTCGGCGGCGGGCTGGTCGGCTTGGCGTCCTCAGCAGTCGCAGCGGGTGATGGAGTGGCCCCGACAAAGGCTCCCATTACCCAGTCGCGTTTCGACACTACCAACACGAAGCCGGCAAACGCTGGGGACCGCGAATGCGACGGCACCCACAAGCAGGAGCGGAAGCACGCGCGCGACGGCAGTGGCAACGCCACCACAAAGCCTGCCGACCAGGCAAAGAAGCAAAACCGCGAGTGCGACGGCACCCACAAGCAGGAGCGGAAGCGCGACGGCAGCGGCAACGCCACCACAAAGCCTGCCGGTCAGCAGACCAAGACGAAGGCTAAGGTGAACAAGGGCGACTGCGACGGCACCCAGCGTCACGCTCGTCACGGATCGCACCACTCGTAATCATTTGTGCCCGAACAACCGCTAACCAAGACAACCAAGGAGGCGAGGATGCGCAAAATGTGGTGGGCCATCCTTGCTCTCTTGGCCGTTGGGTTCGTCGGCTTCCTGATCGTCACTGCGAACCATCAGCCGAACAGTTCTCGAGAAGCCCTGCCAGCGGTGGTCGTCCCAGCCGAAAAACAGGCTCCCGTAAGAACCGCTGTCCCAACAAGTTCCGCGACTCCGACGGAAACCATGACCGCCAAACCCCACCCGCGCGGCGGCTCCGGAATCCGCTCCCAGGCTGGGAAGCACCCCACGGGGCATCACGGAAAACGGGTCCCGAACCCGTCGCCGCAGCGAGGCCGACCATAAGACAGCGAGCGTAGGCGGCGCGCCACCGTTCGGCGGGCTTGCTGGGAACGAAAATCGGCACTCTCAGAATTTTCTAAGCAGCCCTGCACGTGGTTATTCTTGGCGCGACATCGTCGTCGACCGGAAGGGTTCCCCCATAAAGCTTTCACCTGAATCTGAGGCCATCGTCAAGGCCACCGCAGCGGTAGTCGCTGAGCATGCCGAAGCGATCACCAAGGTTTTCTACCCGGATATGTTCGCTGCGCACCCCGAACTCATGCGGGTGTTCAACAAGGCTAACCAAGCCATCGGCGAGCAGCCGAAAGCACTCGCAGCGTCCGTCGTCGCGTACGCAGTGAACCTGATTGATCCCAACGCTCCCGACTTCACTCCGGTGATGCAGCGGGTTGCGCACAAGCATGTCTCGCTGGGCATCAGGGCGCAGGAGTACACCATCGTAGGCCACCATCTACTCAAGGCCGTGAAGACGGTATTGGGCGACGCGGTCACCCCCGAGGTCGCCGCCGCTTGGGACGAGGTCTACTGGCTCTTCGGTTGTGCGCTGATCGCAGAAGAAGCGAAACTCTATGCTCTGGGTGGAACGAATCCGGACGAGCCGTGGCGGAAGTACCGCGTGGTCGAGCGCTTCGAGGAGAGCCCAGAAATCTTCTCGCTCGTGCTTGCTCCCGTTGAGGGTGTCACGCCGCCCCACAAGACCGGTCAGTACGTTGCAATCGCCGTTGACCTGCCGGACGGGACGCGGCAGCTACGTCAGTACACAATCTCCACCGGCCCGCGTGGTGACTCTCTCCGGGTCACCATTAAGCGCGTCCGTGGTGAGGACGGCGCACCCGACGGCCAGGTGTCCAACTGGCTTGGTGATAACGCGACGCCCGGCACCGTCTTGGACGTGTCGCAGCCCTGTGGCGACCTGATCCTGGAAGACAACGACAACCCGTTGGTACTCGTGTCAGCGGGAATCGGAATCACGCCTGTAGCCGCGATCCTGGAAGACCTCTCTCGTCGTCAGCCGAACCGGACCGTCCGCCTCTTCCACGCAGACAAGTCCCACGACACTCACGCTCTGTACGGTTCCCTTCGCCGCCAAGTTCTTGCGATGCCGGACGCCAAAGCCCAGAACTGGTACGAGGAAGGCGCAGAAGACGCCCCCACCCTGCACCCTGCCAAGCCGGGCCTGATGGATCTGTCCGAGGTTGAGCTTCCTGAGAACGCGACTGTGTTCATGTGCGGGCCGCTACCGTTCATGTTCGCAGCTCGCAAGGCGCTGATTGCCAGGGGCGTTTCGCCTGAGGAGATCCGCTACGAGGTGTTCGGCCCCGACCTGTGGGCTCAAAACCCCGACAGCGCCGCCTGAGTGTGCACTGACATGACAAATCCGCCGGGGCGAAGGTTCACTTCGCCCCGGCGGATTTATTGATCTGGCAAGACTCGGTTCAGTCTCGCTTAGGTTCAGCTTCCTTCCGATTCAGGCGTCACACCAGCCGGTACCCCATCCGCTTCACCGTCTCGATCCGATCTGCTCCCAGTTTTCGTCGCAGGTAGCTGACGTAGACGTCCACCACGTTCGACCCTGGGTCGAAGTCGTAGCCCCACACTGCACTCAGAATCTGCTCCCTGCTCAAAACCGCACCCGCGTTGCGAAGGAACATCTCGACCAAAGAGAACTCCCTGGCAGACAGTTCGATCTCTTTGTCCGCCACGGTCGCTCTACGGGTGCGCAGGTCGAGGGATAGGTCGCCTCGTTGCAAGGTCAACGCAGGCTCCCCCGGAGCTACCCGGAGTCTGGCTCTGACTCTGGCGAGCAGTTCCTCAAAACTGAATGGTTTGGTGATGTAGTCGTCCGCCCCCGCTTCCAGGCCGGCGACGCGATCCCGGACGGCGGTCCGCGCAGTCAGCATGACAACGGGGATCGAAAGGTTTCGTGCCCTGATCTGTGAAAGGACGGTGAACCCGTCGATGTCGGGAAGCCCGACATCGAGAATCACCAGGTCGAAGTCGACTGACGCCAAGAAGTCGGCCACCCCGGTTCCTCGGTCGAGGACGTGGGTGGCGTAGCCAGCTGACTGAAGGCCGCGGGCTACGAACGAGGCGATGTGCTCGGAATCTTCCACTATCAGGATCTGGGTCATGACGGGTCTCCATTGGATGCTGATTGGATGGGCAGGACCATGCTGACCACGCTTCCGCTCTCGGCCGCGGGTTGAATCTCTAGACGTCCACCGTGAGCTGCCACGATCTTGGAAACGATCGCCAGCCCTAAGCCTCTGCCGCTTCGCCCTGACTTCAACGCGGTCTCACCGCGCACGTTACGCCGGAGGATCTGATCGCGCTCGTCGGGTTCTATGCCAGGGCCGAGGTCTCGCACCCAGAGCCGCGCGTGACCGTCCCGCACCTCGCTTCCCACCCAGATGGGGGCGTCCGGCGGGGAGTACTTGATCGCGTTGTCAACCAGTTGTAGCCAGGCTTGCCTGAGTCGCTGCTCATCCGCGTTGAGAGTCGCGTCGGCGATCGATTCCAGGCGCCAGGTTCGCGGCGCCATCACGCGGGCGAGTTCGAAAGTCTCGTCGGTCAGCGGTGCTAGTTCGGTCGGCGCCGCGATCACGTAGTCGCTCGGTTGGGACGCCGCGAGCAAGATCAAATCTTCGGTGAGGCGCCGCATTCGGTCGGTCTCGGCGAGCGCTCGGGCTCGGGTTGCCCGCACATCGTCTGGGTCTTCCGCGTCGACTAACTCCAGATGGCCAGAGATGATCGTGATCGGGGTCCGCAGTTCGTGTCCGACGTCGTCGAGGAGTTGACGTTGCCCTTCGACGAGATCCTCGATCCGATCCAGCATCTTGTTGATTGTGACGGTAAGCGATGAAAGGTCGTCGTTACCTCGGACGGGGATCCGGCTTGTCAGATCCTGTTCGCCAATGGAGCCCGCGGCTGACCTAAGCCAGGTGATAGGTGACAGAAGGCGTCCCATTATCGACCAGGCGACGAGTCCCGCCATCACCGTGACGAGGAAAGCGACAGCGGCGTACATCCGGTAGGTACGGTTTAGCGGTGCGGTGATAGTCGCAAAATCGACGGCGCGTACCAGGGCCCCGGATTCGTCCGTCGCGGCGATCCTCACCGGGACAACCAGGTAGAACAGGTCGTGTTCGGCGGTGGTGAACCGTCCTTGTGTGGTCGTAGTTGAATCGGCGTGACCGTTGGCGAGCCCGATGAAATCCGGGTCCTCTTCGATCCGCAGTTTCACCGTCGTGGGGGCCGTCCACTCGATTTGGCCCGAAACCAGGCCGACGGCGCCGTCCGCGGGCGCGAAGGCATGCTGCTGGATGGATGTTCGAAGCAGAGCGGACACAGTCGCGAATGGGGCACCGGTTTCTGGGTCGATGGTGTCAGTGGCGAGCGTGGTGAACTCCCGGGCCTCGAGGGTGAGTTGCTCTTGGATGTTGTTTGCTAGGTTGCCGCGCTGCAGGATGTAGCCAGTGCTGCCAGCCAGAAGCAGGCTGCCAGCCATCAGGGCGACGATGGTCACCAGCAGCCTGGTTCGGATGCTTGGTCCGGACGCGGTTTCGCGCGGTGCCACGGTCATGCTTCCAGTGTGGACTATTGCGCGGCACCTCATCCTGTCTGGCGACCCGCGATCAACGTTGCGAAATGCATTTGTTGCTCGAAACCGAGGAATATCTGGCAGTTGCAGAAGGTTGAGTCGAGTGAACTCAACTACCTAGGTTGAGTCTGATAGGCTCAACTTGTTATCAACCAATCTCTGGAGGATTCACCATGGCACGTGCAGTAGGTATCGACCTCGGCACCACCAACTCCGTCGTCTCTGTTCTCGAAGGCGGCGAGCCCACAGTTATCCCGAACGCCGAGGGCGCCCGCACAACGCCGTCCGTTGTTGCATTCACAAAGACCGGCGAAGTGCTGGTCGGGGAGGTCGCGAAGCGACAAGCCGTCACGAACGTAGATCGCACCATCCGTTCGGTGAAGAGGCACATGGGCACCGGGTGGTCGGTCACGATCGACGGAAAGAAGTACACCGCGCAAGAGATCAGCGCGCGCGTGCTGATGAAGCTGAAGCGGGACGCCGAGGCTTACCTCGGCCAGAGCGTCACCAACGCAGTGATCACAGTTCCTGCGTACTTCAGCGACGCTGAGCGCCAGGCGACCAAAGAAGCTGGCGAGATCGCTGGCCTGAAGGTCGACCGGATCATCAACGAACCCACTGCGGCCGCGCTTGCGTACGGTCTCGACAAGGGCGACATCGAGCAGACCGTGTTGGTGT
>CAYMMF010000054.1:10019-11319 GCA_964391475.1 uncultured Propionibacteriaceae bacterium | reverse complement strand
GAGGTGAAGATCCTGACGAGTTTGCCTTGGATCTGGGGGACGGAGGAAGTTGCATTGGTCATTAGGGATTCCTTTCGATAGGCGCCGAAGCGGTATGTCTCCAATACTCGCCAACTTGCCGAAAGGACGCAGCCGCGTAACATCAACCGTTCGATGGACCCCTTCCGCGCCTGACTCGCCCTGAGGACGGTGGCGGCGTTGTGGCGTTAAACAGGCCTGGTTGCTGGTGCTGTACACCGCTGTCATGATTCAACGCGTCGATGCTGCTTCAGCCCACCACCTGCACTATTCACCACACCCGTTTTCGGGCGTAAAATTCGTGTCCTGTGAACCGCTCGGGTCAGCAACTAGCCCAGTTCCAACCCCAGGGGGTGGCCGATGCGTCAGGTCTTAGCTTTGTTGGTGTTGAGCGTCCTCGTCACGGGTTGCACACCCAAACCGTCGGTGTCGCCGTCCACGTCGTCACCGTCCTCGACGGCGTCCACGCTCAGCCCCACCCCAAGCCCGACGCCGAACGAACAGTTCGCAGCTCTTGATCGGATCGTGCTGCATGAGCCGAGTGCCCTCGGCCCGGCGTGGAGCGAACTGTTCGCCCTTCCTTATGGGGACGCGCCTGACCGCCTCGGAACCTCCCCAGGCGGCGAAGGGGTGACCTGGGGGCCGAGCTACGGAACCCAGTTGCCCGACGAAACCTGGTGGTTTCTGGACGCGGCTCACCTCAGGCTGGCCCACTTTTCGAAGGCTGGTGACTACTTGGGTGAAGCGCCCATCCCGAAGGAATACCTGGCGGACGGGCAATACGTGCAATACCAACGGCCTCTCGCGCTGGCGGACGGCACGGTCGTCCTGCAAAGCTCAGGTCTCGCTCCCGGCATGTTGTTGATGGCGTCGGGCGGCAGTTTCACCCGGGTTGGGTTGCCGTTCTTCCTTGCGGTTACGGGCACTGACGGCACGCACATTTACGGTTTCGACCAAGAGAGTCGCATGGTCCGAGTCGACCCGCACACCGGCAAGTCGACCAAAGTGGCGGGCTTCGCGGGGCAAGCCATCCCCGAGTTCAGTCTCACCGTGTCGGTAGGACGCCTCCAAGTCACGCGGCTGGGCGTCACCCTTGATTTGCCAGTCGTCGCCGCCGGAAGGGAAACCGCCGCTGTGATCCCAGCTGTTGAAGCAGTCGCTGGCGCCGACGGGATCCTGAACGTGCTTGTCAGCGGCATCATCGAGGAGGATTCCGCCGAGGTCACCAGCGTGCTCGGGTTCGTCCGGATCGACAAGGACGGACGCGGGCTGGTCGACGAGA
>CAYMMF010000054.1:0-10009 GCA_964391475.1 uncultured Propionibacteriaceae bacterium | reverse complement strand
TCTCTGTCCTGGGCCGCGGAGAAGCAACTGCACGCGCTGATGTGCCTGCGCGGGCTGGTCGACGAGATCCGTAGTCTAGAAAGCCCCACTGACCCAGGCGACGGCTTGCGACTAGGAATCCGGCTCGGCGACAGTCGGCCTTGGTTGATGGTGATCGACCAAGACGCCGTCCGCGTCTATCAGCGAGAAGTCAGCGCCTGAAGTCACGCCCTGTCAGCTGCTAGTTCGACATCGTCCCACCGAAATCCAAGATCCGTCGTGATTGAAATCCAAGATCCGTCGTGATTGAAATCCAAGAATCGTCGTGAATGAAATCCAAGATCCGTCACGATTGCTCGCGGCGTAAAGAGACGAATTAATTAAGGATGACCCCGGGCGCCCATCCCCACCCCCTAATGTGTACGAGCGTACGCATGGCGTGTAGTGTGTTCCCCATGGCAAATGGTGACGTCTCAGGAGTCGGATCAGAGCCAAGCGGCAATCTCCCGCCCACCGTGGCTGCCGCTCGCAACGGCGTTCTGGTGATCTTCGCCGTCAACGGATTCTCGCTCGCTAGTTGGATGGCTCATCTTCCCGACATCAAGGCCACGCTTTCGCTGTCGCCCAGCCAGTTGGGCCTGATGCTGCTCGCCATCTCAGCCGGCGCCCTCGTCGGTCTCCCGGTGGCCGGGCAGATCGCCCACCGCCTGGGCGCGGCGCGCACCGTGCAACTGGGTATGGCCCTTGTCGTTCCCGGCTTGCTCATCTCGGCGATCGCCGTCGCACTGCACGCGCCGTACTACCTGGTGATGCCCAGCATGTTCATGTTCGGGCTTGGCAACGGAATCTGGGACGTCTCCCAAAACCTCGAAGGGACCGTGGTCGAACGCGCGCTTGACAAGGCGATCATGCCTTGGTTCCACGCCGCTTTCAGCGGCGGCACCGTCGTTGGTGCGCTCGTCGGCGCCCTCGTCGTGTGGCTCCGGACGCCCATCATCTTCCACATCGGCGTCGTTGTCGCCTTCACGGCGATCGTCGTGTTGTGGGGAACCAGGCAGTTCCTTTCCAACGTCGGCAACTCCGCAGAAGAATCCGACGCCCAACCCCACACCGACGGACGTTCGGCGTGGCTAGAACCCAGGACGCTCCTCGTTGGCGTGATGGTGCTCGCCGCCGCGTTCACCGAAGGCACCGCTAATGACTGGATGGCAGTGGCGTTCGTCGACGGCTACGACCTCGAACCCGCACTTGGCGTAGTCGCGCTGGCGGTCTTCCTCACGTTCATGACCGCCGGACGCGTCCTCGGCACCGGTCTGCTCGACCGTTACGGACGCGTCCCGTTGCTTCGCGTTCTGTTCGCCTCGACGCTCTTCGGCTGCCTGCTCGTCGTTTTCGGCGGTCCCACCCTGGCGTTCGTCGGGGTCGCCATCTGGGGAGTCGGTGCCAGCATGGGCTTCCCCGTCGGCATGTCGGCGGCTGCCGACGACCCGTCCCGCGCCCACGCCCGACTCAGCGTTGTCTCGACGATCGGCTACGCAGCCTTCCTCGGCGGCCCGCCGCTGCTCGGGCTGCTTGGCGACCACTTCGGCGTCCAACGCGCCCTGCTCGTGGTCGGGCTCGTGTCGGTCTTCGCGCTACTCGTCGTCCCGGCCGCTGAGCCGCTCCCCGAACAAAAACAGGACGCCTGACGCAACCGGACGCTCCACCCACACAACCGCTGAAATAGACCACCATTATTGGCGAAACCGAGCGCCCACCTCCGATTCTTGTGACTATGGAAGGGACGGCACTAGCCAAGGAGGGCCACATGTCTGGACTATTAAAGGGAAAGGTCGCGCTCGTCACCGGAGGTACCGTGGGCATCGGGCGGGGTATCGCGGACGCCCTTGTCGCCCATGGCGCGAGGGTCGCAGTAACCGGTGTCACCGCAGAAGAGTGCGAGGCTGCTTGCGCGGACGGTTTCACCTCTTACGTTCTGGACGTTCGCGACCGCGCGGCATGCGAAGAGGTCGTGACGGCGGTGGTCTCTGAGTTCGACCGCCTCGACATTCTGGCAGCCAACGCCGGCGTCTACCCGCAAGCGCGGATCGTCGACATGACCGACGACGACATCTCGTTCATCTTCGACGTCAACGTGCGCGGCACCATCCACGCCGTCCAGGCAGCGGCTGAGTATCTGGTCGCGTCGGGGTCTGGCCGCATCGTTGTCACCAGTTCGATTTCGGGCAACTACACGGGCTTCCCAGGTTGGGCGCACTACGGCGCCACCAAGGCTGCCCAGATGGGTTTCGTGCGGTCGGCTGCGATTGAGTTCGCCCGCCAGAACGTGACGGTGAACGCCGTTCTGCCCGGCAATATCCTTACCCCCGGCCTGCGTGCGCTTGGCGACGAGTACTTGGCTCAGATGGCGCGTTCGGTTCCGGCCGGTTTCCTCGGCGAACCCAAAGACATCGGCGAGGCGGTCGCTTTCTTGGCTTCGGATGGCGCACGTTACATAACCGGTCAGGGAATCGTTGTGGACGGCGGCCAGATCCTCCCCGAATCACCAGAAGCGTTGGAAGACCTCTAGCCGCTAGCCTCCCGAAATCCCCGTCACTCCAGATCGGCGTGGCGGGGGAACATCGTGTCGGAGGTTTCGCTCAGGGCGTCCATGAGTTCGAGGATCAACGCGTCGTAGGCCAGGAACGACATCTGTTCGAACGCCGACCCCATCGGCTGGATAGACGTGATCGCCGTGCCAGCGCGCAGCTTGGGTGAAACCCCCGGCAGGACGACGACGGCGTCCGCTAGTTCGGCGATGGCGGAGGTGTCGTCCATCGTGATCAGCAGGATCCTCAACCCCGCCGCTTTGGCCTTCGTGGCGAGGCCAACCAAGCTGGTGGTCTGCCCCGAGCCCGACCCGATTACCAGCAGGTCTCCGGGT
This sequence comes from uncultured Propionibacteriaceae bacterium, assembly GCA_964391475.1. Taxonomy (GTDB): domain Bacteria; phylum Actinomycetota; class Actinomycetes; order Propionibacteriales; family Propionibacteriaceae; genus Propioniciclava. The sequence goes on along the minus strand of CAYMMF010000054.1, from coordinate 7,107 downwards.
TGGGAGTGCGGGCTCGAGATCTCACCGACCAAAGAGACCGACTTTCCCAGGTGCATCAGCCGGTTTGCGAACCCGGTGATCGCCACCCCCGAGCGTCCGGCCCCTGCCAGGAAGATGTGCCGGGCGGCGACGATCTCTGACACCGCAGCCGCCAGTTGCGGCTCGTCCACGTGCTCGGCGTTGCGGGTCAACTCGGCCAGGATCGCCCGCAGGTTTTCAGTGACGCTCATCGGTTGTCTCCCTTGATGATTCGGGCGAGTCGGGACGCCTCGGCCGCCGGGTCTTCTGCCCCGGTGATGCCGCCGCCGACGATGACGATGGCTGGCCCCAACTTCAGGTACGCGGGCAGCGTTCGGGCGTTGATTCCGCCAGCAACCGCCAGTGGGACGCCGGCGCCGCTGGCGCTCAGCGTTCGCAGGTCGTCCAACGGGGTGCGTCCCAGTGCTTGCTGGTCGACGCCGGTGTGGACGGCTAGGACGTCCACACCAAGCTCGGCCAGTAGTCGGGCGCGTTCTGCGAGGTTGGGGACGCAGATCATGTCGGCCACCACCTTCGCCCCGCATTCGCGGGCAGCCTGCACCGCGCCGGTGACCGACCCATCGTCGGTGAGCGCCAGGATCGTCACATAGTCCGCACCCGCCTCGAACGACAGTTTTGCCTCGAGGTAGGCGGCGTCCATGATCTTGGCGTCGCTCAGCACCACGGCGTCCGGGTGGCGCCGTTTGATGTCGGCGATGATGCCCACCCCGTAGCGCATCAGCAGCGGGGTGCCCACCTCGATGATGTCGACGACGTCGTGCACCCGCTCCAGCAACCCGAAGATGTCTTCGCGGGAAATGTCGTCCAACGCGAGTTGCAGTAGTGCAGTCATGCCTGGTCAGCTTGTGCGTAGCGCAGCGCCGCGTGGACGCCTTCGGTCGCCAACAGCGTCACCATGCGGGTGTAGGCGTCTACGAACCGCTCGTTTTCGGCCAGCCTCCACGCCACGAACGGCGACGCGCGCAGAGCGTCTAGCGGGTCGTCCGAACCCAGCAGCTTCCAGTCGTCGGCGGTCAGTCGCGGTTCGGACACCTCGAATGCGTTGCCGTGCTCGTCCACCCCACGGGTGTAGGCGCGGTACGCGGCGATCAGCAGGGCTTCGCGGCGGACGTCCCCGCCCTTGGCGAGCAGCTTCTCTGCGGTTCTGCGATGGAACACCGGCACCTTCGACGCGCCGTCGCTTGCGACGCGCAAGACGGTGTCGGGCACGTGCGGGTTGGCGAACCGCCCCACGACCATCGCCTGGTAGGCGTCCAGCGAGACGTCGGCTGGCGCCTCGACGAACTGCACTGAGTCTTTCGCCATGAACGTCCGCATCAGGCCGACGATGTCGGGGTCGGACGCCGCCTGCGACACTAGCCGGTAGCCAGCCAATGCAGCCGGGAACGCCAGCAGCATGTGGGAGGCGTTGAGCAAGCGTCCTTTGATCGCCTCGAATGCCTCAACGTCGGGCCGCACCTGGACGCCTACGTCCTCCCATGCCGGACGCCCGGCGGGGAACTTGTCTTCTACCACCCATTGGGTGAACTCCTCGGTCAGCGTGGGCAGGGCGTCGTCGATGCCGGTGGCCTGGTTCAGTTGGACGCGGGATTCGGCGGTGACGGTTGGCGCGATGCGGTCAACCATCGAGTTGGGGAAGGCCACCGACCGTTCGATCCATTCGGCCAGCTCACTGTCTTGGGCGCGCGCGTAGCCCACGACCGACCTGCGGGTGGTGTTGCCGTTGCTGCGCAGGTTGTCGCATGACATCACGGTGAACGGCGCCGTGCCCGCGGCTCGGCGTGCGGCTAGAGCCGCCGTGATCACCCCGAAGACTGTCTGCGGGTGCTCGCGGGCCAGGTCGGCGACGACCTCGGGGTCGTCGGCGCGGAACTCGCCGGTCTGCTCGTCTAGGTTGTACCCGCCTTCGCTGATTGTCAGCGACACGATTCGGATCGCCGGGTCGCTCAGGCGGGCGACCACCGCCGCCCAGTCGTCGGCGCCGTAGAGGTATTCGACCATCGCGCCCATGATGCGCGAGCGCTGCTGCCCATCGTCGGATGTGTACAGCGTCGCCGTGTAAAGGCAATCCTGCTGGGCGTAGGCGCGGGCTTTGGCTTCCGACCCGGCGCCTTCGCGCAGCCCAATGCCGACGATGCCCCACTGAAGTTGGTCGGCGCGAGTGGCCATCAGATCGTCGGTGTAGAGCGCCTCGTGGACGCGGAAGAAGTTGCCCACTCCGATGTGCGCGATTCCCGCGGTGACCTTCGAGCGGTCGTACCCGGGAACCGTTGTTGTCGCGGTTCCACCCGCTTTGAGCGCGTCGGTGATGGTAACGAGGTCGCTGGTGTCGGTTGTCATGGGGCGATTTGCCTCTCTCAATGGCGGCGTCAGCCGAAACGGCACTTGGTTGTACAACGATGGCATAACTAATGCGGGTGGTATCCCGCTCCGGAGAAATGGTGGCCACTTCGGCCTCGACGCTTCTTCGTCACTGTTCAGTGTGCGTTAGGGCGATGCGTCAAAGTGCCGACGTAGTCTTGTCCGGTAACAGTCAGGGAGGTTCCGATGACCGACGTTGCAGCCTTGTTGGAGTCAGTGCCGAAGACGAGTTTCATCGCGGGTAGGTGGTTGGACGAGCCGACCACCCTGCCGGTGGAAAACCCGGCGACCGGGCGTCCGTTAGTCGTCGTGGCGGACGCCACCCCCGCCGTCGCGATGTCTGCCTTGGACGCCGCGGCCGCCGTCGGCGAATCGTGGGCCTCGACCGAACCGCGGGTGCGCGGCGAGTTGCTCCGGGCGGCATTCGAGCGGATCGTCGAACGGGCGGACGACTTCGCGACCCTCATGACGCTAGAGATGGGCAAGGCGCTGGCCGAGTCGCACGGCGAGGTCACCTACGGGGCGGAGTTCTTTCGCTGGTTCTCGGAAGAAGCGGCCCGCGTCCACGGCCGCTACGCGGTCGCCCCACTTGGCGGCGCCCGCCTGATCACCACTAAGCAGCCGGTTGGCCCGGTGCTGGCCATCACCCCGTGGAACTTCCCGCTGGCGATGGCGACCCGCAAGATCGGGCCAGCGCTCGCCGCGGGTTGCACGGTAGTGCTCAAGCCCGCTCAGGCCACCCCGCTGACCGCGCTGCTGCTGGTCGAGGTGCTGCGCGAGGTCGGCGTCCCCGACGGCGTGGTCAACTGCTTCGTGTCGTCCGACCCGGCCGCCACCACAGGCCCGCTGCTCGCCGACCCCCGGCTGCGCAAGCTCACCTTCACCGGGTCGACACAGGTGGGACGCCGACTGCTCGCCCAGGCGTCCGGCAACGTGCTTCGCACCTCTATGGAGTTGGGCGGCAACGCCCCGTTCGTGGTGCTGGAATCGGCCGACCTAGACAGGGCGGTCGCAGGCGCGGTTCAGGCCAAAATGCGCAACATCGGGGAGGCTTGCACCGCAGCCAATAGGTTCATCGTGCACCGCAGCCTGGTCTCGGAGTTCTCAAGTAGGTTCGCAGAGGCGCTGGGCGCGATGACGATCGGCGACGGGCTGTCCGAGGGTACGCAAGTGGGACCGCTGATCTCAGCCGCCGCGCTGGATAACGTCGAGTCGCTCGTCCAACAAGCCACCGCCGACGGCGCCAAAGTGTTGACGGGGGGACGCCGGGTCGGCGGGGAGGGCTACTTCATGCACCCGACCGTGCTGGTTGACGTGAACCCGGCCTCCCGGGTTGCGCGGGAGGAGATCTTCGGCCCGGTCGCCCCGGTGCTCGCCTTCGACACCGTCGACGAGGCGGTGGAGCTTGCCAACGACACCGAATTCGGGCTGATTGGCTACGTGTTCGCGACAAAGATCACCGAGGCGATCACAGTCGCGGAGCGGCTCCAAACCGGCATGGTGGGCATCAACTCCGGGGTGATCTCGAACCCGGCGGCGCCCTTTGGGGGCGTAAAGGCGTCCGGACTGGGGCGAGAAGGTGGCTTCGAAGGGATCGAGGAGTACCTAGAGACCAAGTACATCGGCTTGGCGCTGTAGCAACCCAGCCGAACCAACCGCAGGAGGTGACCGATGCCAACCAGCCATGATCTGATCAAAATCAGGGGTGCGCGCGTCAACAATCTCAAAGAAGTCGACCTCGACATTCCCAAACGTCAACTCACCGTTTTCACGGGGGTTTCGGGGTCGGGCAAGTCGTCGCTGGTGTTCGACACGATCGCTGCCGAATCCCAACGGCTGATCAACGAGACCTACTCGGCGTTCGTCCAGGGGTTCATGCCGACGCTCGATCGTCCCGATGTCGACATCCTGGAGGGCTTGACCGCCGCCATCGTGGTGAGCCAGGAGCGGCTGGCGCCCAACATCAGATCGACCGTGGGCACGGTGACGGACGCCGACGCGCTGCTCCGCGTGTTGTTCAGCCGCGTCGGCCAACCGCACATCGGATCCACGCAGGCGTTCTCGTTCAACGTGCCCTCGGTCACCGGCGCGGGCGCGATCACGGTCGAGCGGGGCGCCGGAGCAAGGGCGGTGAAGAAGACGTACACACTTGTCGGAGGCATGTGCCCCAGGTGCGAGGGCACCGGGAGCGTCTCAGAAATCGACACCGCGGAACTCTACGACGAGACCCTCTCTCTGCGTCAGGGGCCGTTCAAGGTGCCCGGGTACAGCATGGACGGCTGGTACGGCCGGGTGTTCATCGGATCGGGTTTCTTCGACCCCGACAAGCCGATCGCCCGATACAACAAACGGGAACTGCACGACCTTTTGTACAAGGAGCCAACCAAGATCAAGGTCGACGGCATCAACCTCACCTACGAAGGCTTGGTAGGCAAGATCACCAAGTCGATGCTTTCGAAAGACCCCGACGCGATGCAGCCCCATATCAGGGCTTTCGTCGAACGGGCCGTCAAGTTCGGCCGGTGCCCGGATTGCCGGGGCACCCGGCGCAGCGAGTTAGCCCGGTCGTCGCGGATCAAAGGGGTCAACATCGCGGACGCCTGCGCCATGCAGGTCAGCGACTTGGTGGGGTGGGTGCGAGGGTTGGACGAGCCGTCCGTGGCCCCGCTGCTAGAAAGCCTCGAGGCGCTGTTGGCGTCGTTCGTCGACATCGGCCTGGGGTACCTGAGCCTGGCTAGGGCGTCCGGCACGCTTTCGGGCGGTGAGGCGCAGCGCCTGAAGATGATCCGCCACCTCGGTTCGTCGATCACCGACGTCAGCTACGTCTTCGACGAGCCGACGATCGGGCTTCACCCCCACGACGTTGCTCGGATGATCGAGCTGGTGCTGCGGCTGCGCGACAAGGGCAACACCGTCCTCGTTGTGGAGCATTCGCCGGCCGTGATCGCCATGGCCGACCACGTGGTCGACCTCGGCCCAGACGCTGGCCCGGCGGGCGGCGAGGTGGTCTACGCCGGCGATGTCGCGGGGCTGCGCGCCAGTGGCACGCTGACCGGACGCCATCTGAAGTACCGCGCCGAACTCAAGTCGCAACTTCGCACACCCACCGGCGTCCTCGAGGTGCGCAACGCCACCACCAACAACCTGGTCGGAGTCGACCTCGACATTCCGCTCGGGGTGCTGGTCGCGGTTACCGGGGTGGCTGGTTCTGGTAAGAGTTCGCTGATCGAAGGCTCAGTGTCGCCGCTGGACGGGGTGATCACCGTCGACCAAACTCCCATCAGGGGTTCTAGGCGCAGCAACCCGGCCACCTACACCGGGCTGCTCGAGCCGATCCGCAGGGCATTCGGCAAAGCCAACGGCGTCAAACCGGCGCTGTTCAGCGCCAACTCCGAAGGCGCCTGCCCGGCGTGCAACGGCGTCGGGGTGATCTACACCGAACTCGGCTTCCTGCAGACCGTCACCAGCGTCTGCCAGGAGTGCCAAGGCAAAGGCTTCCGAGCCGAGGTTCTGGAATATCGGCTGAATGGGGTGAACATCCGCGACGTGCTAGACATGACGGTGAGCGAAGCCGTCGAGTTCTTCGCCGAAGGCGAGTCTCGGCTGCCTGCCGCCCATGCCGTCCTCACCAGTATGGCGGACGCGAGCCTGGGTTACGTCCGGATCGGCCAACCCCTGACCACACTCTCAGGCGGCGAGCGCCAACGGCTGAAGCTAGCGACTCACCTGGGAGATAAGGGCGGGGTGTTCGTCCTGGACGAGCCCACCAGTGGTCTCCACCTCGCGGACGTGGAGAACCTGCTGGCGCTACTGAACCGGCTGGTGGATCAGAAACGTTCGGTGATCGTGATCACCCACCACCAAGAGGTCGTCGCCAACTCCGATTGGGTGATCGATCTCGGGCCGGGCGCGGGCCACGACGGCGGACGGGTCGTCTTCGAAGGAACCCCAGCCGAACTGGCAGCAGGCGCGTCCACCCTCACCGGGCAGCACCTGGCCGGGTACCTGACTCGACGTTAGGCGTAGCAGCAACGCTATTTTGCGGCTACACCCGCAGTGCTTACGCGCGGTTTCAGCCGCAGTGCAGGTGTTTGCGAACCAGGGCGGCAACCGCGTCCCGATCGCCGGCGATCCGCTGGGCCAGATCCGCGTCGTGGTGCGCCCGCAGCATGGCGACGTGGGCGTCAATCGTGCCCGACGGGAACACCCCGTCGATTTCGTAGCGTGCCCGGTCGTCGACAAGGGCGTCGGCTGCAGCCGAACACGAACCCGGAAGCCTGGGGAACGACTGCCCGGCCGCGTCCCCAGACAACTCCAAAGCGGACGCCACCCGAAGCGACTCCGGGTGCTGCAGCCCATGTCGAGCAGCCATCGCAACCGCGGCCATCAGCAGGTGGACGTTGGCAGACCCATCGGGGGAGCGGATCTCGACGGTTTGGGCGTCCGGATCAAGCCCGGGCATTGGGGGCTCCAGCGGGTTGGCGTCGCGAAGCATGCGATCGCCAACACCCTCCCAACCTAGCGGCACCCGGACGAGTGCCGACCGGTTGCGGTAGCCCCAACAAACCCTGGTGGGGGCCTCCTGGTTCGGCACCAACCGCAGGAACGACGTGGGAACCGTGTTGCCGAAAGCAGTTAGCGAACCGGCAGACAGCAGCAACCCGGCGATCAACTCGCCGGCGTGCACCACCTCGGCCCTTCGCCGCG
>CAYMMF010000053.1:0-11695 GCA_964391475.1 uncultured Propionibacteriaceae bacterium | reverse complement strand
CAGCCAGACAATCCTTGATCAGTTCGGTCGCAATCTCACCCAGGCTGCCCGCGAAAACAAACTGGATCCGGTGATCGGACGCCACACCGAGATCGAGCGCGTTATGACTGTGCTCTCTAGGCGTACCAAGAACAACCCGGTCCTGATCGGTGAGCCCGGCGTGGGCAAGTCTGCGTGCGTAGAGGGTTTGGCGCAGAAGATCGTCCGGGGCGACGTCCCCGAGACCCTTAGAGACAAGCAGATCTACACCCTCGACCTCGGCGCGCTGGTTGCTGGCTCTCGCTACCGGGGTGACTTTGAGGAGCGGCTCAAGAAGGTTTTGAAAGAAATCAAAACGCGGGGCGACGTCGTCCTTTTCATCGACGAGATTCACACCCTTGTCGGCGCAGGGGCAGCTGAGGGGGCCATTGACGCGGCGTCCATCCTGAAGCCCATGCTGGCGCGCGGCGAGCTGCAAACCATCGGCGCTACCACCCTGGATGAGTACCGCAAGCACATCGAGAAAGACGCAGCACTTGAACGACGATTCCAGCCGATTCAGGTGGCGGAGCCGTCCATTGCGCTGACCATCGACATCTTGAAGGGGCTTCGCGACCGCTACGAGGCGCATCACCGCGTCACGATTACCGACGCTGCGCTCACAGCTGCCGCGCAAATGGCAGAGCGTTACATCAGTGATCGTTTCTTGCCCGACAAGGCCATCGATCTGATTGACGAGGCCGGGGCCCGGCTGCGCATCAAGCGCATGACCGCACCGCCGAACCTTCGTGAGTACGACGAGCGCATCGCTGGCGTCCGGCTAGAGAAAGAGGCGGCTATCGACGCCCAAGACTTCGAGCGGGCTGCGAAACTGCGCGACGACGAGAAGAAGCTGATGTCAGCTCGTTCCGAGTCCGAGATGCAGTGGCGGAACGGCGAGCAGAGTGGTTCCGCAGTGGTGGGTGAGGAAGAAATCGCTGAAGTTCTGTCTGGCGCCACCGGCATCCCGGTGTTCAAGCTCACCGAAGAGGAGTCGAGCCGTCTGCTGGGCATGGAAGCCGAGATCGGAAAGCGTTACATCGGTCAGGTGGACGCAGTGAAGGCGCTCTCTCGCTCGATTCGACGCACTCGTGCTGGGTTGAAAGATCCGAAACGGCCGTCCGGTTCATTCATCTTCGCTGGCCCATCCGGTGTCGGTAAGACCGAGCTCACAAAGGCGCTCACCGAGTTCTTGTTCGGCGACGAGAATGCCCTCATTACCCTCGACATGAGCGAGTACTCAGAGAAGCACACCGCGTCTCGCATGTTCGGTTCGCCTCCTGGGTATGTCGGCTATGAAGAGGGCGGGCAGCTCACAGAGAAGGTGCGGCGCAAGCCGTTCTCTGTCGTCCTATTCGACGAGATCGAAAAGGCGCACCCCGACATCTTCAATTCGCTGTTGCAGATCCTCGACGAGGGGCGACTCACGGACGCCCAAGGCCGAGTGGTCGATTTCAAGAATACGGTGATTGTGATGACCACTAACCTGGGCACCAGAGACATCACTAAGGCAGTTAATCTCGGGTTTAGCCGAACCGACGATCCGATCGGTGGCTATCAGAAGATGAAGGCCAAGGTTTCCGATGAACTGAAGCAGCACTTCCGTCCGGAATTCCTAAACCGTGTCGACGAGATCATCGTCTTCCACCAGTTGACCCCGTCCGATATTGAGAAGATCGTCGACCTCATGGTCGCCGAGATCGAAGGTCGGCTTGCGGATCGTGACATGGGGCTGGTCCTCACCGAGGCCGCCAAGCGGTTGGTTGCCAAGCGGGGGTTCGATCCGGTGCTGGGCGCTCGCCCGTTGCGGCGCGCAATCCAGCGAGACATCGAAGACATCCTGGCTGAGAAGATCTTGTTCGGCGAGCTCAAGGCTGGCGAGATCGTCGTGGTGGATGTTGCTGCTGATGAGGACGCCGAACTGCCCTTCGTGTTCCGCGGTCAGCCGCGCGCGGAGGTTCCGGACGTCGCGATCGCAGACATCGACGCTGGCTGACGAGTTACTGCGAGGGGCTACCGAGTCAGAACCGATTCGGCGATTCGGGTTAGCCCCTCGCGGACGGTGCGCGCCACCTGCGAGGTGACACCATCGATCGACGTCAAATCGTTGATGCTTGCCGCGAACAGCTCGTCCAAACCCGAGAAATTTTCGACGAGTTTGGAGCCGGTGTGGGACGGAATTCTGGGAATGCTCGCGATGGCACGAAAGCCGCGAGGCCTGAGCACCGAATCCAGGTGAAGACCCTGCCCCAACCCGAGGCGCTTGGCTACGACCACGACGTCGAAGAGTTCGGTGTCGTCCAACCCCCGCAGGGCCCCGAACACTTGCAATGAGGAGTCGCCGCTGCCGTAGTCGCGTTGCAACAACGAAGCCAAGCTGGTCAGGTCAGAGGTGAGGTCGTGCAGCTGTAACGAGACTAGACGCCCGTCTACCCCCATCTCTGCCACGTAGAACGCAACTTCGTCGGCGAGCCGGTTGGTCATCTCGAATCGTTGGACGACCTGGGCCACATCGCGCAAAGTGACGTGATTTTGAACCTCCAGATCTGTGAGGTGATCCAACGACTCGAACAGTCGCTCCCGGTAGCCCATCAGGGCAGAAATCGCCTGGTTAGCCCTTGCGAGTAGTGGCTCGGGTTGCTGCACCGTGTAACGCTCGTGGTCGACGAACAGCGTGATCGTGCCCATCGCAGCGGATACCGTGACGACCGGGAGCCCGGTTTGGCGGGACACCCGCTCGGCGGTGCGGTGGCGAGTCCCAGTTTCGATGGTGTGCACCGCAGCGTCCGGCATCAGGTGCGTGCTGGCAGAGCGGATGCGCTTCAGATCTGCCGAAAGCACAATGGCTCCGTCCATCTTCGCTAACTCACGCAAGGACGTTGCCGACAGCGGGGCGTCAATGGTGAACCCGCCGGTGCACAGTGCGCCCAAGATCTCGTTCTCACCGAGCACGACCAGTGCTCCAGTGCGGCCGTGGACGATTCGATCAAGCCCGTCGCGGAGCACAGTGCCGGGAGCGATCGCGGACAGGTGCTTTCTCAGGGCGGCACTTGTCGGAGACACCATGAGCCCCTCCTGAATTTCATGCTGGGATGAGTGATGGCCAGTGTATCTGGCGGTCGACCTTTCGTTCAGGTGGGCAACCGCTGATCAGTGGTTCCTCAGGTGAGCGTCGGTAGCGTGCCAGCTTCCATGGTGATGCACTGCTCGCGGAACAACCTCAACGCCTCGGTGACATCGCTGGCCTCTACCGTTCGGATCGGGACATCGGCCACCTTGGAGCCGCGGGGGACGATCGCCAGTTTGATACCAAGCCGGGCAGCCTCGGCGATGCGTCGCGAAAGGTTGGGGACGCTCCTGATCTCGCCTGACAACCCAACCTCACCGAACGAGGCGACATGGCCGTTGGGGAGCCAATCGCCGCGGGCGGAAGCAACCGCCATAGCGATAGCTAAATCGTTCACCGGGTCTGTTAGCTTCGCGCCACCCACAGTAGAGACGTAGACATCGTCGGAATGGAGCTTGATTCCGGCTCGGCGTTCCAACACCGCCAGCAGCACGGTCAGCCGCCCGGCGTCCACCCCTCTGGCCACTCTACGAGGCAGTTTCTGCGACCTGCGCACCACTAAGGCTTGAATCTGGGCCATCAACGGTCGTCGCCCTTCCATGCTGACGGTTATCGCGTTGCCAGGCGCCGAAGCGGGGGCGTCTGAGACGAACAAACCTGATGGGTCGGTAACCTCCGCGATCCCTGTGGGTGTCATTGTGAAACAACCGAGTTCGTCTGCGGGGCCGAAGCGGTTCTTTGTGGCGCGCACCAGGCGCAACTCGCCGGAGCTTTCGCCCTCGAAGGTCAACACGACGTCAACCAGGTGTTCTAGCGTGCGGGGACCCGCCAATGCGCCTTCTTTGGTCACATGGCCCACGATCAGCACGGTCATGTTGCGTTGCTTCGCGACGCGGACAAGGGCGGTCGTCACGTCGCGCACCTGCGAGACCCCACCAGGTGCTCCTTCGCCCGTCGAGACGGTCTGTACCGAGTCGATCACCAGAAGCTGGGGGGACGCCGCCTCCACGTGCCCCAGAACTGTCGCAAGATCGCTCTCAGCAGCTACGAGCATGCGGTCTGAGATCGCGTTGATCCGGTCTGCGCGCAGCCGAACCTGAGCCGCGGATTCCTCCGCGCTCACATACAAAGACGTCAATGATTTGGCTGCCCATCGGTTTGCGACCTCAAGAAGCAGCGTCGACTTTCCGATGCCGGGCTCCCCGCCCAGCAACACCACCGCGCCTGGAACCAAACCACCACCGAGCACTCGATCCAATTCCCCGATTCCAGTTGGAACTTTCGCCGCTTCTGTTGGATCTACCTTGCCGATCGGGAGAGCACGCTGAGCCGGGGGAGGCGTCCGGGCCCCGGACACCGCGTGGGGAGCGACGGTTCCCCACGCCTGGCATCGCCCACAGCGTCCTGCCCATCTGCCGGTCGTCCAGCCGCACTCACTGCACCGGTGATCTGTTGTCTTCGCCATGGGTTCGACGCTAGTGGGAGCCTCTGACATTTTGTTTCGCACGGCCGCATCACTCGCTGACCGAGCGTTTCGTCACGGGGGTAGGGTTTGATCAGATTCGACAGCTAATGATTGAGGAGCCGCATGCAGAGCCGTTTGGTGTGGGGGATTCTGGCGTCCTTGGCCAGCGTTGCTGCGGCTACCCTGGCGGTGACCGTCGGGCAGCGTGCGCTGATCTACTTTCCCCATCGTTGGCACCCTGGGTCTGCCGCGAACTTGTTCCCAACCGGACGAGACATCATCCTTTCCACCGAGGACGGGCTGAAGCTGTCAGCCTGGCTGGTGGAGCCATCCGGAGCCTCCAGGAACACCGCAGTGCTCTACATCCCAGGCAACGGGGGTAACCGGTTTGGGCGAATCGACCTGGCGCAAGGCTTGGCAGACAGAGGCTTCACCGTGCTCCTGCTCGACTACCGAGGCTACGGCAGTAACCCAGGATCGCCCACCGAGGACGGCCTTGCCGCAGACGCGCGGGCAGGCCTGAACTACCTGAGCAATAGTGGGTTCGCTTCCGAACAGATCATCTACGTCGGGGAGTCATTGGGCACCGGTGTTGTCGCGACGTTGGCGTTGGAGCATCCACCCGTAGGCATCGTCCTTCGCTCTCCGTACACGTCGATGGCCGACATGGCCGTCAAGATGGCGGCTGGGCTTCCGATCGGTGGGTTGATTCAGGACCGCTTCGACACGCTGACCAAAGCGCCGCACATTTCCGCACCGACGGTCGTCCTCAGCGGGGACGCAGACCTGCTCGTCCCAGCCAAACAGTCGGCCAAAGTCGCAGCCGCGCTTGGCAATCTAAACAAGGAAGTCGTAATTCCGGGGGTGGGGCACAACCATCACGGTTGGTTCGGGGACGACCTAGTGCAAGCCGTCGACGAACTGGCCGTCCGGATCGGACGGTGAACTAACCGCTCAGACCCGGACGACGCCGTTGGACGTCTGGAAAGTAACCGCGTCCAACCCCGGCGTGCCGTGCTCGGCGGTGAAGCGAAGCGACACCCCGTCGAACGTCGGGCCGGTCTCGAAGCCCAGCCAGTCGTTCAATCGTTGTTGGCTTCCGGCGATCTCAAGTTCGACCACGTCAATGTCACCCTCGCCCAGCGCACACGGGCGGGTGGAGGGCTCGGACGTCCACTTGATGAAGAACGGCAGTTGCGGGTCGTTCAGCAGGCCCTTGACGCCGAGCTGCAGCCACTCTAGGCGGCGTCCATCTGGGAACTGGCGGGAACCTATGGCGGACTTTCTGCCCAACCGTTGTTCAAGTGGTTCTATATCGTCGACCGAGATGACCCATCCGAGCCAGCCACCACCCATCGCGCTGCGAGCGCGGACCGCCTGACCGAACGGCGCCTTTTCTGCGGCTGGGTGCTCAAGCACTTCCACCACCTCGATGTAGCGACAGTCTGACAGCGGCATGATGTGATTTCTGGTGCCGAACCTTGGGTGGAAGCCGCCGTCTTTGAACTGGCCCCCGAGTAAACTCTCAAGGCGTTCGACCGCTCCCTTGAGACCCTCAGGACCCGCGGCGAAGGAAAGGTTCGCGATCTTCATATCAACATCTTTGTCCAATCGTCGCCAAACGCATAATCGGGGGCGTCGCGCCTTGTCAGACGGAAGAATCGAAATTAGCGGAGTAACGCATCAAATAGTCACCTAAACTCGAGATGTGAGCATCGTGCGAAGTTGGACGCCTAGGCTGGCGGCACCTAACCTGATCGGGTTGTCGACGACGAGTGTCTACCCAGACTCCACGGATCAGGCTTTCGTTGTGGCCCAACGATTGGGCTACGACGGGGTCGAGGTGATGGTCGGCATTGATTCAATCTCGACCGATGTTGAAGCTCTAAAGCGGTTGTCTGATGATTCCGGCGTCCCGGTGATGTCAATCCACGCTCCCACGTTGCTGGTGACCCAGGGCACCTGGGGTCGAGATCCGTGGGACAAACTGAGACGCTCTGCGGAAGCCGCCCACCGCTTGGGTGCTGACGTCGTCGTGGTTCACCCACCGTTTAGGTGGCAGCGTTCGTACGCCAACGAATTCGTGACCGGCATCAAAGGTCTCTCGTCTGAGATGGGGATCATCTACGCGGTTGAAAACATGTTCCCCTGGCGCGGGCCCCGTAATACCGCGGAACTTCGCGCGTACTCGCCCGGTTGGGATCCGACCGAGGTCGACTACGACCATTTGACGCTCGACTTGTCTCACGCGTCCACTTCGAGACAAAACTCTCTTGACCTTGTTCACGATTGGGGGGAACGGCTCGCGCACGTTCACCTCACCGATGGCTCGGGGTCTTTGAAAGACGAGCACCTGTTCCCGGGGGCTGGCGACCAGCAGGCGGCTGCGGTCATGCACGAACTCGGACGCTTGGGGTACCCCGGTCACATCGTGGTCGAGGTGAACACCAGATCCATGTCCGATCGCGACCACCGCGACTACTCGCTTTCTACCACTTTGGAGTTTGCGCGGCGTTTCCTCGACGTTCCCCTGGAAGTTCACGGGTGAAAGATCCCGCTGCGGCGGCCCGGTTCCGCCCGGGCATTGAGATCCTGCTGGTTCTTTTTATCTCGTTGGGGAAATCGGCGGTCTACTCCGTACTTTCGATCGTCGAGAAGCTAACCCGCGGGCCCGCGTTGAACACGCAGGTGACAACTATCAACGAATCGGTTGTGCCTGACCGGCCGTGGTTGGACTTGTCGTATCAGATCGCTGGCATCGTGTTTCCGCTGGTGCCTGCGTTCTTCGCGCTTTACCTCCTCAGTCTGACCGGTGATCGGAAACGCATCGGATTCGACCTGACCAGGCCTCGATTGGACCTCGGCTACGGGACGCTGCTCGCGGCCGTCATCGGCATCCCCGGCCTCGCGTTCTACGTTGTCGCCAGAGAAGTGGGCATCAATACGACTGTTGCTCCTGCGAACCTGGCCGCCGCTTGGTGGACGGTGCCGGTCTTGATCGGATTAGCCGTGATGAACGGCGTGCTGGAAGAAGTGGTGATCGTCGGGTTCCTGTTCACCAGACTGGCTGACTTGCGGTGGAACCCTTGGGCGATCGTAATTGCCAGCGCAATGATTCGGGGTAGCTACCACCTGTACCAAGGGTTCGGCGGAATGGTGGGCAACATCGTCATGGGGGTGGTGTTCGGGTTGGCCTACATGCGCTGGAAGCGTGTCGGGCCGCTCGTGGTTGCCCACGTGATTTTAGACATCGTCAGTTTCGTCGGATACGCGCTGCTCGCCCCGTTCATCGCCTGGCTTTAGAACACCACTGACGAACTCGGAGGTCTGTTCCCAAACGCCACCGATCTAAGTCAGGGGTCACGCCCCGATGGACGCCCGGGGAACTGTCGTAATGGCGTCCTAGAATGACGCCCATGCGTTTGGGTGTTTTTGGTGCGACCGGTCAGGTCGGGCAGGTTATGCGGGCAATCCTCCAAGAGAGGAACTTCCCGGCCGACGAGGTTCGGTTCTTCTCGTCAGCCAGGTCGGCGGGCAAGTCGCTGCCTTGGCACGACACGCAGATCGTGGTGGAGGACGCCGCGACGGCCGACCTTTCGGGCATCGACATTGCCATCATGTCGGCGGGAGGGGCGACCAGCCGCGAATTGGCCCCCAAGCTGGCGGCTTCCGGTGCGACGGTTGTCGACAACAGTTCAGCCTGGCGCAAGGATCCCGATGTCCCGCTGGTCGTGGCTGAGGTGAATCCCGAAGACGTCGTTAACCCGCCCAAGGGCATCATTGCCAACCCCAACTGCACGACCATGGCCGCCATGCCTGTTCTCAAGCCGCTCCACGACGAAGCTGGGCTCGCCCGGTTGACGGTCGCCACGTACCAGGCCACGTCCGGCTCCGGGATCGCAGGTGTTCGGGCGCTCGCCAACCAAACCAAAGAGCAGGTCGCTGATCCGAATCTCGAGGCGTTGGCGGTTGATGGGAAAGCCGTCCCCCCGCCTGCAGACACCAGCCCGTACGTGGCTCCCATCGCGTTCAACGTGGTAGCGCTGGCTGGCGCTCTTGTTGACGACGGTTCGGGTGAGACAGACGAAGAACAGAAACTCCGCAACGAGTCCCGCAAGATTCTGCACATTCCGAACCTGGCGGTTTCTGGCACCTGCGTGCGAGTCCCAGTCTTCTCGGGTCACTCGCTCGCCATCCACGCCGAGTTTGAGCGTCCGATCAGCCCCCAACGGGCCTCGGAGTTGCTGGCGGACGCCTCCGGCGTCCGGCTGGTTGATGTCCCGGCTCCTCGCGACGCGGCGGGCGTCGACGACGTGCTGGTCGGCCGGATTCGGGCTGACCAGGCGGTTCCGGACGGCCGTGGTCTAGTGCTGTTCGTGTCCGGTGACAACCTGAGGAAGGGCGCGGCGCTGAACACCGTCCAGATCGCCGAACTTCTGGTCGCCCGATGAGCCGGATCGCGATCCTGGGCGCAGGCGTGATGGGTGAGACTCTGCTAGCGGGCCTGCTTCGTTCGAGATGGGAACCCGAGTCGATCACTGTGACCGACCGCAGGGGAGCCCACACCGCGGCGTTGTCTGCTCGCTACGGCGTCACGGCTGCGACAAACGCCGACGCGGTCAAAGACGCTGACACGGTGATCATCGTGGTGAAACCGCAAGACGTTGTAGATCTACTTCCCGAGATCCGCGAGCACCTGAAGCCGGGCTCGTTGGTGGTGTCGCTGTGCGCTGGCATCCCCACATCGCTGGTCGAGGCCGGTTTGGGTGATGGGCATGCGGTCGTCCGCGTCATGCCGAACACACCGGCGCTAGTGGCTGAAGGAATGGCCGCGATCTCACCAGGGACGACCGCCACCGCGGAGCATCTAGAGCGGGTCAGCGAACTGATGAACGCGGTTGGGCGTTCTGTGATCGTTCCAGAGAAGTACCAGGACGCGGTCACCGCGATCTCCGGGTCGGGGCCGGCGTACCTGTTCTTCGTTGTCGAAGCCATGATTGATGCGGGCGTCATGTTGGGCTTGCCCCGAGATATCGCCACAGAACTAGTCGTCCAAACCATGTACGGGTCGGCGAAGCTGTTGAGCGAATCTGGCGAGCACCCCACAGTCCTTCGCGAACGCGTCACCTCTCCGGGTGGCACCACTGCGGCCGCATTGCGCGCGCTGGAGAATCACCGGGTCAAGGCGGCGTTCATGACGGCCATGGAGGACGCCCGGGATCAGTCAGCGAGGCTGGCCAAGCCGGCGTCTTAGACGATGGGCTTGGGACGATTTCCACGCCGGTGGCCGAGACGGCTACGATGTGGTGCTTGGCTGGCCAATGTCAGCCGCAGTTTTTTCAACGAGTCACAGCCGGTCGGCTGACCGGAATCGGAGAGGTTCTCACGTGGGTTCTGTCATCAAGAAGCGCCGCAAGCGGATGTCGAAGAAGAAGCACCGCAAGCTGTTGAAGCGTACTCGCGTCCAACGTCGCCGCGCAGGCAAGTAGCCGCTAGCGCAAATGGCGGACGCCCGCGTCGTCGTGCTCGTTCGCGACGGATGCCATCTCTGTGACGACGCGCTCGCGGCCGTCACAGAGATTTGCGGACGGCTTGATGTGGGGTGGAGTATGAAAGACGTGGACTCCGACCCCAAGTTGCGCGCCGCCTACACCGACCACGTGCCTGTGACGATGGTTGACGGCAAGGTGCTCTCCTACTGGTTTCTGGAGCAAGACGCTCTTGTCGCCGCACTTTTACAGCCGCCTATCCTGGGGTCCGACCACGCCTAGCTGAGGAGTACGATGGAGCCGACGACCGTCCACGTGGTGCGCCACGGGCAGGTATACAACCCAGACGGGATCCTTTACGGACGCCAACCCGGGTTTGGCTTGTCCGACCTTGGGCGTGAGATGGCCGATCGGGTGGCAGATTACTTTGCTGACGTGCCGTTGGCCCACCTGCGAACCTCACCCTTGCAGCGGGCTCAAGAGACGATGGCGCCGATTGCCGCAAAGCATCCCGAGTTGGATCTCACTGTCGATCCCCGCGTGATCGAGGCGGCCAACGCCTTCGAAGGCGCCCGGTTCGGCTCCGACAACAAGATCTTGTTCCGCCCCAGTTCGTGGTGGCATTTTCGCAACCCGCTTCGGCCCTCGTGGGGCGAACCGTACCCCGAGATTGCCGAGCGGATGCTGGCTGCGATCGTGGACGCCGCGGCGTCCGTCCCCCAAGGTGGTCAAGCGCTGATCGTCAGCCACCAACTCCCGATCTGGATAGCGCGGCTGGCGGCCGAAAAACGTTCGTTCGTCCACGACCCCAGGCGGCGGGAGACGCACCTGGCCAGCGTCACCGGCTTCCGGTTGATCGGCGACCAGATCATCGGCGTCGAATACCACCAGCCCGCGGGCGATCTAGCACCGGTCACTTCGGCGAAGAAGTTCCGCGTGGGCACGTGATGGCTCCGGATGCGCCGAGGTTTCGCTCGTCAGTCCGCCTGAGCAGGCGGGCTGTCGTCCTTGGCGTCATTGGTTCGGCGTTGGTGGTTGCCGGGTGCTCGGAATCGCGTCCCGCAGCCGAGGGTGGGTTCGTCGGTGGTGACGGCTCGATAACCTTGGTCGCGCCCGACCAGCGCCAGCCCGCACCCAAGATCACCGGGGAACTCCTCGGCGGGGGCACCTTCGACTCGGCTGACCAACTGGGCAAGGTAGTGGTCTACAACGTGTGGGGAAGTTGGTGCGAGCCCTGCCGCAAGGAGGCGCCGGCGTTGGTGGCCGCGGCCAAGGCAACCACAGACGCAGCAGTTTTTATGGGCATCAACATCCGCGATCCCAATCCGGCCCAGTCGTTGGCTTTCGTTCGGGCTTTCGAGGTGCCCTACGATTCCATCTTCGACCCGGACGGTCGGGTGCTGCTCGACTTCGGTAAGCACCTTCCGCCGAACGCGATCCCGTCCACCTTGATCGTCGACAAGGAAGGACGCGTGGCCGCGCGGGTGTTGGGGGAGGTCACCGAGGCCACCATTCGGGGGCTGGTGGAAGAGGTTGCGGGGGAGTGACATGACACAACTATTTGCCGTCGTCCCGCTTGACGTGGGCACGTGGGCGACCGAGGCGGTCGGCGGTTCGATGCTGCTGGCGATCCCGGTGGCGTTGTTGGCCGGTCTT
>CAYMMF010000052.1:2484-11765 GCA_964391475.1 uncultured Propionibacteriaceae bacterium | reverse complement strand
TTCTCGGCGGCGAAGAGTACACCGGCGCGTCGCTGGCGAAGCACGTGCAACAAACGATGCGCGACAAGATGACCGGCCCCGCGGCACCGTACAACTCCACGTTCGTACAGAACGGAATCGCTTGCACCACAGCGTCCGTGATCTGCGCGGCGCTGGGGATCTCTGACCTGGACGCGATAACCGACGGCGACGTCCGTCGGATCAAGGACGCCCACCTGCTGCTAGCCATGTACAACGCCTGGCAGCCAGGGGTTTTCGCACTGTCCGGTTGGGATCTGGTCGGCGCACTGCCGCTAGAACGCTCCAAGGTTCGCGCGCTGACCGCAGATGGCGACACCCGCTGGATCGAGCGGGGAGCCTACGACCTGATGAACGCTAACCCGAAAGCGACTCGTTCCGGGGCCGGGATCCCAGTGGCTCGGGCATTGTATGGCTCGTTACCCGAGCAGCTTGAGAAAGAATCGTCGTTCGTAAGTCGACTCGCGGCGATCCTCAAGGTTCGACGCAGACACGGGCTAGCGACCGGTCAGTTGCTGGACGTCGCCGACGTCCCCCACCCAGGGATGCTCGTACTGGTGAACCAGTTGGAGACTGGGATGACGCAGGTGACCGCGCTCAACTTCACCGGTGGCAAGCTGACTGGTCGGGTTCAGTCGACCGCGCTGCCGCAAGGACGCGTGTTCGACCTGGTAACGCGCCGCAAGGTCGGCGACGTGGACGATCTGGGTGGCTTCACGATCGAACTGCCAGCGTTCGGAGGCCTGGCGTTGGTCGTCCGGGAACCAAAACCCAAGCCCGAGTGAGTCTCTGATTGTGACTGCTGCGGGGAGCTCAGGTTCTGGTTGGTTCTGACTCGCGCAGCGGCAGGCCCGCCAGCGTGTAGCACCGATCAACGAGTTCCATAATCTCTATCGCGTTGGCGAGACCGGTGGGGAACCGAACCCCCCGCTTCGCGGTCGCGTTCAGGGCTGCGAACTGGTGGGTGTAGGTAGAGATCGTGCCGCGGTGCTCCACCGTCTCTCAGCCGACCGGACGCGCCGCCTACCCTGGGTGAACTCTTGCGGGCATTTTCAACTGCCCAATCAGCCAGCACCCATGACGGCCAACAGGACGCCGCCAGCGACCACGGACGCCACCTGACCCGCGGCATTCGCTCCCATCGCGTGCATGAGAACGAAGTTGTCGAAGTCTTCGCGCTGAGCTTCCTGTTGCACCACCCGGGCTGCCATCGGGAACGCCGAAATGCCAGCCGCGCCGATCAGCGGGTTGAATTTGCCGCCGCTGAACATGTTCAGCAGCTTGCCGAACATCACCCCTGCAGCCGTGTCCAGGCAGAACGCGATCAGCCCCAGCACCAGGATCATCAGCGTCGCCAGGTTGATGAACTTCTCCCCGACCATGGTCGAGCCGATCGCCAACCCCAAGAACAGGGTCACAACGTTGACCAACTCGTTTGTGGACGCCCCCACCAGGCGCTCCACGACCTTCGACTCCCGCATCAAGTTGCCGAGCATCAGCATGCCGATCAGGGGAGTCGCGAACGGCACTAGGGTGCCGACCACGATGGTCACGATGATCGGAAACAGGATCCGGGTGCGTTGGCTGATCTCTCGCGACGAGTAAGGCATGCGGATGGCGCGCTCCTCTTTCGTCGTCAGCGCCCGCATGATCGGCGGCATGATGATCGGCACCAGCGACATGTAGCTGTAGGCCGCCACGGTGATCGGCGCGAGCAGTTCAGGCGCCAGCTTGTTTGAAACGTAGATCGAAGTCGGCCCGTCGATTGCACCGATGATGCCGATGGACGCCGCCTGATTGTGTGTGAACCCCAACCCGAGCGCCAGCAACAGTGTCAAGAAGATGCCTAGTTGGCCAGCGGCTCCCAGAAGAACCATCTTTGGGTTCTCCAGTAGTGGGCCGAAGTCGGTCATCGCTCCGATGCCTACGAAAATCAGCAGCGGGAAAAGCTCATTGCCAACCCCCATGTCGTAGAGCACCTGCAACATGCCGCCCTCGCCGACCATCGGCGACAGCGGCAAGTTAGCCAGGATCGCGCCAGCACCGATCGGCAGCAGCAGCAGCGGCTCATACTCCTTTGAGATCGCCAACCAGACCAGCAGCAGCCCGATGGCGATCATCAAGGCCGACTGCCAGGTTACGTTCGTCAACCCCTGCAGCAGGTGGTCGATAGTGTCCGGGCCCATCGGTTACCCTTCGAACCGGACGAGGAACTCGCCGAACTTGACCTGCTGACCCTCGCTGACGTAGATCTCTGCAACCCTGCCGTCACGTGGCGATTTCAACTCGTTCTTCATCTTCATCGCTTCCAGAACCAGGAGCGGGTCGCCTCGCTTCACCTTGGCGCCGACGGTGGTCGTGACGCTCAGGATCACCCCTGGCATCGGTGCGGTCATCTTGTTGGGGGATGCTCCCCCAGCTTTGTCTGGGCCTCGGGCTGCCTCCCTGCGGGGCGCGGGCGCTGAGGACGCCTCGCCAACTGCCGCCGCCTGCTGCGGGTCAGTCGGGTAAATCGAGGGGGTGATGGGAGCGGTGTGAGCCATATCCCGGTGGTCTTCGAGCGTGACGTTGATCAGGCGTCCGTCCACTTTCACCCGGAACAAGTTGGCGCCGACGGCCTCGACATCTATGACCTTCGGTTGGTCATTCACACTGAGCGTGTAGCGGCGCATCATTATCTCCTGCGGAACGGAATCGTTTGCTGGCCGCGTCCGACGGCGAGCCAGCGGCTGGCGAATAGTTGGCTTCCGGGACGATGCGCGCGCACCTCCGGCGCGGCGGCGCGGCGTCGGATTTCAGCGTGGGTGAGCACTGCCACAGCAACCGCTGCGAGGGTGGCTTCGTCCAGCCCGTCAACGTCCCCGCTGACTGTTGGGGTGCTCGGTGCCGGCACCTGCGGCGTCGGCTCGCGGCGAGGACGATCCAAGTTGCCGATCGCATACAGGAGCCCCCACAGCACAGCCAATAGGCCGAACACGATGCCCATGCCGATGCCCATCATTTGCAGGCCCCAAATCAGGTCGCTCATGTTCTGCCACCTAAACCGGGAAGAGCCCGTGCTTCTTTGGAATGTTCACAGACACCTTGGTGTGAAGCACTTCCAATGCACGAATTAGGCGCGGGCGGGTTTCGCGGGGTTCGATCACCTCGTCGATCTGGCCGACATCGGCTGCTTCGTAGGGGTTGTAAAACCGTTCCTTGTACTCGGCGACGAAGCGTGCCCGCTCGGCTTCAGGATCGGCGGCAGCCGCGATCGCGTCCGCGTGAAGCAGCGCGGCGGCGCCATCGGCCCCCATCACCGCGATCTGGGCACTGGGCCAGGCGAATGCCACGTCGTTGTTCATCTGCTTGCTGGAAAGCGCCACGTACGACCCACCCATAGCCTTGCGCGTGACGATTGAGATCATCGGCACAGTGGCCTGGCAGTAGGCGTAGATGATTTTGGCTCCATGACGGATAACGCCGCGGTATTCCTGTTCTACCCCAGGGAGATAACCCGGGCAGTCCACGAATGTGATCATCGGAATATTGAACTGATCGCACAACGCAACGTGGCGGCTGATCTTGTCGGAACTGTCGATGTCGAGACACCCCGACATCACAGTCGGCTGGTTGGCCACAAAGCCGACCGACTGGCCGTCCAACCGGGCGAACCCGACCAACGCGTTCGCAGCGAAGTCGGGGTGCAGTTCGAACACCGACTCATGGTCGAAGATCCGGGCCAGAACTTCGCGCATATCGTACGAGACGCCATCGTCGGTGGGGACGATCTTGTTCAGCGCATCGTCCATGCGATCAGGGGGATCGTAGGGTTCGAGTGCGGGCGGATCCTCTGTGTTGTTCTGCGGCAGGTAGCTCAACAAAGTTTTGGCGAGCCTCAGCGCGTCCTCGTCGCTCGAAGCCATGAGTTGAGCAACACCAGAAGAACTGTTGTGCACCCAGGCACCACCCAACTCTTCGATAGACACCTGCTCACCTGTCACCGCTTTGATGATGTCGGGGCCGGTCAAGACCATGTTAGAGGTCTCTTCGACCATGATCGTCACATCGGTGAGCGCTGGGCTGTACACCGCACCACCGGCGCAAGGCCCCATGATTATCGAGATCTGCGGAACCACTCCAGACGCCTTGACGTTCCTCATGAAAACCTCGCCGTAGGCGGCCAGCGAGCGGACGCCCTCCTGCACTCGCGCACCGCCGGAGTCGTTGAGGCCGATGATGGGAATCCCGGCAGCAATCGCCAGGTCGAGGATTCGTGACACCTTGTTGGACTGCACCTCAGAAAACGAGCCTCCGATTACAGTGAAATCTTGGGCGTAGACGGCTACCCGTCGGCCAGCGATCTTGCCGAAACCGGTGATCACGCCGTCGCCTGGGTAACGCTGATCTGCCATGCCGAACTCGGTTGCCTGGTGGGTCGCCAGCGCCCCAAGCTCCTGGAAGGACGCCTCGTCCAACAGAATTGACAACCGTTCCCGTGCTGTCAGCTTTCCTCTGGCGTGCTGCCTCGCGATCCGCTGATCGCCACCGCCCTTTACCGCTTTTTCGCGTTTGGCACGAAGGATTGCCAACTGGTCGCTCATGCCCGAAAAATAGCATCGCGCTGTGACATTCACGGCCAGAATCGCCGGACTCCCCATGTGGCTGCCGCGTCGACCGAACGGGTTACGCCAAGCTCACCAATTCTGAGTACTCAGGGCTCCAAAGATCCTCGTCCCCATCGGGAAGAATCAGCACCCGGTCGGGCTGTAGCGCCTCTACCGCCCCCTCGTCGTGGGTGACCAGCACGATCGCGCCAGCGTAGGTGCGGATCGCGTTCAGCACTTCGATTCGGGACGCCGGGTCGAGGTTGTTCGTCGGCTCGTCAAGCAGCAGAACGTTGGCTGCGCTGACAACCAGCATCGCCAATGCGAGTCGGGTCTTCTCGCCACCGGACAACACGCGTGCAGGTTTTTCCACGTCGTCGCCACTGAACAGGAACGAGCCCAAGATCTTACGCACCTCGGTCTCTCCAAGATCCGGCGAGGCAGTCACCATGTTCTCCAACACCGACCGTGAAATGTCCAAGGTTTCGTGCTCTTGGGCGTAGTAACCCAGACGAAGCCCGTGCCCGGGTTCGACCTTCCCGGTGTCAGGCTTTTCTATCCCTGACAGCAACCGCAACAAAGTCGTCTTGCCTGCGCCGTTCAGCCCGAGGACGACTACCTTGGCTCCCCTGTCAATAGCCAGGTCGACGCCCACGAACACCTCCAGCGAACCGTAACTCTTGCTCAGTTCGGACGCCTGTAGCGGCACCTTGCCGCATGGGGCGGGTTTGGGGAACCTGATTTTGGCGACCTTGTCGGACGCCTTCTCCCCGGCGGTGGCAGCGAGCATTCGTTCGGCCCGACGAGCCATGTTCTGGGCAGCTACCGCTTTGGTCGCCTTCGCGTGCAAGCGGTCGGCTTGTTCTAGCAGCCGGGCTGCCTTGCGTTCGGCGTTCGCACGCTCGCGGCGGCGACGTTTCTCGTCTGTCTCTCGTTGGACGAGGTACTTCTTCCAATCCAGCGAGTACTGGTCCAACTCGGCTCGGTTGGCGTCCAGGTGAAACACTTTGTTGACTACGTGTTCTAGTAATGCCGAGTCGTGGGAGATCACAATCATCCCACCCGGGTAGTCCTTCAGATAGTTACGCAACCAGACCACCGAGTCGGCGTCCAAATGGTTGGTGGGCTCGTCCAACAGCAGAGTGTCGGCACCAGCGAACAGGATCCGGGCTAGTTCAACCCGCCGTCGCTGACCGCCCGACAACGTTTCCAACGGTTGCCCGAGCACCCTGTCGGGCAAACCAAGGTTGGCCGAGATCCTGGCCGCCTCCGACTCGGCGGCATAACCTCCCGCAGCCGCCAACTCCGCTTCTGCTCTGGCGTAACGTCGCATTGCGATGTCTTGGTCTTCGTCCGTTGCGGCGTCCGCGATGGCTTCCGAGTGGGTCCCCAACCGCCGGAATATCGAGTCGAGACCGCGCGCCGACAGAATCCGATCCTTCGCCAACATGGCCAGGTCACCTGTGCGCGGATCCTGAGGCAAGTAACCGATCTGACCGGTACGAGTAATTTGCCCTGCTGACGCCAAACCTTCTCCGGCAAGAATCCGGGTGAGCGTCGTCTTGCCAGCCCCGTTGCGTCCCACCAAACCGATGCGGTCACCGGAGGCAACCTGAAAGGTTGTGGGGACGAGAAGTTGCCGGGCTCCCACCGACACCTCAACCTCACGAGCGACTATCACGAGGCGTAAGTATGCCAGGCGAAGCTCGCCCTACTCAGACGTTGTACCCGATAGACCGCAGTTGCTCGCGGCCATCGTCGGTGATCTTGTCAAGCGACCAGGGTGGCAGCCACACCCAGTTGATCGTGGTGGAGTTCACCAAGCCTTCCAGCGCTGCCTTCGTGTCGTACTCGATTCGATCGGTCAGCGGGCACGTTGGCGAGGTCAACGTCATGTCGACGGTGCAGTTCAAGTCGTCGTCCACGTGGACGCCGTACACCAACCCCAGGTCGACGACGTTCACCATCAGTTCGGGGTCAATAACGTCGCGCAGCGCCTCTTCGAGGTCGTCCAAAGATGGTGCCTCGTCCAGACGCACCGGCTCGCCCGGCAGGTTGTCTCGCACCAAGTCCGAGGGACGAATCTGGTCAGTCATGGGAGGCCTCCTTAGCAGCCAATGCTTGGGCGACGGCGTCCTTCCACGCCGACCAGCCCAACAGGGCGCACTTCACGCGCGCCGGAAATTTCGCAACCCCGAGGAACGCCACGGCGTCCTCCAACTGATCCTCATCGGGGTCATACTCCCCCCGGGAGTGCATCATCTGGTTGAAGTCGGACGCCAGCGCCATCCCCTGCGCTACAGTCTTGCCGATCACCAGGTCAGACATCACTGACGTGGACGCCTGCGAGATCGAGCAGCCGATCGCGTCGTAGCTGACGTCTGCGACGGTGTCACCGTCCAGGTGCACTCGAAGCAGGATCTCGTCGCCACACGACGGGTTGACGTGAGTCACCTGGGCGTCGAACGGATCGCGCAAACCGGAGTGGTGCTTAGCCTTGTAGTGATCCAAGATGATCTCTTGGTAAAGATCTTCGACGTTCATCTACGCCCTCCAAAGAAATCCCGCGCGTAGACGACGGCATCAGCGAACTGGTCGACCTCGTCCAAAGTCGTGTACAGGTACGAGGACGCCCGCGTGGACGCCGCCAAACCCAACCGTTTGTGGAGTGGACGAGCGCAGTGGTGACCACCGCGAACAGCGACGCCCCTGGCGTCCAACATTTGCATTACGTCGTGCGGGTGCACCTCGAACCCGTCCAGCGTAGTCAGGCCGAACGACACTGCGCCCCCGCGTCCGTTCGCCTCGTTCGGACCCAAAATCCGGACGCCTTCGATTGCGTTGAGCTTGGAAAGGATCCGGGCAGTCACTACCTGCTCGTGAGCCTCAACCTGATCCATGCCGAGGCGAGACAGGTAACCCACCGCGGCACCCAACCCAACCGCTTGGGCGATCGGCGGCGTCCCCGCTTCAAACCGAGCTGGTGGAGCCGCGTAGGTTGAGCCCTCCATCTCGACCACGGCGATCATCTCGCCTCCGCCCAGGAACGGCGGCAACACCTCAAGCAGGTCGTAACGACCCCACAGGATGCCGATGCCGGTCGGTCCCAACAGCTTGTGACCCGTGAACGCAACCAAATCTGCCCCCAACGTCTTGACGTCGGCGGGCTGCTGCGGCACCGCCTGCGAGGCGTCCACCACCACCAGCGCACCCACACCGTGGGCCTGCGCCGCGATGTCAGAGATCGGGTTGACCGTACCGAGAACGTTCGACACCCAGATCAGCGAGACGATCTTGGTGCGCTCATTGATTAGGTCCTCAGCCGCCGCTTTCTGCAAGTCGAGGCGCCCGTCGTCTGTGATGTCGAACCACCGCAGCGTCGCCCCGGTGCGCTGGCACAGCATCTGCCATGGGACGATGTTGGAGTGGTGCTCCATGATCGAAACCACGACTTCGTCGCCGGGGCCCAGCATCAGGTGGTCGCCGAGAACGTGCGCGGCAAGGTTCAAAGCCTCGGATGCGTTCTTGGTGAACACGATCTCTTCAGGCTCGCCACCCACGAAACCAGCCACAGCCGCGCGTCCACCCTCGAACGCCTCGGTCGCCTCCGCACCCAACATGTGCATCGCTCGCGCCACGTTGGCGTTGTGCAGCAAGTAGTGATCCGCGATCGCGTCAACCACTTGGCGCGGTTTCTGAGAGGTGTTGGCTGAATCCAGATAGACCAGCGGCCTACCGCTCACCTGCCTCTCGAACACGGGGAAATCCCCGCGCACGAGTTCTGGCAGGGTGTGTGAATCAGGCATCTGCCGCGGCGGTGACGTAGGAGTCATAGCCGGTCACCTCAAGCTCCTCAGCAAGCTCAGGGCCGCCTTCGGTCACGACGCGGCCATCAACGTAAACGTGTACGAAATCTGGCTTGATATAGCGCAGAATCCGCGTGTAGTGCGTGATCAGGATCAACCCGCGATCACCTTGGCTTGTGTACTCGTTGACCCCATCAGCAACCACCCGCAGCGCGTCGATGTCGAGGCCGGAGTCGGTCTCGTCGAGGATCGCGTACTTCGGGTTCAGCACCTGCAGTTGGACGATCTCAGCGCGCTTCTTTTCGCCGCCCGAGAACCCCTCGTTGACGGAGCGCCCCGAGAACGACGAATCCAAACCCAAGTTGGTCATCGCGGTGTTCATCTCTTTGACCCAGGTGCGAAGCTTAGGCGCCTCACCCGTCAGAGCAGTCTTCGCCGTCCGCAGGAAGTTCGACATCGACACTCCCGGCACCTCCACCGGGTACTGCATCGCCAAGAACAGTCCGGCACGGGCTCGTTCGTCGACGCTCAACTCGTCCAACGGCGTTCCGTCAAGGGTGATGCTGCCCTTGGTCACCCGATACTTCGGGTGACCGGCCAGGGCGTATGCCAAAGTCGACTTGCCGGACCCGTTCGGGCCCATGATCGCGTGTACCTCACCGGAATTGATGGTCAGGTTCACACCCTTGAGGATGGCCTTCGGGCCGTCCTCGGTCTCGACGTCGACGTGCAGGTCGTGGATTACAAGGGACATGCGCTTCTCAGGGCTCCTGGATCTGGATGGGATTATCGAGGTCGACGAGCACGTCGTCGCCTTGGATGGTAACTGGGTAGACGGGGACGGGGTGGGTTGCCGGGAGTTCCAGCGGCA
>CAYMMF010000052.1:0-2474 GCA_964391475.1 uncultured Propionibacteriaceae bacterium | reverse complement strand
TCGAAGGTCGAAGCGGGAACCGTGGGCTAGGCATTCGATGGTGCAGTCGTCGACTTCCCCTTCGCTCAACAGCACTCGACCGTGGCTGCACTCGTCGTAGATCGCGAACAGCCCGTCGTCGGTTGACACGATCGCGACCGGGACGCCGTTCACCTCTAACCCAAGAGGGGTATCGACTTCCAACTCCGCGGTGGCGCAGGCTTTGACGAAACTCATGCGGATTCCTCCGATGTCGGCTGCCGACCGATGGTGGCCTCAAGCTCGTTTTCGATGGCCTCAGACAGGTACTGCTCCAACTCGGGTACCCCAATGCGACGCACGATGTCGTTGAAGAACCCGTGCACCACAAGCCGCTTCGCCTGCTGGGGATCGATGCCGCGGCTGGTCAGATAAAACAGGTGCTCATCGTCGAACCGACCGGTAGTCGAACTGTGACCAGCGCCAAGAATCTCGCCGGTCTCGATCTCGAGATTGGGGACCGAATCTGCTCGACAGCCCTCGGTAAGAACCAGGTTGCGGTTCGACTCGTAAGTCTCGATCTCTTCGGCAACTTTGCGGATGAGGACGTCGCCCACCCACACCGAATGCGCACCCTGGCCTTGCAGTGCGCCGCGGTAGTCAACGTTGCTGCGAGTGTGGGGCGCGTTGTGATCGACGAACAACCGGTGCTCAATGTGCTGACCCGCGTCCACAAAGTAGAGCCCGAACTGCTCGATCGACCCGCCTGGGCCGGAGAACTCAGCGTCCTCGACCAGACGCACCAGATCGCCGCCAAGGCTGACGTTGATCGTGCGAACCTGCGCGTCCCGTCCGACCCTGATGGACCGCTGGCCGCCGTGGAGCGCGTCGTCTGACCAATCCTGCACGCTGATCAGGTTGACGGCCGCGCCGTCCCCGATCTCGAGTTCGACCTTCTCCGCGAACCGAGCAGTGCCGGTGTAGCGAATCACAATCGTCGCTCGGGCGTGGCGCCCAACCGTTATGACCAGGTGTTCTGCAACATCGCCGCCCGTGCCGGTGGCAACGAGCAGCACCGGCTCGGTCAACTCGGCCTCTGCTGGGACGTCGAGGTGAGTCACCTTCGAAGCGTTAGTCACTGCGAGCGCTGCGACCCTGTCCACGGGGGCCTCGACGGCCTTCGCGCGGGCTTGATCTGGTGTGATCGGGCTCAACGTGGCGCCCTCAGGCAAGCTGATCTGCCAGGTCAACGTCTGGTCAGAGGCAGCAGCCTGCAGCAGCGGACGGATCCGACGGATCGGGGTGAACCGCCATACTTCCTCTCGTCCGGTGGGCATTGGGTGGTCGGTCAAGTCCCAACTCGGTGTCGGATGAAGGTGGGATTCAACGGTCTCCACCGCGCCAGCCACGTTGGGAACATCACCGGGGTTCATAGCCTTCTTTTCTTCTGTTGGTGCGGTCACACTCACCCGACAGCACCTTCCATCTGCAGTTCGATCAGTCTGTTCAACTCAAGGGCGTACTCCATCGGCAATTCCCGCGCGATCGGCTCGACGAAGCCTCGCACGATCATTGCCATCGCCTCGTCCTCTTCCATGCCGCGCTGCATCAGGTAGAACAACTGGTCGTCGCTCACCTTTGACACGGTCGCCTCGTGCGCCATCGACACGTCGTCATTTTGGACGTCGACGTAGGGGTAGGTGTCTGACCGCGAGATCGTGTCGACCAAAAGCGCGTCGCACTTCACCGAAGAGGCCGAGTGGTGGGCTTCCGGCTCCACCTTGACCAGACCCCGGTATGAGGCTCGACCCCCACCGCGAGCGACCGACTTGCTGATGATGGAACTCGATGTGTTCGGCGCCGCATGCACCATCTTCGAGCCGGTGTCTTGGTGCTGGCCTTCCCCCGCGAAGGCAATCGAGAGGGTCTCACCGCGAGCGTGTTCACCCATGAGCCAGACCGCCGGGTACTTCATGGTGACCTTGGAGCCGATGTTGCCGTCGACCCACTCCATGGTCGCGCCAGCTTCACACACCGCACGCTTAGTGACCAGGTTGTACACGTTGTTGGACCAGTTCTGAATCGTCGTGTAGCGCACCCGGGCGTCCTTCTTGACGATGATCTCGACTACTGCAGAGTGCAGCGAGTCCGACTTGTAGATCGGAGCGGTGCAACCCTCCACGTAGTGCACGTAGCTACCCTCGTCGGCGATGATCAGCGTGCGT
The DNA here is from genome assembly GCA_964391475.1 of uncultured Propionibacteriaceae bacterium. Lineage (GTDB taxonomy): Bacteria > Actinomycetota > Actinomycetes > Propionibacteriales > Propionibacteriaceae > Propioniciclava. The sequence goes on along the minus strand of CAYMMF010000052.1, from coordinate 291 downwards.
TCGAACTGGCCCATGTTTTCGGTGTTGATTCGGAAGTAGGCCTGCAGCGGGATCTCGACGTGGACGCCCTTCGGCACGTAAATGAAGGAGCCACCCGACCACACGGCCGTGTTGAGCGCAGCGAACTTGTTGTCGCCAACGGGGATCACGGTTCCGAAGTACTCCTTGAAGATCTCCGGGTGCTCTTTGAGTGCCGTGTCGGTGTCGAGGAAGATGACGCCTTGCCGTTCCAGTTCCTCGTTGATCTTGTGGTAGACGACCTCAGATTCATATTGGGCTGCTACCCCAGCC
>CAYMMF010000051.1:11268-11788 GCA_964391475.1 uncultured Propionibacteriaceae bacterium | reverse complement strand
TGGTGCCAAGGGAGCGATTTGAGGACGCCGCCCTGGTCCGTTCCCGGTTGGAGGCCCTTCTAGTGGGTGCCCGCAGGTTCCATCGGGTGAAAGCGCTAGCTGGCTGCGCCGAAATCGTCGCAGCGCTTGCAGACTCAGGCGGCTGGCAAATCCATGTCGTGCGCCACGGACGCCTGGCAGCTGCCGTCCGGGCTCGGACGGGTGACGCTGTAGTCAGCGTCGCCCGTGCAGCAGTCGAGGTGGCCGAAACGGTCGCCCCGGGAGTTGCGGGCCTTCCCGCCGCCTCGATCGAAGAGACCGAACACATAGCTTCCTGGCTGGAAACCCCGGGCGTCCGACTGCTTGACATTCGAGGCGACTGGGCATGGCCACTGCACGGTGTGATCGACATCAATGACCTACCCCGCCTCACCATGGCGGGCCAGGGGTTAGAGTGACGCCATGGTCACCGCGATTGTGTTCATCAAGGCAGACGTAGCCCGCATCGTCGATGTCGCCGAACGGATAGCGAACATCCCTG
>CAYMMF010000051.1:3906-11258 GCA_964391475.1 uncultured Propionibacteriaceae bacterium | reverse complement strand
CGGCTCCATCGACCTGATAGCGCTGATCCGGGTTCGGAACCACGACGCGATAGCCGATGTTGTTACCCGTCAGTTGAGCCAGGTTGAAGGCATCACGAGCACTGAGACCCACATCGCGTTCCGCGCCTATTCGTCTCACGACCTAGAGGCCGCGTTCTCGCTAGGCGGATAGGGCTCCGCCTTCGCTGACAGTCACCGACGAGATGACGACTGGGTCAACCGGACGGTCCATCCGCCCGGTTCTCGCCTGCGCGATCTCTGATACGACTTTCTGGCTCGCTTCGTCGGCCACTTCACCGAAGATGGTGTGGCGGAAGTTCAGGTGCGGTGTAGGAACCACCGTGATGAAGAACTGCGATCCGTTGGTGCCAGGACCAGCGTTCGCCATCGCCAGCAGGAATGGCCGGTTGAATGACAATTCGGGGTGGAACTCGTCGCCGAACTGATACCCGGGGCCGCCAGTTCCGGTGCCCAACGGGCACCCGCCCTGAATCATGAAGCCGTCGATCACCCTGTGGAAAGTGAGACCGTCGTAGTACGCACCGGTGGTCGGACGACCCGATTTCGGATCCCGATACTCCTTGGTGCCAGACGCCAGCCCGACAAAATTTGCCACCGTGTTGGGAGCCTGCTCTGAAAAGAGTTGGCAGACGATGTCTCCATGGTTGGTGTGAAGCGTCGCAGTTTGTGCCACCTTCTGAGTCCTTTCTCGGTACGAAACAGCCCCCATCTTGCCAGAGGCGTTGGGGTGGGCAGTACGGTGGAGGTCAATCGAGCACATTGGAGGAGTCGTGGACGACGAACAAAACGACGTTGCCGCCGCTACGGAGGGAATAGTTGACGAATCACGCACCAGTAAGCTTGCGGTGTGCGGCAAGCTTCTCGCATGCGGAGTCGCCCTTGCTGGCGTAGCCGCCGCCGTGCGGCAGTTCATCGCCACCCGCGACTCCGGGTGGCAGGCGCACGAACCGAGCAGCCCCTACGTCTCCCCTTCGACTGAAAATATCGTCGAGGACATCGCCGACGACATCGAAACCGACTCCGCAGCAGAATAAGCACCGGGCTGTCACAAATCGAGCTTCGTTGGGGCCTTCTCAGGTAAGAACACCTTTTCGAAGGAGGCCCCCGTGTCCGCTTACTTCCCTGTCGAAGCAGCCCCATTCGCCGCGCACCTTCGCCACATCAGTGCAGTCAGCCGGTTACCTTGGCCTGTGCTGGCTTTGGCAGTGGGTATCCCCTTGTCTTGGGGGGACGCTCTGATCAACGGCATAAAAGGGCAGCCGCTCCAGACGCTGCCGAGCACGTTGGCTGAAAGCATCATGAGGCTTTCACCTGACATTCGATCCAGTCTGGCCGACCACTGGGTGCCTGCTGGCGGCACGAGAAAACGGCTCCGGCTTCTGTTGCACTCCGGGTGGCATCCACCCGCTCTGGCAAAACACGCGGGTTTATCGCTGCCCGAGTTGAGTTCGATCCTTCGCGACGCGCCCAATGTAACCAACCTCGTGGAACTCAATGTCCGCGCGCTAGCGGCGTCCCACAGTTGCAGGTCAAGCAGGTTAGCCGCCTGATCCACGCTTACACTCCGGCCATGCAATGGGTTGGCGTCGCGGCGGCGATCGCGACTGCATGCCTTATGGGGCTTGTTACCGCCCCGATACTGCGCGCTCTGCCTGAACCGGTTGGGCACATCGACAAGATCCCATATGCGAGTTTGGTAACCGCACGGTTCGCCATTGTGGTTGCCGTGCTCTCAGGGTTTGCCGCTTTCATCGTGGCCACCCGGGTTCCGCCGAGTGCATGGCTGGCCTGGTTCGCGTTGGTGGGCCCAGGGGTGCTCTCTTCCTGCATTGATGCTCGCACTACCTTCCTACCCAAAGTTTTGGCGCACATATCCTGGCTGATTGCTGGGATTGGGGTCGGCTGGCATGCGTTGGCAATCCGGAGTTACCTTCCAATCCTTGTCTCCACCTTGGGCGTCTTGGTGCTAGGTGGATTCTTCTGGGCGGTGTGGAAGATCAGCAGAGGGATCGGGTTCGGTGATGTCCGTCTCATGGTCACGATCGGAGCTGTCTCAGGATTATCCGACCCTCAGCTGCTCGCGACTGCGGTAATGGCAGGCACGGTTTTGGGCGCCGCTTGGGGCATTGCCCATCGGGCAGCTGGGTGGAAAGGTCCGTTCCCCTACGGACCAGGGCTGCTGATGGGCCCGTTCGCTGCCCTACTGATTCAACCGTTCTTGGCTGCTTGAGAAGCGCTTACCCAACGGTCCAGCAACCGCGCCGCACGCCCGTCGTCCACGGCACTTTGGACGAGCTCCAAACAAGCAGCCAACTGGTCAACCAGCGGCGCCTCCATGTCTGGGCCTTGGAAAGCAAGCACTGCAGCAGCCGCGTTGAGTAGGACGATGTCGCGCACAGGCCCCAGTTGGCCGCCCAGCACGTCTTTGACGACTTGCGCGTTGTGTTGCGGATCGCCGCCCTTGAGATCCGAAACACTTGCCCTGGGAATTCCCAGTTCGCGCGGATCCAGGGTCGACTCCTTGACCTGACCACCGGATATCAGCCACACGCTGCTGTTGGTGGTGGTCGTCAACTCGTCCAACCCGTCGTCGCCGTGAAACACCAATCCTCTGTTGCCCCTGCTCGCGATCACTCCCGCCACCAAGGACGCCATCCGCTTGTCAGCGACCCCCACCGCCTGAGCGGACGGACGCCCCGGGTTGACCAGAGGCCCCAGGAAATTGAAGCTGGTCGAGATCCCTAGTTCCCGCCTTGCTACCGCCGCGTGCCTCAAGGACGGGTGGTAGTACGGGGCGAACAAGAACACGATGCCTGCGTCTGCAAGAACCTTCGCCTGCGTCTGCGCGGGAAGATCCAGCGCCACACCCAGCGCCTCAAGACAGTCCGCGGTTCCGCACAACGATGAGGCCGACCGGTTTCCGTGCTTGACCACCGGGATGCCGGTTCCTGCCGCGACCAGCGCCGCCATCGTCGAGATGTTGACAGTATTCGCTCGGTCTCCTCCCGAACCGACCACATCGACCGCCTCGGTGGGCAAGCTGATCTCTCGAGCCGCATCGAGCATCGCGGACGCCAAACCCGTCAGTTCCTGCACCGTCTCACCCTTTGAGCGCAGCGCTACCGCGAATCCCGCAATCTGAACAGGGGTCGCCAACCCAGAAAGAATCTCACCCATTGCCCATCGCGCGGCGTCGCTATCAAGGTCCCGGCCGACTACCAGGCCGGTGAGAATGTCAGGCCAGGTGAACGTCACTGTGGACGGACGTCCACGCTAAGCCGATCACGAAGGACCCTCGCCACCTCGGTGGGAAGCAGTTCCGGGTCAATCGGCATGGCCAGCACAGCGGATGCACGAGCCCACGAGGCGAGCCACGCGTCCGCAACTCGCGCCACTAGCAACACGATCGGAGGGCAGTTCGCCACCTCGTCCTGAAGCGCCCGGGCTACGCCCATCCCGCCTGCGGGAGTGGCTTCGCCGTCCAGGATCATGATGTCGATTCCGCCAGCATCCGCTGCCTTCATGACCGCAGGCTGCGTGGCGCATTCAACGATCTCGATGTCGGGGAGATCAACTGCGACCCGGCGTCCAAGGGCAAGGCGCACCTGTTCGCGTACCGTACGGTCATCGGAGTAGACCAGGACCGTCACCTTACGGGTTGACTTCGCTTCGCTGCTCATGGGTCATCCTCGCTAGAAAAGTTGGTGAACACCGCCTTTGCGTGTCATCGGCATGCTACCGGGATTAAGCAAGTTCCGCTCAGCAGATCACTCACGTGTAACAAACTAGGCTCAATTCGACTCCCAGGGGTGCTCGGGCGTGACCCGTGCGTCGACCTCGGCAATAATGACGCCGTGGCACAAACATCAAAGATGAGCGGGGCTCCTACACTGCCCCACGGAGCGCTCCACCAAATCGCTCCCGCGAGGTTGACTGGGGTCAAGGGACGACCGGACATGTTAGCCGTGGGCACGATCGTCTGGTTGGCCAGCGAACTGATGTTCTTCGCCGCATTGTTTGCGGCTTATTTCTCATTACGGAACGTCACCAACGCGATGGCCGCCCCGGGCGAGCAGACCATGTGGGAGTGGGGAACCGCACACCTGAATCTGCCCTTTGCCGTGGCGAACACCACAGTGCTGGTTCTCAGCTCTGTCACCTGTCAGATGGGCGTCCGCGCGGCTGAACACGGGTATGTGTCGCGGCGCGGCGGCTTGTTCAACATGCTCAAGTGGGGCTTGCGCGAGTGGTACACGCTCACGTTCCTCATGGGTGCGTTCTTCGTGGGCGGCCAAGCATTCGAGTACGCGGCGCTGGTGGCCGACGGTTTCACCATCTCAACCAACGCCTACACCTCAGCCTTCTTCCTGGCTACTGGCTTCCACGGGCTGCACGTCATCGGTGGGTTGGTCGCCTTCCTAATCATGCTTGGTCGAACCTACCTTGCACGCACCTTCACCCATGAGCAAGCAGTTCACGCCATCGTGACTTCGTACTACTGGCACTTCGTTGACGCAGTGTGGGTGGTCCTGTTCGGCGTCATCTACTTCCTTCAGTAATCCCCACTCTCGTCCGATTCGAAAGGCGCATCGATGCGATCTTTGTCCTCACGGCGGAGGCACCGGGCGTTTCGTCCGTTGCTGCTCGCCTTGGCGTTGCTCCTGATGGGCGCGCTTTATGCAACCCTCAGTCCAGCTCCACAGGTAGCAGCCCAAACCAGCACTTCCGCGATGGTTGCTGAAGGTAAGGCCCTATTTGAGGTGACCTGCTCGTCCTGCCATGGTTTGAACGGCGAAGGCAGCACCCAAGGGCCACCGCTGATCGGCGTTGGTGCGGCAGCAGTCGACTTCCAGATGTCGACCGGACGCATGCCGATGGCTAAGCCGAATGCGCAAGCACCACGGCGCACAAACACCTACACGGCTGAGGAGATCGCCGCGCTCTCCGCCTTTGTTGCGACGCTCGGCCCTGGCCCGGATATTCCCGACCCGGCAGCTTACGACTTCTCGTCAATGAGCGACGAGCAGCTAGCCCGAGGTGGGGAGATGTTCCGCACCAACTGCTCCGCCTGCCACAACGCCAGCGGTCAAGGCGGCGCGCTCCCCAACGGTAAGTACGCTCCCCCGCTGATCGGTGTCGAACCACTTCACATTTACGAGGCGGTCCGCACCGGTCCCCAGCAGATGCCTGTGTTCTCGGCTGGAGCCATCCCGGACGAGGATCTCGCCGCACTCATCGGATACCTGCAAAGGCTTGAGGAACAACCAACTGGTGGGTTCAGCCTGGGCGGAATTGGCCCGGTCAACGAAGGTTTCTTCCTTTGGGTTCTGGGAATCGGTGGCCTAAGCCTGATCGCCGTTTGGATCGCGTCTAGAGGAGCTCGCGCACGATGACTATCACTCAGCAGCAGACCGCAGACGACCAGTGCCCGGTCGCGGATCCTGGCCTAGAGGAGCACACTGACCGTTGGTCGGATGTCGATCAATCGACCGGCAATCGTGCCTACCGGCAAGTAGTAACCATCTTTGCGCTCTCCCAGCTTTTGGCTGTGGTGAACGTGGTGCTCTACTTTGCGATGCCTCGCTACACGTCGATCCGCCTTCTTGGGACTAACTTCCATGCACCCACGCTCTTCCTAGGTTTGACCGGTGGATTTGCTGTTCTTCTCATCGGCATCGGCGCGATCCACTGGGCTCGCCAGATTATGTCGGACGAGGAAATCATTGAAGAGCGGCATGCCGCGGGCTCTAGCGAGGAGCAGCGTGAGGGCTTCCTCGCGGAACTCAACCAAGGCATCGCCGATTCCGGTGTGGGACGCCGCAAGCTCATCGTCGGTGGCCTCGGAGGCGCGCTGGGTCTCATCGCGCTTCCCGCGCTTGTGACCCTGTTGGACGTCGGCCCGTGGCCAACCAAGGCGGTGCGCATGGCCACGATCGAGCGGACAATCTGGGCCGAAGGCACCCGCATCCTGAATGACACCAACTACAAGCCGCTCAAGGCTACTGATCTGGAGATCGGCCAGTTGGTGAACGCCCAACCGGAGACCCTGCTGGAGTACCACGGCGAAGCCCATCAGGTTGAGAAGGCCAAGTCAGCATTGATCGTGGTTCGGATGGATCCAAACTCGATCAAGATCCCCGAATCGCGCCGGGATTGGCAGGTTGGCGGCATCTTGGCTTACAGCAAGATATGCACCCACGTTGGCTGCCCGATCTCACTGTGGGAGCAGCAAACTCACCATCTGCTCTGCCCCTGCCACCAGTCGACTTTCGACCTCGGCAACTCTGGCGTGGTCGTGTTCGGCCCGGCAGGACGAGCACTGCCGCAACTTCCGATCACCGTCGATGCTGAAGGTTATCTGGTCTCAAGGAGCGACTTCACAGTCCCGGTCGGCCCAAGCTACTTCGAGCGGGACTCCCGCCAGGATTACAAGGACGGTGACCGGTAATGGCTAAGCCCGCCGAGATCTCAACCACCGCTGAGGCCACCCAGACCACCAAGTCTGAACCTGAACGCGTAGTCAAGTCCGTTTCTGGTCCGGTCGCATGGCTGGACGACCGGGTTGGCGTTGCCAAGCTAGGCAAGGCCGCTCTTCGGAAAGTGTTCCCCGACCACTGGTCATTCCTTCTGGGAGAGATCGCCCTATACAGCTTCGTGGTGTTGCTGCTGACTGGCATCTTCCTCACGCTCTGGTTCAAGCCGTCGATGGCAGAAATCGAGTACGAAGGCACATACCAACTGATGCGCGGCCTCCCGATGTCGGAAGCCTTCGCGTCCACCTTGTGGCTCTCGTTCGACGTACGCGGTGGCTTGCTGATCCGTCAGGTGCACCACTGGGCTGCCGTCATGTTCGTTGCAGCGCTCACTGCCCACATGTTGCGCGTCTTCTTCACCGGCGCCTTCCGCAAGCCGCGTGAGTTGAACTGGCTGATTGGCGTCGGGCTGCTGTCCATCTCCCCCATCGCGGGCATGACTGGGTACTCCCTGCCTGACGACCTATTGTCTGGTACTGGTCTTCGCTTCTCTGACGGCCTCATCCGGTCGATTCCTGTGGTTGGCACCTGGATGGAGTTCTTGGTCTTCGGTGGCGAGTACCCCGGCGGCAACATCATCGCCCGGTTCTACATCGCCCACGTTTTGTTGATCCCAGGCTTGTTGTTGGCGCTGATTGGCGCACACATGACGATGGTCGTGTACCACAAGCACACCCAGTTCCCTGGGCCTGGTCGCAAGCAGAACAACGTGGTCGGCTACCCGATGTTCCCCGTCTACATGGCTAAAGCTGGCGGCTTCTTCTTCGTCGTGTTCGGCGTCCTGATCCTGATGGGTGC
>CAYMMF010000051.1:0-3896 GCA_964391475.1 uncultured Propionibacteriaceae bacterium | reverse complement strand
AACCCGGTGTGGGCGATCGGGCCGTACAACCCGGCACAAGTTATGGCAGGGTCTCAACCTGACTGGTACCTCGGCTGGGTTGAGGGCGGCGTCCGCATCATGCCCGGCTGGGAGTCCCATTGGGGTAGCACAACCTGGTCGTGGAACGTCTTCCTACCCGGTGTCGGCCTGATGGGAATCCTGTTCACCGGCCTAGCCGTTTGGCCATTCATCGAGTCCTGGATTACCGGCGACAAACGGGAGCACCATCTTCTCGACCGTCCCCGGAACGCCCCCACTCGTACCGCCATCGGTGTCGCTGGTATGACCGCTTACGCCTTGCTGTGGATCGCAGGTGGCAACGACATCATCGCTACCCACTTCCGGGTTTCGTTGAATGCCGTCACCTACTTCACCCGAGTGTTCCTTTTCCTTGGCCCGGTTATCGCATTCATTGTGACTCGCCGCATCGCTTTGAGCTTGCAGCGGGCCGACAAGGAACGTGTGCTTCACGGCAGCGAATCCGGAATCATTGAACGCTCCCCCGAGGGCGGTTACTCCGAGCCTCACGTGCCGCTGTCACAAGATGAAGCGTGGACTCTAACCCAGCACATCCAAGACAAGCCTCTCGAAGTCACCTCAGGGACCGACAGCTCCGGGATTCCGCTCAAGGGTCGCAAGGTCAGCCCGCTTCGGGCTCGCCTGTCGAACTGGTACCTCGGGCTTGACGTTCCGAAGCCGACAGCCGATGAAATGCATCACGATCACCACGGGGATACCCCCGAGGTCGAGAAGTAGCCTAAAGACGGTGGGCCGGGAGTTAACTCCCGGCCCACCGTTTTGGTTAACCGCGAGTGCGTCCGCCAGCTGGTCAACGCAACCAGGTTAAGTCCAAGCCAAGTGCTCGAGGCGGTGCAAACGCATGGATTGGCTAGGCTGAGGCAGTGCGATTCACCACTGGAAAACCCGAATATGACCTGACCTACGACGATGTGTTCATGTCACCATCGCGTTCTTCTATTCGTTCTCGTTCTGATGTCGATCTGACCAGTACGGATGGACTCAAACTCCCACTACCGCTAGTAGTCGCCAATATGACCGCGATTTCGGGTCGTCGGATGGCTGAAACCGTCGCGCGCAGAGGCGGGATGGCCATCCTGCCTCAGGATCTTTCGATTCCCGTGGTAACCAAACTGGTCAACAAAGTGAAGACCGCACACCCAGTGTTCGACACCCCTATTCACGTGTCGCCAGACCAAACAGCCGGAGAGGTTCTCTCCCTGATCGGCAAACGTGCGCACGGGGTAGCGGTGGTGCTCGACGAGAACACCCCGGTCGGGGTTGTGAGCATCGGTGACCTCGAATCTATGGATCGTTTCGTGCAAGCCCACGAGGTAATGACCATGGACATGGTCATAGTGAGTGACACCGCGTCCCCCATCGATGTCTTCGAGACGCTAACCGAACGTCGCCAGAAGGTGGCTGTCGCCGTAAACACCGCCGGTGAACTCGTCGGTCTCACGACGCTTCGCGGCGCCATGCGTTCTGCCCTCTACAAGCCCGCCACAGACGTCCACGGCCGTCTACGCGTCGGTGTTGCGGTTGGCATCAGCGGAGACGTCACAGGACGCGCTCAGGCGCTTCTAGAGGCAGGTGTGGACGCGCTGGTGATAGACACTGCCCACGGTCACCAGGAACGTATGCTGGAGTCGCTGGAGACTCTTGCAGGCGTCCGGAACGCCTTCGCGGGTAACCGCGTCCCCATCATCGCCGGCAACGTCGTAACGGTCGAAGGAACCAGCGATCTCATCGATGCCGGAGCTGACGTGGTGAAGGTGGGCGTTGGCCCGGGCGCCATGTGCACCACCCGCATGCAGACCGGCGTAGGACGCCCCCAGTTCTCTGCCGTGTTGGACTGCGCAGAGGCGGCCAGGGAGTCCGGTGCTGCGATCTGGGCGGACGGCGGGGTGCGGCACCCCCGCGATGTCGCGTTGGCTTTGGCAGCCGGCGCAGGCGCGGTGATGATCGGATCCTGGTTCGCAGGAACCCACGAATCAACCGGACCTCTCCTCCATGATCCACAGGGACGCGCCTACAAAGAATCGTTCGGCATGGCGTCCGCGAGAGCGGTACGTGCCCGCACCCGCGAACAGGCGTTCTTTGAGCGGGCGCGAGCCTCGCTCTTTGAGGAAGGCATCTCGTCGTCGCGAATGTACGTCGATCCGGCTAGGCCGAGCGTTGAAGATCTGATCGACTTCATCGTCTCTGGCGTGCGTTCGTCTTGCACGTACGCTGGCGCTCGCACTCTCGTCGACTTCCACGCCAGGGCACAGGTCGGCGTCCAGTCGCGCTCCGGCTACGAAGAGGGACGCCCCCTCCACGCGTCCTGGTAACAGCGCCTCTGGGACGACCGCGAAACCCAAGCAGGGGGCGTCCGGAAGTCGGTGACAACACGTAACCTTCGTCGAACGCCGGAACATTCACTTACTTTGGCAAAGCTTGCGGAGTGTCGCGCCTATTGGGTGCGGCCTCCGAGGCTGGTTTCCGGAAGTTGCGGAAGAACCCCCAAATAGTAGGACGCCCCCCGCTTCTTAGATAGCGGGGGGCGTCCTCTTAGGTGTCGAAAAGGTTTAGTGCGAGTATTCACCAACGTAGAACTCGTACGCCCATCCGGTAACGGCCCAAATTCCGGCGCCAAGCCCAAACAGGGTGATCCACCAACCGAAGACTGGCCCCAAGAAGATGATCGAAATGATCAGCGCTGACCAGAACGGCCAGATGCTCTTGGGCGGGAAGAAACCAACAGCGCCAGCTCCCTGGTAAATCTCGCCGTCGGCGTGATCTTCCGGACGCACGTCCATCTTGCGTGCAACCAGGAGCAGGTACCCCCAGATCATGGCGGTCATGGCAATGGTCAAAGTGAACACGGTAGTTCCGATGGGTTCTACCTGGCCATCCAACTTGTATGTCGTGAAGGCGTACACGGGCCCGACTATGCCGAAAAATACGACCAAGAAGAGGAATAGCTTTGCTTCGGTTCTCATTTCACGAGCTCCTGGTAGTTAGCCATGCTGTTGCCCTCGTCCTCAATCTCTGGGTGGGAGAGATCGAACGCGGGCGATTCGGTGCGGATCCGAGGCAGCGTGTGGAAGTTATGCCGAGGTGGCGGGCACGAAGTTGCCCACTCCAACGAGCGGCCCCATCCCCAAGGGTCATTCACTGTAACGCGAGGAGCGGTCTTGTGGCTGTGGTACACGTTCCACAAGAACGGGAGCATCGAAATCCCAAGTAGGAACGAGCCCACTGTAGACACCTGGTTTAGGAACGTGAAGCCTTCACCTGGCAAGTAGTCTGCGATCCGGCGCTGCATACCCTCAACACCCAACCAGTGCTGGACTAGGAACGTTAGGTGGAAACCGACGAACAGCAACCAGAAATGAACCTTGGCCCACGCCTCGTTGAGCATGTACCCGTAGAACTTCGGCCACCAGAAGTAGAACCCGCCGAACATGGCGAACACCACTGTTCCGAACAGCACGTAGTGGAAGTGTGCGACCACGAAGTATGTGTCGGAGACCTGGAAGTCAAGCGGTGGCGAAGCAACAATGATGCCCGTGAGCCCACCGAACAGGAAGGTGGTCAAGAAGCCGACCGACCACAACATCGGTGAATCCATTCGAACTGACCCACCCCAAATGGTGCCGATCCAGTTGAAGAACTTCACCCCCGTAGGGACGGCAATCATGAACGTCATGAACGCGAAGTAAGGCAGGTTGACCGCACCCGTGACGAACATGTGGTGGGCCCAAACAGCGATCGACAAGGCGCCGATAGCCAGGGTGGCCGCCACGAGTCCGACGTAACCGAAGATCGGTTTGCGGCTGAACACCGGGATGACCTCGCTGACGATGCCGAAG
>CAYMMF010000050.1:6940-11938 GCA_964391475.1 uncultured Propionibacteriaceae bacterium | reverse complement strand
CTTCGAGACGGCTGCGTTGCAGTCTCCTCAGGGACCGAACCCCGGTTGGCTGAAACCCTTCGAGACGGCTGCGTTGCAGCCCCCTTAGGGAACCGCACACCGGATAGCTGAGGCCCTTCGAGACGGAGCTGCGCTCCTCCTCAGGGACCGAACCTCGAAGCTGGCCCTTTGTGGCCCCCTGCCCCGAACTAGGTCGCCCGAAGATAGCTACTGACGGTGTCGAGTCAGCCGATCCGCAGAACCCCGGCACCCTCCACGTCGCCACGGGACAGGTATTCAAGTGCCTTGGGGGCGTCCTCGAACGGGTAATGCGTGGTCTGCGCGCGCACCCCCAATCGGGAAGCCAAGGTCAAGAACTCCTCGCCGTCACGGCGGGTGTTCGACTCCACCGAGGTCAGCGTCCGCTCGTGGAAGACGTGTCGGGCGTAGTCCAGCGACGGGATGTCGGTCATGTGGATTCCGGCCAGCGCGAGCGTGCCGCCGGGGGCTAGCGCCTCCAGCGCGTACGGCACGATGTCGCCAGCCGGAGCAAAGATGATCGCAGAATCCAGCAGAACCGGTGGCAAATCGCGGGCCTCACCTGCAAAGACCGCCCCTAACCGCAACGCGAGGGCGCGGGCGGCGTCCCCCCTAGTGAGCACGTGCACCTCCAAGCCCTGGGCGATTGCGAGTTGGGCGGTCAGGTGGGCCGATCCACCGAAACCGTACAGTCCCAGGCGTCCACCCGGAGGCACGTTGGCTCGACGCAGGGCCCGATACCCGATGATCCCGGCGCACAGCAACGGAGCCACAGTGACGTCGTCGAACCCGTCGGGCAGGCGGTAGGCGTACGCCTCGGGCACGGTGGCGTACTCGGCGTAGCCACCGTCGGCGTCCCACCCGGTGTAGTGGGACGAGCGGCATAGGTTCTCACGGCCGGAACGACAAAACCGGCAACTTCCGCAGGTGCTGCGCAACCAGGCGATCCCTACTCGGTCGCCTAAGGCAAACCGATGTCCGGCCCCGCCGCCATGCGCCACCACTTCGCCCAAGATCTCGTGACCGGGAATCACGTGGGGACGCCGCACCGGCAGGTCGCCCTCGGCCACGTGCAGATCGGTGCGGCACACCCCACACGTCAGCACCCGGACCAGCACTTCGCCCGCGGCAGGAACGGGCACCGGCATCTCGACCAGTTCCAACGGATGGCTCGCCATCGGACCAGGTGCCTGCACCCGCCAGGCTCGCATCGTCTCAGGCATCGTGGTTGCTCCTTTCGGTAACCAAACGCACGCTCCTACCAGAACCGTACTCCGCCGAAGTTTGCTTGTAAGCCCACCCCCGGGACTCTGCGCAGCCGTGCCTGTGGGGCCGCTTAGACTACGCGCGTATTGCAGAAAGGACGCCCACCGTGCGTACGAGACTGTTGTCAGGCAATGACGCCGTCGCCCTAGGAGCTTGGGAGGCAGGTTCGAAAGAGGGCGAGTAGCCGACTTTCAGATGGGTTCGTCCGTGGGAACCATCACCAAATCGCGGATGGTGACGTTATGCGGCCTCGTCAGCATGAACCGGACGGCTTCGGCAACCTCGTCGACGTGCAAGCCAGTTCCGTGGGACGCCCGTTCGTCCACCCTGGGATCCCCAGGGCTGTAACCCTGCAACTCGGTCAGAACCACGCCGGGGCCGATCGACATCACCCGGACGCCGGTGCCAACCAGTTGCTTGCGCACCGAATGAACGAAGGCGACCATCGCGTGCTTGGTCGGCGCGTAGACCGGTTCGGGCTCGATGTCTTGATAACCAGCAACCGACGTGACAACCACGACGTCCCCACTCCCCTGCTCGCGCATCACACCAATGGCGGAACGCGCCAACTGGATCGTGCTTGTCAGATTGGTGGCCACCATCTTTTCGATGAACTCAGGCTCGTGGTCGAGCAGTGGACCAAAGGTGTGAATCCCGGCGCAGGCAATCAGGACGTCGAGGCGCCCAAACCGGTCGACCGTCGACCGGACAACAGTCTGGGCCGCGTCCGAGGCGGTCAGATCCACCCCCAGTGTCAACGTTCGCACATCACCGCAACCCGCGGCCGTCCTCTCGGCGGCCTCCTGTTTGAGATCCACGAGCACCAGGTTGAAACCCTCAACCCGACCCAACAACTGCGCAACCGCACGCCCGATACCCGAGCCTGCGCCAGTGACGACAGCCACACGCTGATTCTCCGACACTTCTCACCACCGCCTTCTTGGTTTGAGTCGACACCACGACTCTGTCAGATCGGCCCTGGCCCCGGCATCGAAACCCCCCAGAATCCAACCACCAACAAGCCCCTCGAAGCTTCCCAGTACAGTGGGCGTCAGAGAGGTGCAGCGATGACGACGTTTCTAACGATTGGCGGGATCGGAGTGTTCCTGCTGCTCGCCGCACTCATCCTCGGCGACCACATGGACGGCGCGTTCGACGCCCTCGGCGGCGGCGACTGGTTCACCGGCGCCAGCCTCGCCGGCTTCCTCGGAGGCCTTGGCTTCGGCGGCGCAATCGTTTTAGACCTAACAGGATCAGTCGGCCTCGCCAGCGCACTCGGCTCCGCGTTCGGCCTCGGACTAGGCGCGTTGGCCGCATGGGCCATCATCAAACTGCGCCACATCGGGGACGAGTCAGCCCCCTCACAGCGGTCGATCATCGGGCTGTCAGCAACCGTGATCACCGACATTCCAGCCGACGGGTACGGTGAGATCCGGGTGATAAACGCAGGCCACCTGACTAAACTTGCCGCTCGCTGCGCGTACCCCGTCCCCGCCGGAACAGAAGTCTGGATCTCAGAGAGCCTCTCCGCAACGGCAGTGCGCGTGGAGTCGATTCGTCCACCACTCGAAGGAGCCTAGATGCCCCCCACCCTAATCGCGATCATCGGCATCGTCTTCCTGATCGTGCTCCTGGGAGCGCTCGTCATCACCCGCTACCGGGTGGCCGGGCCCAACGAGGCATACATAATCACCGGCCGGAAAGGCAAAGAGATCCAGAACCTAGAAACCGGTTCGGTCTCAACCGACCTGTCCGGCCAAAAGGTGGTGATGGGCGGCGGGGTGTTCGTCCTGCCGTTCGTCCAGCGGCTCCACGTGCTCGACCTTTCCAGCCGCCGCATTCCGGTGATGATCCGGGGCGCGGTCTCCGGGCAGGGAGTAAAACTCAACTTAGAAGGCGTAGCCATCGTCAAGGTTGGCGGCAACGAAGACCAGATCCGGGCGGCCGCCCAGCGCTTCCTCACCCAGCAGGCGCAGGTTGAGACGTTCACCCAAGAGGTGCTCGCTGGCGCGCTGCGTTCGATCGTCGGATCACTGTCGGTGGAGCAGATCATTCGCGACCGAGCCGCCTTCGCCCAACGGGTCGCAGACGAATCCGAGGCGTCCCTCACCGGCCAAGGGCTAGTGCTCGACACCTTCCAAATTCAAGACATCACCGACGACGGCACCTACCTGACCGACCTGGGGCGTCCAGAAGCGGCGCGGGTGGGGCAAGTGGCGGCCATCGCCGAAGCGCTCGCCCGGCAGGCGGCCGAACAATCCCGACTTGCCGCCGAACAACAGATCGCGATCGCGCACCGGGAATTGATGCTGAAGCAGGCCGAGATCAAAGCCGAAACCGATGCCGCCGGCGCCCAAGCCGCGGCGTCCGGCCCACTGGCTCAAGCAGACCGAGACCAGGCGATCCTTACCGAGCAAGAGAAGGTCGCCATCCGCCAAGCCGCGCTGAAAGACCGTCAGCTCGACACCGAGGTTCGCAAGCCAGCGGACGCCGAACGGTACCGCGTCGAAACCGAGGCCGCTGCGAGCCGCCAGGCCGCCATCCTGGCCGCAGAGGCCAACAAGGCCTCCGCCATTGCAGCCGCCGAAGCCGAAGCCGAAAAGGCCCGCCTGACCGGTGAAGGCGACAAGTCCAAACGCGCCGCGCTCGCCGAAGCCGAAGCCATCGAAGGCGCCAAGCGAGGCGAAGCCGAGAAGGCCCGCCGCACAGCCGAAGCCGACGCCGTCCGAGCAGAAGGCGACGCCAAAGCGTCCGCAATCCTCGCAACAGGCGAGGCGGAAGCCGAAGCGATGAACAAGCGCGCCGCCGCCTACGCCCGCTACAACGAGGCCGCCGTGCTCGAGATGCTTGTGTCGGTGTTACCCGCGGTCGCCCGCGAAGTCTCCGCACCGATGTCGGCGATCGACAAACTGACCGTCATCTCGACCGAAGGCGCCAGCGACCTACCCAAACAGGTGAACAGCAACATCGTCCAAGTGATCGAGATGCTCAAAAACACCACAGGCGTCGACGTGGCCAACCTGCTGTCGACCTACACCCAGCGGGGGCTGGCACCAAAACCGAGCGCTCCCACCCCTGCGGACGACTGAACGAAGTCACCGTTCCACGGCTTGCCACTTCGTCAGTTGGGCGCGCGCGGCGTCCGGGATCGGTTTGGGACGCCCGTCCCGCCCCGCGTAAACAACAACCGTGACCGACCTGGACGCCAACTGGAAATCCAACGGGTCGACGATCTCAGCAACAAACGTCATTGAGGTGCGTCCGATCTTGGCAACGCCGGTGCGCACCAAGTACGGCTCCAGACGATGCTCGAGCTGCCCCACGTAATCCAAATCTTGGCGCGCCACCAACCAGGCGTGGTCGGCGTCCTCATCTTGGGTAAACCCGATGGAATGCGCCTCCAACTCTTCAGTGAGCGCCACCCGCGCCTCGGCCACATAGTCAAAGAAGCGGGTGTTGTTGACATGGCCGTAGGAATCCAAATCTGACCAGCGCACAGGGAACGCAAACTCGTGCGCGTCGTCCCCAACACGCCACCTGCCCAACTCAGCAAACGGCTCCAACTTCTGACTGTAAGACGAGAACCAGGCGCGCTCTTCAGGCTTCATCCGCACCGGACGCCCGAGGTCGAAATCGAAAACACAAGCCCGAGTGCGCGCCCGGGCAACCCGGGTGTCGTCCTCGTCGCCGAGGGCAGCCCGGCCGCCGCGAAGG
>CAYMMF010000050.1:0-6930 GCA_964391475.1 uncultured Propionibacteriaceae bacterium | reverse complement strand
AACAGCGACGCCCCAACCTGCCCGAGACGCAACTCCACCCGCAACGGCTCGCGGGCTAACCCGATTGCAGACAGGTACTCCACCTGATGCCCGACCACGATCACGCCATCGCCGAGCAGATGCGCGTTGGGCCCATTGAGCAGGAACGCGACACGAGCTTCTTGCAGGTAGTCGACCACCAGGGCGTTGTTGACGTGACCCTGAGCGTCCAGATCAACCCACCTCACCGGCACACTAACCACACCGGACGCGGCCTGGCTCACTCGTCGTAGCCTTCTTCAGCGTCGTACATCGCGGCGATCTGGGCGGCGTACGTCGAATTCACCCGCGACCTGCGCACCTTCATGTTCGGGGTGACGCTGCGGGCGTCCACCGTGAGCTCGTGATCGAGAATGGTGAACTTCTTGATCGTCTCCCAACGCTCAAGATGACTGTTGACCACATCGATCTGACGCTGAATCGAATCTCTGATCTCAGGCAACTGAGTCAGCTCCGCGTAGCTGAGGTCAGACTTGCCGCGCTTCTGCGCCCACGTTTGCAACGACGCCGGATCCATCGTCAGCAACGCCGAAATGTACTTCCGCCCATCGCCGACAGCGACAGCTTGGGAAACGTACGGAATGTTCGCCGCAATCGCAGCCTCGACCTTCTGCGGGGCGACGTACTTGCCGCCCGAAGTCTTCATCAGGTCTTTCTTACGGTCAGTGATGGTCAGGTAGCCGTCCGCATCCAGGCGACCGATGTCGCCGGTCGCGAACCACCCGTCAGGGCTCAACACCTCAGCGGTTAACTCGGGATCCTTGTGGTAGCCGCGCATAATCGTCGGCCCGCGCAACTCGATCTCACCATCGTCGGCGATCCGAACCTCAAGCCCAGGGATGACCGGCCCCACCGTTCCAAAGCGGGGTGCCGCCGGAACATTCACCGAAGCCACGGCACTAGTTTCAGTTGACCCGTAGCCCTCAACGATCAAAATGCCTGCGTTGTAGAACCAACGCTGCACCTGGGCGCTGAGCTTGGCAGACCCCGAGATGAAGAACTGAATGTTGCCACCCATCTTTGCCTGCAGCTTGCTGAAAACCAGCTTCTGGGCGAGCCCGTACTGCAACCCCAAAACCCTCGGCATTGGTTGCCCCTGCAACCGGTACGGGTGGGCCTTCGCGCCGGTCGCGAACGCCCAGTGAGAGATCCTCCCCTTCAGCCCGGTCGAACCGGTGCGAACCGCGTTGCGCACCTTCTCAAAGATTCGCGGTGCGCCACACATGAACTCGGGGTGGGTGTCACCAAGCCCGGGCACGATGCGGTCGAGGCGTCCGTCCACCGCCGACGCGAAGCCGATGGCGACCTGGCAGACCATCACCGCCTTACCGAACACGTGCGAAAGCGGCAGCCAGAAGTACTGCAAATTGTCGAAATCAAGAATGTTCAACGAATCAACAGAGAACCCTAGGTACGTCCAACCACCGTGGAGCAACTCCACGCCCTTGGGCATGCCGGTGGTGCCAGAGGTGTAGATCAGCGTCGCGAGCGTGTCGCGCCCGGTCGAGGCGATGGCGCGGTTGACGCATTCGGGATCGGCAGCCAGCTTCTGGCGTCCCCTTTCGGCCAACTGATCCAACGTTAGGACGCGCTCGCCGTCACCTTCCCCATCGAACAAGATGACGTGCGACACCTGGCTGGTGAGCTCGTCGTGGTCGCGCAGTTTGTCGAGCTGCTCGGCGTTTTCCCCCACAAAAATGCGCGTGTCAGAGTGCGAGACGATGTGCAAGAACTCCGCGCCGGTGGTGTTGGGGTAAATGGTCGTGGTGGCACCCGCCGCGCAGTTGACAGCCATGTCGATCCACAACCACTCGATGCGAGTGTTCGACGCGATCGAAACCCGCTGTTCGAACTCCAAACCCAAGGCCAGCAACCCGGCGGCGAGCACGTGCACCTGCTCGCGAGCTTGCGCCCACGTTTGGCGTACCCAGTTATCGTTCGCGTCCGGATAGCGGAAAGCCTCAGCATCGGGGGTCTGCTCAGCGCGCCAATCCAGCAGTGCCCCAAGCGAGGGCGGGCACTTGTCGAGGATCTCTTGAGCGGTTGTCATGTCGCTCCCTTCCGATGGTGGCATTCGGGACATTCTATGACGCAGTATTCCGCATTCTGCGACAGGTAGAACCCGTGGCGGAACCGCAAATGGCAGACTGGCGAGTGTGAATCCGCTTCCCAGCAGCCTGATCGAATCCTGCGACACGTCGACGTTGACACGCGGACTCTACTCAAGTGACGCCTCGCTCTACCGGATTGAACCGCTTGGAGTTGCTCACCCCAGAACCCGCGCCGAACTGGAGTCGATTGTGGACGCGGCTCGCGTGGCGTCCGTCCCACTCACGATGCGCGGTGCCGGCACCTCTATTGCTGGCAACGCGATCGGCACCGGAGTCGTGCTCGACGTCGCAAAGCACCTAACCAAGATCCACTCCATCGACGCCGAAAACCGTACCGCTGAGGTCGATCCGGGCGTAATTCAAGAAGTGCTGTCGCTGGCAGCCCAAAAGGTTGGGTTGCGCTACGGCCCTGACCCGTCCACCGCCAACCGGTGCACGATCGCGGGGATGATCGGCAACAACGCTTGCGGGCCGCGAGCGCTGGGGTACGGCAGGGCGTCCGACAACGTGGTTGCCCTGGACGTGATAACCGGCACTGGGGAGCGACTGACCGTAGATTCGCGGGTGGACGCTCGCGAATCAGACTCCCCCACCATTCGGGCTTTGCACGAGCTCGCGATGGCCAACCTGGGGACGATTCGAACCGAATTCGGCACGTTCTCGCGCCAGGTTTCTGGGTACTCGCTGGAGTGGCTGCTGCCAGAGAACGGCTTCGACGTGGCACGATTCCTCGCCGGTAGCGAGGGCACGCTCGCGGTTATCACGCGCGCCACGGTTCGGCTGGTCGCGGACGCCCCCCACAAGATCATGCTTGCGCTTGGGCACCCGAGCATGCCGGAGGCTGCGGACGCGATGCCGCTGATCCTGCCGTTCAACCCAACGGCTGTTGAGGGGATGGACGCCCGCATCGTAGATGTCGTCCGCCGCACCCTTGGCGAGGACGCGGTGCCCGCTCTGCCTGAGGGTGCGGGCTGGAACTTCGTCGAATTGGTGGACGACGACGCCGACCGACTAGCCGAACGCGCCGCCAACCTACTGGCGGCATCAGGCTGCCTAGATGGCGCAGTGGTCACCGACCCGAAGATCACAGCTTCGCTTTGGAAGATCCGATCCGACGGCGCCGGGCTCGCCGGGGTAAGCCTCTCGCGTCCGGCGTACGCAGGGTGGGAGGACGCCGCCGTCCCCCCCGCGAAGCTCGGGGCCTACCTGCGTGACTTCGACGCACTGCTAGAGAAGCACAACCTCGAAGGGCTGCCGTACGGCCACTTCGGCGACGGCTGCATTCACTGTCGCATCGACTTCCCGCTCACGCAGGTAGCGGACGGCACAGCCCGCTACCGGGCTTTCATCGAGGAGGCCGCCGACCTGGTGGCGTCGTATGGCGGCTCGATGTCAGGCGAGCACGGCGATGGACGCGCCCGCTCAGAGTTGCTGCCGCGAATGTACTCCCCCGCCGCGTTGGAACTGTTCGCTGCGGTGAAGCAGATTTTCGACCCCGACAACTTGCTCAACCCCGGCGTCCTGGTTGACCCCGCTCCCCTGGACGCCGACCTGCGCGCCCCCGCCGTGCGACGTTCACCGATTTGGCGTACCCACAGGCAGTTCGCCCAAGACGTCCACCGCTGCACCGGCGTCGGCAAGTGCGTGGCGCACACCACAACGGGGGTCATGTGCCCGTCGTACCAGGCAAGCAGGGACGAAAAGGATTCCACTCGCGGCCGGGCCAGGATCTTGCAAGAGATGATTAACGGCACTCTGGTCACCGACGGCTGGCGTTCCGCTGAGGTGCACGAGGCCTTGGAGTTGTGCCTAGCGTGCAAGGGGTGCTCCCGCGATTGCCCGACGGGCACCGACATGGCTGCCTACAAGGCGCGCGTGCTGTTCGAGTCGTACAAGGGACGCCTGCGCCCCCGCGACCACTACTCGATGGGTTGGCTGCCCCGCTGGGGGCGGCTGGTGACGTCGGTGCCTGGGTTGCCAGCATTGGCGAACTTTGCCATGAACCTGCCGGGGCTTTCGCGACTTGTGACCCTGATCGCCGGGGTTGATCCGAACCGCTCGATGCCGCGGTTCGCCTCCACCAAGGCGCGCAACCGGACCCCACTTGCTGGTGTTGGTGATTCAGCTGCGCCCAAGCCGGTGGTGCTTTGGGTGGATTCGTTCTCTGACGCGTTCGAAGGCGACCAGGTGGCGGCCACTGCGGCGGTGTTGATTACGGCGGGCTTCGCTCCGCAACTACTCGAACGCAAAGCGTGCTGCGGGCTCACCTGGATCTCGACCGGCCAGTTGGACGGCGCTGCCCGCGAGTTGCGCCAAGCCACCGACGTGCTGCACCCGTTCGTCGCCGAAGGAATCCCGATCGTGGGCACCGAGCCATCGTGCCTAGCCGTGTGGCGTTCGGACGCCCTGGAATTGCTGCACGACGACCCCCGTGTTCACCAAGTGGCACAAAACACGTTCACGCTCGCGGAATTCCTGGCGCGGGATTCAGGCTTTGCTGTTCCGGATTTGAGTGGCCACACCATCGTCGCCCAACCGCACTGCCACGAGGCGTCCGTTATGGGCTGGGCGGCGGAACACGAACTGCTCAAGCGCACCGGCGCCCAAGTGGTGAAGGTGGCAGGATGCTGCGGCTTGGCAGGCAACTTCGGCATGATAGACGGGCACTACGACACCTCTGTTGCGGTGTTCGACACCTTCTTGGGCCCCGCCCTGGACGCCGCTGGCGAGGACGCGATCGTGCTCGCCGACGGCTTCTCGTGTCGGCTCCAACTGGAAGACCTGGCAGGACGCCAGTCGTTCACTTTCGCTGAACTGTTGGTTGCTCACTCTTGAGCGGTGGGGGTGGGACGGTGGACGGGCTCGAATCCGGCCACGAGACGTCCGAAGCGAAGCGGTGGGGCCAAGCCTCATCCTGAACACAGGCT
Organism: uncultured Propionibacteriaceae bacterium; assembly: GCA_964391475.1. Lineage (GTDB taxonomy): Bacteria > Actinomycetota > Actinomycetes > Propionibacteriales > Propionibacteriaceae > Propioniciclava. Next base: position 1,853 of record CAYMMF010000050.1, on the reverse strand, counting down.
AAAACTCCTCGTAGCCACCACTGCCTGTTGGCCAGTAGCCACAGATCACAGCGTGCGAGCGGCACCGACCCAGGCCGACGGTTCTTCCGACGTCATCGGCGGTCAGGAACCCCTGACCACGGGCATGCGTCCGGGTTGAACGGTGAACGGAGCCCGCCAGCGTCGATGAACTGCGCGGTGGGCGGCCAGGTGTCGTTGAGGAGACGGCCGAGGACCATGATCGAGACCTGCCCGGCACCGGCCTGCTTGAGTGCGGTCGCGGCGCTTTGGACGTTCGCGCCAGTTGTCCAGGAATCATCAACCAGGATTACGTGAGCACCCGGACTCACCATACCTGCGACGAACCTGGTGGGGTTTGTAGTCGCGGCGTTGGCTTTCGGCACTTGTGCTGATCGTGAGGGGTATCTCTTGACTGGTGTCCCAGATTCGCCGGACGATCTGGTTGAGAGGATGGTCACCCTCCCGGCCCGACCGGGCGGACGGGACTGTCGCCCAGGCCCACGCCGAACGGGTGCTGTGGGCGAGTTGGTGAGCAAGTCGGGCGTGTCGCCCAAGGAACCACATCGTCCAGGTTGCCGCGGCCGTCCAGAAGCGGCCCTGCCCAGCGGGGGTCTTGTATCCGCGCAGCACGCTGTAGGCCTGACCGCCCTCGACTGCATAGGTCATGAAGGCGACACGATCTGCCAGTCGGTTCCCCGGGCCGAACCGGTCATGCGTCTTCGCGGTCAGCGAACAGGAGTGGCACAGCGCGTAGCCAGCCACCGGGGTGGCACAGACCCGGCAAACCCCCGGTGCGCCCGGGCGCACGTTGTGAAGGTAGGAGCCGTACTCGCGGACTAGTCGCTGGTCGAGCTCGTCCCAATTCAATCGCTGGCCACTCGGACGCTGGTCAGCCATCAGCCAGCCAGGCCGAACTCTTGCAACAGCCGGGCAGCAGGTTCCGAATTGATCTCGTCCACCGCCTGTTCGATATCGCCGCGTGATCGGACAACGTAGACCCACGGGTTCCTGGCGATCTCTGCGCCCCACTGGGTGCCTTCCGCAACCCGCTGCGACAAGATCACCGGACGGCCATGCTCAGCAGCACGTCGCGCCTGGATCACCAATCAGCGCCTGATCGGCATCCCGGACCCCGGCCAGCACTCCTTCCGCTGTGCCGTCCAACTGCACCTGGTTGGCGATCTTCGCCCAGCTCGCCCCGCCTGGCCGCAGCCGAAGCAGAGCGAGCAGCGCCGCGTCCTCGCTCCTTGCCTGTGTCACAACACGATGATAAGTCCCAGCCACAACCGAAGCCATGATCCGGCCTCCCTTCCAACGCGCAGCTGATGCTCCACCGGCACGGGATGAATCGTCAACCCCACCAACACCCGGACGAACGTTTGTACGATTATACTCTCACCAGCGCCTCCGTTTGGCTGTCCTACTGCCGCGTCGTCGGCTGCTGCTTTGCGCAGCTTGGCGACGATGTGGCGAGCGAGTGCACCCCCGCACCATTAGATGATGTCTGTGGCGCTGAGGTCCAGCGCGATCATCTGTTCGACGGCGTGGCCGACTTCGGCTCGGATCGGGGCACTGGCAAGGGGTTTTGGGTGGAAACTTTGTGCAGAATGCTGCCAAAAACGCTTGAGTTCGCACACGTGTTCTAATATAATGTGGGGTATGACCACCCCCGGCGTAGACACTATTCCTCCCCCTGCATCCAGCGGGGAAGCATTTGCTGCTTTGGATCACGCTCACCAACAACTAAAAGCTGCTGAGGTGGCTGAAGTAATCGCGATCGCACATGCTGCTGACTTGTATGAGGTTGATCAGGCCAGTATCGGTCAGGGAATCGAACGCCTACTCGGCTACGG
>CAYMMF010000049.1:1215-12088 GCA_964391475.1 uncultured Propionibacteriaceae bacterium | reverse complement strand
GCATTCGCCACGCCCAGACCCGTGGGTTTATCTCGCCGGAACCATTTCTTGGGTGCTGCTCATGGCGCGTTACGGCGTTTGTCGCAATTCCCCAGACCGGTATTTGAGCATGTGCTACTCCGACATTGAGGCGCTCTGGTACCACCGCGGACTCGCCGACGGTTTGATCCCATACCTTCAACATGACCTGGAGTATCCCGTCCTTACCGGGGCTCTCATGGAGTTGGGACGCCGCCTCGCCGGGTTCGTCCCCGGGGGCGGGGTGGATGCCTTTTTTGGTGTCACGTCATTGATGCTGTTTGGGTTCTTCCTGTTGACCCTACGGGTGCACCTTCAGTTGCACAGGCCGTGGGACGCGTTCATGATTGCTGCCAGTCCCCTCGTAGTGGCGGCGGCGCTTGTGAACTGGGACACGTTGGTGATGTTCTTCACGTCCGCGGCACTGCTCGCTTGGGCTCGCGGCCGCCATTATTTGTCTGGTGTGATGCTGGGGTTGGGCACTGCCGCCAAGCTGTATCCGATTCTCATATTCGTGCCGTTGGCCATACTGGCGCTCAGGGCTTCGAAGCAGCGGGAGTTCTTCCAGGCGGTGGTTGGTGCGACATTGTCGTTCCTTGCGGTGAACTTGCCGATCTACTTGATGGCGCCTCAAGGGTGGCTGAATTTCTGGACCTTCAATGCCGATCGAGGCGCTGATCTGGGTTCGTTCTGGCTGGTTCTTTCTCAGCTTGGTGTCTATTCGGGCGGGGTGTCGCTACCAACGGCTGTTTTGATGGTTGTTGGCACTGCTGGCATTGCGGCGCTGATGTTGTTGGCCCCCGAGCGGCCGCGGTTAGCCCAGGGTGTGCTTTTAATCGTGATCTTGTTTCTCGTCGTCAACAAGGTCTATTCGCCTCAGTACTGCCTTTGGCTCCTGCCGCTAGTCGTCCTCGCCTTGCCCTCGTGGAAGGTGTGGTTCGTCTTCACCGCTGGCGAACTCGTCTACTTCGCAGCGGTTTGGTGGTATTTGGCAGGAAGTCTGTCTGCGGGTGACGGTCAACCGCGCCTCTACTGGCTCGCCATCGTGATTCGGATAGTTGTCCAACTCGGTCTAGCTGCGACCGTCGTGTGGCAGATGTGGCACCCTGATCACGACCCGACTCGGATCGGTGGCAGCGACGACCCCAACGGTGGGGTATTCGATCTAGCGCCAGACGCGCATTGGCTCAGCCGATTGCTCCGGCGCCCGGAGGCATCGACACCCTCCGAAGAAGCGCCCGAGCGCGTATTGGCGCACCCGGCGTCTGATGTTGGTTAGTCGCTGACCGTGCCACTTCGACGTTGGGCGGCTTCTTTTTGCAGAGGGGTTTCGCGTGCCGCTCCCAAGCGCGTAGGCGTCTGCGGAACCAGCGGAGCGGGGGAGTAGCTAAGTGGCGGCGAGCGTGCGACCCCGGGATATTCGGCTGGTCATTCAGGGGTGGCTGGCGACCAGATTGGTGTTCGCGATCGTCGCGACCCTGGTTGTTCTGAACACCGGGCGGTCGTTTGAGCACCTGCTGACTGGTTGGGATGTCGCCCACTTCGTGCGGATCGCCACCGAAGGTTACGCGGCTCCCGAGTCAGTCGCGTTCTTTCCCGGAATGCCGCTGTTGATGCGCGGCGGCCTCGCATTTGGGGTGCCGGGATTTGTGACCGGGGTGGTTGTCGCTGCCGCCGGGTCTCTGGCTGCTGCGCTCGCGCTCACTCGGCTGGGTGGAATGTGGGCGGCTCTTGCTTGGCTCCTTGCGCCCACAGGGGTTTTCACCTTCGTCGGTTACACCGAAGCGCCGTTCACGGGTTTCGCATTCTGGGCGTGGCAACGCGCTTCTGTCGGACGCTGGGGCCAAGCCGCTTTGCTTGCCTCGGGGGCTTCGGTGTTTAGGGTTTCCGGGGTCTTCCTGGTCGTTGGATTGGTTGTTCTTGCCCTAACGCAGCGTCGGGTGAGGGGTTTGGTGTGGCTGGCCATTCCCGGGTTGGTTGTAGCTGGGTACTTCTCTTTCCTGTATGTGCTCACTGGCTCGTGGACCGCGTGGCAAGAAGCTCAAGCAAAAACCTGGTCTAGGTCGTTTACTTGGCCGTGGACTTCTTTTCTTAACACGTGGGCTGCTGCGCGACCGGGGCATTGGCCAGGTCATCCGGAGTGGGAGTTGATGTTCGCTCTGGAAATTGTTTCCGTGGTTGTTGGAGTTTTGGTCGTGGTTGGTGCGCTGTTCGGGCGGCGGTGGGCTGAAGCCGTTTACGTTGGGATTCAGGTTCTGGCGTTCACTACCTCACACTGGTTCTGGTCTGTTGTGCGCGCGGTTCTGCTTTGGTTCCCGCTTTTCGTCGGGCTTGGAACCTTCGTGCACAACCAGAAACCCACCCCCGCCCGGCAGGTCATCGGAGGAGTCGCGGCTGGGGCCGCGTTGCTGGTTCAAGTCATCTGGGCTTACGCGTACTTCATCGGGTTATGGGCTGGGTAGAGCGTTACCTCGGAACTTGATCGCTGTTTTTATGAGTCGTATCAGGGCTGCTGGGTCGTCGCACAGCATGCTCCAAGTGATGCGGATTGTGGCAATGCCTTTGGTCAGGAGTCGCAGTTGCTTAGCTCGATCACGCTCGAAGGATTCTCGAGACCGGTGGTATTCCCAGGAGTCGAACTCGGCAACGAGTGCCACCTCGGGCAGGTAGATGTCTGCGATGTCTTTGTGGCCGTCGGTCCAGAACGGGTAGTTGGCAACCCACTCGGTGATGCCATTGCTCAGGAGGAGTTGTTGTAGTTGATTCTCGGCGTACGAGTGGGGATTCAACTGGCCTTGCGCGACGAGTCGGTTACGAGTCGAGTTGCCGTTGGCACCACGAAACTCCGAGAGCACAACGGGCAAATGATGGAGTGTGTCGGCTCCGTCCCGAAGCACCTCGTAGAGAGCCTTGCCCTCATCTTTGGCGGCTGAATCAACCGCGAGCCACAACTGTGCCGCGTATCGAACCCTGCCGCGGGTGCGGATCGACTCGGGCGATAAACGTCGACGTGTAATCCGAATCCACCTTGGGGCCGAACGCGTGCTGGTGAGGGCCACCGTGAGAGGGAGCCGTGGTGGTTGCCCTGAGTGGATGGAGTTGGCGCTGTCGCCGATCAGAACGGCATCGGGTGCCCATGCGAAAAACGCTGCGACAAGGATCGATAGGTCGTTTTTTTTGCTTGGTTGCGATGTAAATGGAGGGCAACAGCCGGGTGAGGTTGCCCTTTTTAACCATTCTTCCGACTGTAGTTCGAAGGGACCGGTGAGATCGGATGTCGACGTGCCCATGCTCGGCGATGATCGCGGCAACCTTCTTGATTCCCCTCATGCCCTCACAATGGGCGTCAAGGCCCGATTTCGGTCAGGAGATTCAGTGCCTGTGGAAAACGTGACTGTGGCGGCGCAGCCAGGGCGCCGCGGCGACGGTGTTGAGCGTGAAGCGGGCGGTGGAGGCTTTCGGCGGTGTCGCTGTAGTCACATCCGGTAGGAAACGATGTCGAAGTCCACGCAAGAACCCTTCTCTACTTGTGCGAGACCCAACTTGGAGGTGCCGAAAACGGGTATCGCAGGTGGGCGAGGTTTGAAAAGGCTTCAGCGGAAGCAGCACACCCGCCTCTCTGAGATGGGAATGGTAGGCGAAACGGGAGCGACTCCTCGCCGGTGAGGGAGTTCTACGGTGTGCTAGGGCGAAGCATGGCAGCAAGCACTGCGCACAGAACCGCAGATGCATCTAACGAGGCGTCGCTGCCTGCGATGAACGCATCCATCGCGCTCGAGACATAAACCGCAGCTAGCACGCTGACTGCATCCTCGGCTGGCACAGTCAATTCTTGGCCGAACCTGTTTGCGACACCCTCGACGATTTCAGCAAAAGTTTGGTTCGTAACCGCCATGTGAGCGTTGTAGTGTTCCGCAAACGACACCTCTCGCGCCGCGTACAACCGCAATTCCGCGCTGGCTAGGATCGACACTCGGTCTTCGCGTTGGGTTTCGAGGAAAACGGTAATCGCGTGCCGAACCAGATCGTCGAGCGAGGGTGTCTCGAGGCCCTCTAATGAAGCTATGGCACCTCTGGTGGCGGCTAGACCGCCAGTGGAGAAATGCTCAAGCACTGCCAGGCAGAGATCATCTTTGGATTCGAAGTTGCTGTAGAAAGCGCCGCGGGTAAAGCCCGCTGTCTCTGAAATCTCTTCAACCGAAGCTCCAACCACGCCCTTCTCTGCGAACACTTCCAAGGCGGCTTCAATGAGCCGGTCGCGGGTTGCGCTGCGTCTTGCGCTGATTTCACTCACGCTAACTCCCGGAACCTCCACTAGATTTCGATACACTAGCGTATCCGATACGATGATGTATCGAATACAGACATGTATCCGAGGGGGTTCTGTGTCATCGTTTTTGTACCGCCTAGCCCGCGCCTGTTACCGGGCTAGAGTGCGCGTGATCGCCTTGTGGGTCGCGATTCTGGCGCTCTTCGGAGTGCTCACGATGACTGTCGCGGGCAATTTCGACGATGACTTCAACATCCCGGGAGCTTCGTCTCAGGTGGCCCTAGATCAACTCAAAATGACGTTCCCTGAAGCTGCCTACTCCGAGGCTGTTGTCCTTCTGCTAGCTCCTCCGGGTAGAACCATCGACGAACCCGAGATCGAGGCGGCGATAGCAGAGTCCGCGAAGCGATTCGAGGAGATCCCCTGGGTGGGGGTCGTGCAGCAACCCAATAGTGAATACATCAAGGGCTTGATCAGCGACGACAAGACGGCTGGCTACATGAGTGTTCGGGTCAAGGGGCTGTCGGTTTCGACGATGACCGATGAGCAACGCCAAGAATTGATTGACATCGCCCAAGAACTCCAGATCGCGGTGCCTGATGGTGAGGTTCATGTCGGAGGTGAACTTTTTGCGGTCAACATGCCCAAGATCACCGCTGTTGAGTTACTGGGTGTTGGTGTTGCAATCATCGTGCTGATTGCGGTGCTCGGCTCAGTTGGTGCCGCATTCATGCCTATCGTCTCAGCGTTGGTGGGCGCGGGACTGTCTTTGATGCTGATCATGATCGCTTCTGCGGTCGTCACGATTAATTCCACCACCATGATTCTTGCGTTGATGCTTGCACTTGCGGTCGGGATTGACTATTCGCTGTTCATCGTTTCGCGTCACCGCGACCAACTTGCCACGGGCATGGAGGCAGAGGAGTCAGCCGCGCGAGCCACAGCGACAGCGGGGTCGGCCGTCGTGTTCGCCGGGCTGACCGTGGTTGTTGCTCTAGTCGGGCTGGGAGCTGCAGGGTTGCCGTTCCTGACGACGATGGGTGTCTTTGCGGCGGTGGCGGTTGCGATAGAGGTGGCGCTGGCACTCACACTCCTGCCTGCCATGATGGGGTTTTCGGGTGAACGCCTTCGGCCTAAGCCCGCGAAACGCCCCCGCAAGATCAGCAACGGCGGGCCGTCGCGATGGTGGGTTGGGGTGATAACCAAGGCGCCTGCGGTGACCATCCTCGTCGTGGTGGTGATTCTCGGTGTCATGTCGATTCCCATCAAGGATCTGCAGTTAGCCCTGCCGAACTCCGGACGCAATGTTCCTGGTGCGCCTGACCGAGTCACATTTGACCTGATCAGCGAACGGTTCGGTGTGGGTTACAACGGGCCACTCGTCGTGACTGGGAGCATTGTTGAATCCGATGACCCGATGGGGATCATCGACGGAATCGTCGCCGATGTAGAGAAGATGCCAGGGGTGAAACTGGTCGCGGCAGCGATTCCTAACGCGAACGTCGACACCGCGATGATCCAGATCATCCCCACCACTGGTCCGGACGATCCGGCTACGGCGAAGCTGGTGCACGATCTCAGAGAGATGGCACCCGATTGGGAAGCCCGTCTCGGTATTAAAACCTCAGTCACTGGGTTCACGGCCGCAGCCATCGATGTCAGCGCCCGACTTGGTGAGGCGCTCTTGCCCTTCGGGATCTTCGTCGTGGGCTTGTCGCTGGTGCTGCTGACCCTGGTTTTCCGGTCCATTTGGGTGCCCGTGAAAGCAGCTTTGGGGTATTTGTTGAGCGTAGGTGCCGCGTTTGGTGCCACCGCTTTGGTTTTCAATCTGGGTTGGTTCAAAGAAGCCATCAACCTGCCTGAACCGCTTCCAGTGATCTCGTTTTTACCGATCATCCTCATGGGCATCCTGTTCGGTCTCGCAATGGATTACGAGGTTTTTCTGACCTCCCGCATGCGCGAGGAGTTCGTGCACGGCAACACCGAGTCCCCCACCGAGGACGGATTTGTGCATTCCGCGAAGGTTGTGGTCGCGGCTGCCATCATCATGTTTGCGGTGTTCGCGTTCTTCGTTCCATCGGGTGAGGGTGTCATCAAGCCGATCGCGTTTGGGCTTGCGCTAGGGGTGGCTTTGGACGCCTTCTTGGTGCGCATGACGATGGGTCCGGCTGTGATGAAGCTTCTCGGCGCCCACGCCTGGTGGCTTCCGGATTGGCTGGAACGTCGACTTCCCGTCATGGACGTCGAGGGGGAGGCATTAGCCCATCAGCTCTCGCTCGCGGATTGGCCGCACCCTGGGGCGACGCAATCCGTCTACGCGGAGGGTTTGGGCGCCCAGGTTGACGGCACCATGCTGTTCTCCGGGGTGGGCGTCGATCTGCAACCCGGCGACGTTCTGCTGGTCACCGGGCCCGCGGTTGCGCGGTCTGCTCTGCTGCTCGCGCTAACTGGACGCCTCCGGCTCACAGCCGGTGAGTTGAAAGCTCTCGGATTGGTTGTTCCCGAGGAGGCAGGCATTTTGCGCCGCCGGGCTGTGTATCTGTCTGGTTCTTCTCCGGACGCCGAACGTCTCCTTTCTCGTGCTACCAGGTTGGTTGTTGTCGACGACGCTGACCGGTTGTCGCCCGCGGCTGGTCAACGGCTTCGCGAGCTCGCAGACGGGGTGTCCGGAACCCCGCCAACGATCATTCTTGGGGCGTCCCTAGAGGCCGCCGTGCATGAATTGATTCCCAACATTGGAAGTGTCCTGGAGTTGGATGAATCCGAACTTCTCGTCGGAGGTGTGCGATGAATAAGCGGTTGGCTACGGCTTTAGCGATTTTGCTGGTGCCGTTGTTGGTGGCAGGGTCTCTTCTTTGGGGCACCTGGAACGCCAATCCGCGGCTGCGTCAGGTTGAGGCGGCGGTGGTGAACAACGACGAGATGGTCGAGGTGAACGGCCAGATGATGCCGCTGGGGCGGCAGCTCGCCGCCGAGTTGGTGAATTCTGATCGGGAGCAAAATTTTACTTGGGTGTTGGCTAACGAGCAGAAGGCCGAAGAGGGGCTTGCGAGTGGTCGGTTTGCCGCGGTGGTCACGATTCCGAAGGAGTTTTCTGCGAACGCCACATCGTTTGCTGGCGAGGCTGACGACGCTCAGCAGGCTCAGATCAATGTGCAGACTTCGCCGGTGACTGGCATTTCTGAGACGGTGCTCGGCCAGTCAATCGCGGACGCGTCCGCCAATGCTTTGAACCGGTTTCTGACGAAGGAGTACCTGAAGAACATCTATGTTGGTTTCAACGAGATGGGTGAGCAGTTCGTCACGATGAGGGACGGGACGCGGCAACTCGCGGACGGTTCTCGTCAGTTGGCCGATGGGACGGACGCAGCGGCTGCCGGTGTGGCTCAACTCGCGGATGGATTGGGTCAGTTGTCGGCGAACAGCGGAAAGCTGGTTTCTGGCGCGCAGCAGGCGGCGGATGGGGCAGGTCAGTATGTCGGTGGCGTCAAGCAGCTTGCTGGCGGGTTGGACCAGTTGGGTGGGGGGCTCGGCCAGTTCGCGTCGGGTGTTGACACCTACGCCGCAGGTTCGCGTGAGTTTTCGAATGGGCTTTCGGGTTACGCCTCTGGGGTGCATGATTACGCCGCTGGTGTGAAGCAGTACACCGATGGGGTTGCTCAGTTTGTAGGGCCGATTCGCGACCTGATCGCGAAGCTTGCTGAATTCGTTGACTTGCTGCCCGAGTTTTCCGACTGGTTGGAAGAGCTTGATCGGCTTGCCGATGAGCTCCCCGACATGATCATTGACTTCGATAAGCGCGTTCAGGATTTCGTGACCAGGGTCAAGGATTTCCTCGACCAGTTGGACAAGATCGATGGCAGCGCTGGCGAGTTGCGTGACGGGGTCGCGAGCGTCCGGTCTTGGGCGTCGGCGATGGCGTCGGGTTCGAAGTCGATCGCTTGCCCGGCGAGTTTGGCCGACGTTGAGGGTGGGTGCGACGCGTTCCATGAGGGTGTTCGCGCCGGGACGGACGCCGCTGCTGACAAGATGGCGCCGCTTGCCTCGCAGGCGAACGCCTTGGAAGATCTGCTCGATCAGATCCGCAAGCATCGTGATGAGATTTGGGCGGCTGCCGACAGGCTGGCCAAGGCGTCGGCGAAGTTGGCCGCGTACGCTCCTCAACTGCGCGAAGACATTGAGACGTTGCGTGGGCAGATACCCGATGAGTTCCCGCGTTCGAAGGCGGAGTTGCAGGCACTCGTCGGCCAGATCGTGGACGGTTTGAACCAGTTGTTGGCCGGTGGTGAGCAGCTTGCCGCGGGCGGGGCTGCGTTGGCCGCCGGAGGCGACCAGCTCGCGGCTGGCGCGGATGGCCTTGCTGATGGTGCGAGTTCGTTGGCAGGAGGGGCTTGGCAGCTCACCAAGGGCGCCAAAGATGCCGCAAGTGGTGCCGGGTTGTTGGCGTCCGAGGGTGGAAAGTTGGCGTCCGGCTTGGGCGATCTGGCGTCCGGCCTCGGGCAGTACGCAGACGGCGTCAGCCAGGTTGCGGACGGTTCGATGAAGGCTGCGGACGGCTTTGCGGCGCTTTCGGTTGGCGCAGATCAGCTAGCCAGCGGCGTTGAGGAGTTGGCCGACGGCATCGCCGATGGTGCCGATGCGATTCCGTCGTACAACCCTGAGCAGCGTCAGAATCTGGCGGATGTGGTCGCCGAACCGGTCGCGACCGAGGGTTTGGACGCCTTGGTTGCGCCGACGGTGTCTTGGGCTTCGCTGCTGTTTGTGTTGGCTCTTTGGCTGGGTGGCGTGGCTGTTTGGGTGGCTCGGCGGGCGATCAACCCCACCAATATCTCGTCGACTGCGGGCAACGGGCGACTTCTGTGGCGGACTCTCGCCCCGGGGTTACTCCTCGTCGGTTTGCAGGCTCTTCTTCTGGCTGGAATCGGCGGCGCGATCATTCGTATGCCAATTGGCGTGACCTTGGGGGTCGCTGGAGTTTTGGTGCTCGCGTCGGTTGCGTTTGTGTCGATCAACCACGCCTTGGTCGCGTGGGGTGGCGCGTTCGGGCGGTTGCTGTCGTTGTTCTTCCTGCTTGTGACGAGCGTTTCGGCGTTGGCTTACTCCAGCCCGGGGGTGTTCTCGTCAATGAGGTCGTTGTCGCCGCTCTCGCCGGCGTTGGACGCCGTGCGTGCGGTGATGACGGGCTTCTCTCCGATGGTGCCGATCCTGCTGTTGGTCGCGTGGAGCCTGATCGGCCTGTCGGCGAGCGCGCTTGCGGTGATGCGTTCCCGGACTGTCCGCCTGAAGGATCTCGTGCGAGCGTGACCTGGTCAGGCGGTTGAACCGCCTGGGGTCACCTCTTCGGGTGGTTCCTGGGCGGGTTCGTCGGCGTCCTGCGTCGGCTTTCGGCGGCGCTGTTCGGCGGACGCCGCCCGGAGCGCGACGGCGCGGGCGAAGTCTGTTTGGGTCGGCATGCTGTAGGCGCGTGCGGTGCTGTCGTGCATTTCCACCACAGTGCGGTAGAGCCGTTCGGTGAATTGGTTGGCCAGTTCGCCGGGCGCGGCTGACATGGGGTGCCCGAAGACGACGTGGACGTTTGGGCGTCCGCTCACGGGGACTTTGGCTCCGTAGGGCATCGCCGCGTATGCGCCAACCAGCGCGATCGGCAGGATCGGGACGCTGTGCGATATTGACAGTTGCGCGACGCCGCTTTTGAAGCGCGCCATGGCCCCGGTGCGGCTGCGGGTGCCTTCGGGGAACAGCAGGATCGGGACGCCGTCGTTCAACAGGCGGCTCGACATGCCCCTGTGCGCGCGCATGCCTCCGCGGTCGACCGGGTATGTGTTGAAGAACAGCCTGGTACTGAGCGCTTTGGCTTTGCTTTCGAAGAAGTAGTCGGCGGCGGCGCCGGCGGCCAGGTTTCGCGACAATCGTTGGGGCAGTGCCCCGAAGATGAGTGTGGCGTCTAGGTGTGAACTGTGGTTGGCGATGACGATGAATGGCGCCTGGAGGTCGTCGATGTACCGCTCTTGGTGAGTGTGGACGCGCAACGCCGACCAGATGTACGGCTTCATAATGAGCTTTTGTGCCACGAAACGGGCGGACGCCTGAGGTGCGTCTGAGTATTTGCCGAGGTCGTCTTCACTCACCAGTTGTCACTCCCACGGCCCTATTGTTCACCCTAGTCGCCTTGTTAGTCATCCTTTGCGACTTCCGGTCAGAGCCCGCGACACCTTCCGGACCGCACTGCCCGGAAGGTGTTGAAGTGTGAATGCGGCGATCTTCCAGCGTTTGGTTGGTAATGAGATAACTTTTCCGGCTTGAGCGTGCGTTAGGGCTTCTTTCACGCATCGGTCGGCTTCAACCCAAACCCATGACGGGATTCCAGCTGTTTTGATGTCTGCCCGCTCGTGGAATTCTGTGCGCACCCAGCCTGGGCACAGTGCGGTGACTGTCACTCCGGTGCCGTGGAGTTCGTTTGCGAGGCCTTCTGAGTAGGACTTCACGTATGCCTTGACCGGCGAATATCCGCCTTGGCTGATCCAGGCGGCTAGCGAGGCCACGTTGATGATGACGCCGCTGGCGCGCTCGCGCATGTGCGGCAGC
>CAYMMF010000049.1:0-1205 GCA_964391475.1 uncultured Propionibacteriaceae bacterium | reverse complement strand
GTGCGGCCATGGCGCGTCCGGCTGCCCCGCCAAGGACGAGGACGCTCAAGCCCATCACGTTCAAGGCGGCTTCGTGGACGGACCAGTCGGGGTCGAGCAGGGTGGTGTTGAACCCGAATCCGGCGTTGTTGACCAGCATGTCGATCGGTTGGTCTTTAGAAGAAAGTCGGTTTGCGACCTGGAGCAGGTCGGCGCGGTCGCCGATGTCTGCGCGCAGGGTTTCGACGTTGACGCCGTAGGTCTCTTGCAGTTGCACAGCCTGGTCGGCGAGGCGTCCGGCGTTCCTGGCGATTAGCACTAGGTTTTCGCCACGAGCTGCGAGTTGCTTCGCGAATTCGGCGCCGATACCCGAGGTGGCGCCGGTGATGAGAGCTGTAGGCATGGTCGCCACCGTACTACGGCTGGTGGCAGCGGGTGGGCCTAGGCGACGGTAAACCAAATCGGACGCCCATCGCCTGTTGGCGAGGGGCGTCCGATCGATATCGCGTGAACCTTTTAGCCGGCTACGACTTCCTTGACCTCTCGGGCCATCTGGAGTTCTTCGTTGGTTGGAACCACGAACACCTTGACGGGGGAGTCGTCTGTTGTGATCGGGCGCGGTTGCTTGCTGCGGACGGCATTGCGCTCAGGATCGAGAATCATGCCGAGCGCTTCGAGGCGTTGCACGACTGCTTCGCGGATCGGCGCGGCGTTTTCGCCGACGCCTGCTGTGAAGCTGAGGCAGTCGATGCCGCCGAGAAGCGCGATGTAGCCGCCGATGTAGAAGACCAACCGGTGGACGTACACATTGAATGCCAGCTTCGCCGCTTCGTCACCCTCGTCCATCTTGGCGAAGACGTCGCGCATGTCGTTTGCGCCCGTCATGCCGAATAGGCCGGATTTCTTGTTGAGCAGGTTGTCGATCTCGTCCATTGTCATGCCTGAGCGGTACAGGTAGGCGTGGATGCCGGGGTCGATGTCGCCCGAGCGGGTGCCCATGACCAGCCCTTGCAGCGGGGTGAGGCCCATGGTGGTTTCGATCGGGATGCCATTCTTGATCGCCGAGATGGACGCCCCGTTGCCTAGGTGGCAGACGATCTGATTTACCTGGTCGTATGGTTTGCCGAGTTTTTCGGCGGCCTTGTGCGACACGTAGTTGTGCGAGGTGCCGTGGAAGCCGTAGCGCCGGATTTTAAGCCGCTTCGCCGTCTCGGTGTCGATCGCGT
>CAYMMF010000048.1:0-12218 GCA_964391475.1 uncultured Propionibacteriaceae bacterium | reverse complement strand
ATTGGTCGAAGGACGACCGTCGTGGTGGTTCGCGGCCAAATTGGTCTTCTGATCGTCGTGATGATCGTCCTCGTAGAGACGGCGATCGCAGGTGGGAGGATCGTCCGCGTCGCGACTACGGCGACCGCCAACGAAGCGAAGCGAGTCGCAGCGAATGGCGACGAGACGACGACACGTACCGCAGCGAGTCGGTTCCACCGCGTCCTGGCCTAGAGCCCAGAGCTGACGAGCCAGAAACTCCCCAAGATCTAGATCTTCGTGAACTGCCGCGCGCGGTTCGCGCTGAACTGCGCGGCTTGTCGCTTGAGATGGCGCAGGTTGTGGGCGCGCACCTGTTGATGGCAGGGCAACTGCTCGATACGGATCCTGAACTCGCATACCTCCACGCGGAGGCTGCTAGGCGGCGGGCGGCACGGCTTTCGGTGTGTCGGGAGGCTGCTGGTGAGGCCGCGTACGCGGCTGGGAAGTATGCCATCGCGCTGAACGAGTTTCGTGCTCTTCGACGCATGATGGGAGGTACCGACTACATAGCTGCCATGGCTGATTGCGAACGCGCGTTGGGCCGTCCCCAACAAGCCCTGAAGCTGATTTCCGAGGGGTTTGAGGCTGGCGCCGACTTCGCCCAGCGGGTTGAATTGCGCCTGGTCGAGGCTGGCGTCCGACTCGAGATGGGGCAACCCGAAGAAGCCTTGCGGATTCTGCGTACCGAAATCGAATCAGCGGCCGGTCGGGGAAGCCGAGAGTCACGAACCCGTCTGCGCTACGGATACGCAGACATGCTCGAACGTACCGGTAATGCTGAGGAAGCCGAACGCTGGTTTGCCGCCGCCGCGGCGCTGGACACCGAGGGTTTGACTGACGCCACTGACCGTATCGAACGCCTGCAGGGCGTCGTGCTTGAGATCGTCGAGGAAGACCTCGTCGGCTATCCGGGGGAGGAAGTTGACGAACCCGACGAACCCGACTCCGAAGACTCCGAGGAGGACGAAACCGGGGACGTCCCGGACACCGAAGACGAGTTCACTGAGCCAAGCTACGAAGCTGACGAACTCGAAGAGCGAGCCGACGAGATCGACGAACTCGATGAGCCCGACGAACCCAAGGTGTTCATAGAGGGCTACGATGTGGTCTTTTTCGACTTGGACGGGGTCATCTACCTCGGGCCAACGGTGGTTTCGGGTGCCTTGGCGGGAGTTGCGGGGCTTCGCGAGGCTGGCATCAGGACGATCTTCGTCACTAACAATGCAGCACGTTCCGCGTCGGATGTTGCCGAGCATCTGGTGGAGTTGGGATTCGACGCCACCGCTGACGACGTCGTGACAAGCGCGCAGGCCGCGTCCAGTCTGCTTCGACGTGATCTCGAGCCGGGTTCTCGGGTGCTGGTTGCGGGCACCGCAAACCTTGTGGAGCAGGTTGAGGCAGCGGGCATGGTCGCTGTTGCGCGGGCGGACGAGAACCCGGATGCGGTCATTCAGGGCTACGACCCCGAGATGACGTGGCCGCGGCTCGATCAGGCTGCCTTCGCGGTGCAGAAGGGCGCCAAGTGGTACGCCTGCAACACCGACTCGACGCGCCCCACCGAGCAGGGGTTGGTCCCCGGTGCTGGGGTGGCCGTGATGGCTGTTCGCAACACTGTCGATTTCGATCCGATCGTTGCTGGCAAGCCGTTCCCGCCGTTGCTCGAGGAGGCGCGCAGACGTACCGAACCCCAGCGTCCTGTGTTCGTGGGCGATCGGATCGACACCGACATTCAGGGTGCGACGGCTGTGGGCATGGACTCGTTCCTGGTGTTCACCGGCGCCCACGGGAAGGCTGACCTGCTGGCGGCCCCTGTCGATGGACGCCCCACCGCGATCGGTTGGGACGTGCCCGCCTTGTTGGCGGACGTCCGAACGGCCCGTGCGTCCGGCAAGCGCGCAGTTTGTCGTGGTGTGGTGGCCAGGGCGAAGGGCGGTGTGGTCGAGTTGAGTGGGGACATTTCCGATCGGGAGACGCAACTGGACGCCTTGTGGGCGGTTGCGCAGCTGGTTTGGACGAATCCGAAACTTGATAGCGCGGATGCTGTGGCGAGCTTGGATCTCATTCCGTAGGCTGGCCCACGCCTAGACCGACCGGCAAGGAGTCATATGCGTGCTCGATCCAGTTCATCCACCGATCTCGCGCTGATTGCGGTCTTCGCCGGGTTGATCGCCGCGTTCTCGTTGACGCCTGCGATCCCGGTGGGTGCGTTGGGTGTTCCGATAACGCTGCAAACGCTGGGCGTGCTTTGCACAGGCATGGTGCTTGGTTCGCTTCGGGGCTTCTTGGCGACTTCGCTTTACATCATCGTCGGATTAGCGGGCCTTCCTGTTTTTGCTGGTGGTTTGGGTGGGCTGGCGATCTTCGTCCAGCCTTCGATCGGTTACCTTCTCAGCTTTCCGGTGGCCGCAGCTGTGGTCGGCTGGCTTGCCCGAAGGATCGTGAACCGCAATGGTGGACGCCGCTGGCTGTGGTTCACGTTGGCGGGCGTTGGAGTTTCGTTGCTGATCATCCACCCTGCTGGGATCGTGGGCATGAGCATCGTTGCTGATATCGATTTGGCGAAGGCGCTCGCCGTTGACCTGCTGTTTTGGCCTGGTGATGTGATCAAGAGCGCGCTTGCTGCGGGTATTGCTGTGGCGGTTCACAAGGCGTTTCCGAGCCTGCTGGGTGACGCGGTTACCGAGCGGACGCCTAAGCGCGTGGAGTCCGTGGACCTCCCGTGATCACCTTCGAGGGGGTGAGTGTTGAGGTCAGGGTTCCTCAAGGCGCAGGAAAACCTTGGGCTTCGAGGCCGATCCTCACTGAAGTCAATCTTCAACTTTCGCAGCGGCGGATCGCTGTGATTGGCGCCAACGGGTCGGGCAAGTCGACTCTGCTTCGGCTCATAAATGGGCTTGTCATGCCCACATCGGGGCGGGTTTTGGTTGATGGAATAGACGTCGGCGCGAACCCGCGTAAGGTGCGCTCGCAGGTGGGCTTCATATTCACCGACCCGCTGAGTCAACTCGTCATGCCAACCCCGGCCGAGGATGTGGAACTTAGCCTTCGTCGTTCCGTCCCCGACAGGAATGTTCGTCGGGACACCGCGCTCGCCCTGCTCGCTGAGCGTGGGTTGGATTCGTTGGCGGATCAGAGCATCTACGACCTGTCGGGGGGTGAGCGGCAGTTGGTGGCGCTGACGTCGGTGCTGGCGGTTCGGCCTTCGGTGCTGGTGGCGGACGAGCCCACAACTCTTCTTGATCTTCGCAACCGGCAGTTGATTCGGCGAGTTTTGGGGGAACTCCCGCAACAGGTGATCCTGGCCACCCACGACCTGGAGATCGCCCAGGACGCTGACCGGGCTGTGGTGGTGGACGCCGGACGGATAGTTTTTGATGGGTCTGCGCCAGAGGCGGTCGCCTTGTACCGGGAGATGATGGGCACGTGAGACGAAACACCCACACGCTGTTGGGTATTTACGTTCCCGGGCGCACTTGCTGGCACCGGGTTTCGCCGGGTTGGAAGTACCTGGTTTTTTTGGCGATCACCTTGCCGGTGGTCGTGGTGGGGCACCCGGTGGTTGCTTTGGCTGGGCTTGCGTTCTCGATCCTGCTCGTTGCCACCACGTCCGCTCCCTTGCGGTTGGCGTTTGCTCTTCCGGGCCCACTGTTGATCTTGCTTTGCGCTTTGCTCGGCTATCACGTGATAGCTGGGCAGTGGCTCGTCGGCGTCCGTGTGGTAGCCACCATTCTCACCGCGCTATACGCCGCGAGATTGCTGCTTCTCACCACTGTGATGCCTGCGCTCATCGACGCGCTGGTGACTTTTGCGGCACCGTTGCGCCGGCTTGGTTTCGACCCGGAGCGGTTCGGGCTCGCGGTGGCACTAATGATTCGGAGCGTTCCGTTCGTGTTCGGGTCGTTTGCTGACACTCGGGACGCCGCGCGCGCCCGTGGCCTGGAGCGTAACCCGCTGGCGTTGGTCGTCCCGGTGGTGGTTTCTGCGGTGGCGTACGCCCGCCAGACCGGCGAGGCGCTGGCTGCCCGGGGGCTCGGCGAGGCTGAATAGGATGGCGTCATGACCCACGAACCCGACCAGACTCGTCCGGCTTCGACCGCCCCGGTGACTGGGCATGAAGAGATCGATCTGGCTCTTGCTTCTCTCGAGTTGGGCGATGACGTGCATTCCCACCACGATCAGATTGCTGCCGTTTTGGAGGTGCTGCAGACCGCCCTGCACGAGCAGGCTCCCAAGATCCGATGACGCAGCGTCTCGACGTCGAGCTGGTACGCCGTGGGCTGGCTAGGTCGCGAGGCCAGGCCCGAGACCTTGTCAACGCAGGGTTGGTCACGGTGAATGGCCAGCCCGTCTCCAAGGTGGCGTCCAAAGTCGACGATTCCGATGAGATCGTCGCTGTCGTTGACCCCTCAGTTTCCCGTGCCGCGCACAAGTTGCGCGGAATGTTGGACGCCTCCGGCACCTTGCTGCGCGGACGGGGGTTGGACGCCGGGGCGTCCACAGGTGGCTTCACTCAGGTGCTGCTTGGATTCGGTTGCGAGCACGTTTACGCGGTCGATGTGGGGCACGGGCAGTTGGCTCAAAGCCTCAGGAATGATCGTCGGGTGACGGTGTGGGAGGGGTTGAACCTGCGTGATCTGACACTCGCGCACGTCGATGGCCTACCGGTGGACGTGTTGGTCGCGGATGTGTCTTTCATCTCGCTGAGGTTGCTCGTTGAGCCGATGCTGGCGTGTGTTGCTCCGACGGGTGTGGCTGTCTTGCTGGTGAAACCTCAGTTCGAGGTGGGACGCCAGCACCTCGATGCCAGGGGAGTCGCCGACCCATCCTGCGTGGTTGGTGCGGTGGACGCCGTGGTCTCTGCCGCGGCGGAGTACGGTTGGGAGTGCGACTGGCGTGGGGAGAGCCCACTGCCCGGTGCGTCCGGCAATCGGGAGTTCTTTGTCAGGCTGCGGTTCGGCAGCCCTGCCGTTAGGGTGGGCGAGTGACCATAAGACGCGTTGCCATCACCTTGCACCTCCAGCGGGAGCAAGCGGTGAGTGCCGCATGCGACTTCATCAATGGGATGGCTGACCACGACATCGTCTGTCTACTTCGTCCGGATGCGCTGGCGTTGATCGCGCCCCGGCTTCGCAACACCGCGGTTGAGGTGTTAGAGCCGAAGGTTTTCAGCGAGATCGAGTTGGTGGTTGTGTTCGGTGGCGACGGGACGATCTTGCGGGCCGCCGAGTGGGCGACCCCTGCGGGGCTTCCCGTGCTGGGCGTCAACTTGGGTCATGTGGGTTTCCTCGCTGAGCTTGAGCAAAGCGAGATGGACACCCTAATCGCTCGCATTCAGGCTCGCGACTACGAGGTTGAAGAGCGGTTGTGTCTTCAAGTTCAGGTGCACGACCGACCGGGTGGCGATCTGATCTGGGAGTCGTTCGCCATCAATGAGGTGTCTTTAGAGAAGTCTGCCCGGGAACGCATGATCGAGGTCTTGGTCGACATCGACGGGCATCCGCTCTCTAGGTGGGGTACCGACGGGGTGCTGGTTTCCACGCCGACTGGCTCGACGGCTTACGCGTTCTCGGCACAGGGCCCGGTGCTGTGGCCCGACCTCGACGCACTGCTCGTGGTGCCGTTGCTCGCTCATGCGTTGTTTGCGCGTCCGATGGTGCTGAGTCCCCACTCGGTTGTCACGATGATCTTGATCGACCGTGGCCAGTACGCGGGCGGCGTCTTGTGGTGCGATGGGCGTCGCAGTGTCGAGGTTGGTCCGCATAACGAGATCGAGGTGCGCCGCAGCCCGATGAAGTTGCGTCTAGCCAGGATGTCGGAGCAGCCGTTCGTGCACCGGTTGGTTCGCAAGTTTGATCTGCCTGTTGACGGCTGGCGCGGCCCTTACGGGTCTAAGGTCTGGTCGAGCGAGCGCCAGGGGTAACTGTGCTCACCGAGTTGCGGATCGCCAACCTTGGTGTGATTGAAGAGGCCACGCTCGAATTGGGTCCCGGTTTCACGGTTGTCACTGGCGAGACCGGCGCCGGCAAGACGATGGTGGTGTCTGGGTTGGGTCTGCTGGCTGGTAGCAGGTCGCAGGCGCGGCTGATCCGTGTTGGTGCTTCCCGGGCTCTGGTCGAAGGACGCCTCACGCTCACTCTTGCGCTACAAGAGACGCTTTCCGAGATTGGCGGGGAGACCGAGGACGATGAGGCCCTCGTCACCCGCGTCATCACGCCCACTCGGTCGAGATCGTTACTCGGTGGGGCGCAGGTGCCGCAGGGGGCCGTCCAGGATGCGTTGGGCGAACAGATTACGATCCACGGGCAGTCTGAGCAGGTGCGGCTTGGAACCCCAGAGCGGCAGCGCGAGGTTCTCGACTCTTTCGCAAGCGCAGAGTTGGCGGACGTCCTGGCGTCCTATCGAGCCACGTACGCCGCGCAACGGGCGGTTTCGCACAAACTCGCCGAGTTGACGCAAAATGCTGCTGAACGCGAGCGCGAACTGGCCATGTTGGAGTTCGGCCTCGCCGAGCTAGCCAGGGTTGACCCGCAACCGGGTGAGGATCTGGCGCTTCAGGCTGAAGCCCGCCGCCTGGGAGCGATGGACGACCTCCGCGTGGGTGGCGCCACCGCCCTCGCCGCGTTGTCGGGGGAAGATTCCACGGGGGTGGATTTCCCGTCCGCAGGAGCCCTGGCGTCGCAGGCTGCTAACGCCCTCGCCAGCGTCGCTGCCGCCGACGAGCAGGCGCGGGCTTTGGCCTCCAGGGTGGAAGAGCTCGCGTACCTGTTGGCAGATGTTGCCGCAGACGTGGCGTCCTTCGTCGCGGGGCTGGACGCCGACCCGGCTCGGCTGGAGTGGATTGCCGGACGCCTAGCAGAGTTGCAGCACCTGACTCGCCGCTACGGCCCGAGCGTGGACGATGCCCTCGCTTGGGGTGAGAAGGCGGCGGCGCGGGTGTTGGAGTTGTCATCGGCGACCGAGAATCGGGGGCTGTTGGAGCAACAGTTGGCGACGATGGGGCAGAAGCTGAGCGCTGAAGCTGCGACTCTGACGAAGCTTCGTACCAAGGCGGCCCGTGAACTCGTCGGTCTGGTTGAGGACGAGTTGGCCGCGTTGGCACTGCCGCACGCCAGTGCCGAGTTCGTGGTGCATCCCGCGGGCGAGCTAGGCCCCCATGGTGCCGATCGAGTCGAGTTGCTGTTCGCTGCCAACCCGGGCGCTGCCCCCGAGCCGCTGGCGAAGGTGGCTTCCGGTGGCGAATTGTCGCGCGTCCGGTTGGCGTTGGAGGTGGTGTTGGCGTCTGGTGCATGCGACCGCACGTTCGTGTTTGACGAGGTGGACGCTGGCGTGGGTGGCGCTGTCGCGCTTGAGATCGGACGTCGGCTAGCCCGCTTGGCGCGGTCGTCGCAGGTGATCGTGGTGACGCACTTGGCGCAGGTCGCGGCGTTCGCCGATCGGCATTTCGTGGTGACCAAGGCCGAGGACGGTCAGGTGACCACCGCTGGGGTTCGCGAGGTGACAGGAGACGAGCGGGTCTTGGAGCTAGCGCGAATGATGGCTGGACTTGAGGGAACTAGTGCTGCTCACGCTCATGCGACCGAACTTTTGGAGGTTGCAAAGGCAACCTAGCGACGCCTTCTCTTTGCGGGGTTGGCGTGGCGGCGATAACCGGGCAGAATGAAACAACAACGGCGTGATTCTCGTCGGTGGAGCAGGGGAAGGCATCACCGGTCGAAGGAGTATCGCCATGACAACGACACGCGGGGTCGTCCATGTTCATTCCGCGCCGTCTGCGCTGTGCCCCCACATTGAGTGGGCCATCGGAGGCGCATTTGGCGTGCCCGTGAAGCTTGATTGGCAGCCGCAACCGGCAGAACGCGCGTCCTACCGAACCGAGTACAACTGGCGCGGCTCGGTGGGTACAGCAGGACGACTGGCTAGCGCATTGAAGCGGTGGGGGAGGGTCCGATTTGAGATCACCGAGGAGGGCACCCAGGCGTCCGAAGCGGAGCGGTACAGCTACACCCCGAGCTTGGGCGTTTTCCATGCGGTAGTTGGGCTGCATGGCGACATCCTGATCCCCGAGGATCGGATCAAGCACGTGATGACCAGTGCCGGTGGGGACGCCTCCGCACTAACCATCGGTTTAGGGGAACTACTTGGCACCCCCTGGGACAACGAATTGGAGATCTTCCGTCAGGCCGGCGACGGCGTCCCGGTCCGCTGGTTGCATCGGGTGGGTTAGCTTCCCTGTGACAGAGGGGGAGGTGGGGCGTCCTTCACCCGAAAGCCAGCATCACGGCTAACCCGAGCATTACAAGCCCGATCACCACGTCCACCACACGCCACGTGCTCGGTTTACCCAACGGACCCGACAACAAGTGAGCCCCGAACCCCAGCGTGGTGAACCAAAGCACGCTCGCTCCCATGGCGCCTACCGCGAAGATCCATTTCAGGTCGCCCTGCTGGTTGGCCAACGTCCCGAGCATCACGACCGTGTCCAGGTAGACGTGCGGGTTCAGGAACGTGAGCGCAAGCGTGGTTCGCACCACCGAACCGGCGGAAAGGGAGTCGTCCTTTTCCAGTTGGTGTTTGCCGAACGCTGACCTGAACGATCCGATCGCGAACCACGTCAGGTAAGCGGCGCCGCCGTAGCGCAAAGCCACCAGCACCCAGGACGCAGCCTCGACGATCGCGCCGATCCCGAGCGTCCCCAGTGCGATCAGGGACGCGTCGGCGGTCATGCAGATCGCAACCACCAAGCCCACGTGTTCGCGGCGCAGCCCCTGTCGCAAAACGAACGCGTTCTGAGCGCCGATCGCCACGATCAGGCCGAGGCCAGCGAGAAGCCCAGCAATTGCAGCGGCGGGGGCGTCCATCATGGAGCACCCCCGCCGTTGTTGCAGTTCACAAGGGGATATTAGTGTGCTGGCCTCGCAAGCCGAAGTCCGTCTCGCGGATCGCGTCTGCGATCTTAGTCCTCGTGACCGAGGGTTCGATGATCTCGTCGACAACCCCGATCTCGATGGCCTTCTCGACGCCACCGGCTAACCTTTGGTGTTCGTCGGCGAGTTCCTGCTCGACCCGTTCGAGATCGGCGGGATCCACTTCAGCGAGTTTGCGCCGGTGCAGAATGCGGATCGCAGCCACCGGACCCATCACAGCGACCTCAGCACCCGGCCACGCGAATACCTTCGTCGCTCCCAGCGAGCGGCTGTTCATCGCAATGTAAGCGCCGCCGTAGGCTTTCCGCGTCACGAGGGTCACCCGAGGGACGGACGCCTCGGCGAACGAGTGCAGCAGTTTGGCGCCTCGGCGAACTACGCCGTCCCACTCCTGCCCGACGCCGGGCAGGTACCCGGGAACGTCCACCATCACGATCAGGGGTACCCCGAACGTGTCGCACATGCGAACGAACCGGGACGCCTTCTCAGCAGACAGTGAATCCAAGCAGCCGCCCAACCGGAGCGGGTTGTTAGCGATCACACCGACGGTGCGACCACCCAGGCGTCCTAGCACCGTTGTGATGTTCGGAGCCCACCGGTCATGAAGTTCCGTCATGGTGTTGTCGTCCAGCAGCCCCTCGACGACCGGGTGGACGTCGTATGCCCGCTTCGGTGACTCCGGCAGAATCGCGCCGAGATCGAGATCCTCGACGTTGCCGATCCCGCCTTGGGCGGCGAGAAGATGGGTGACCGTCCGGCCCTTGTCGAGTGCCTCGGCTTCGTTGTTCGCCGAGATGTGGACGACTCCCGATCGGCGGGCGTGGGTGTCCAGGCCTCCGAGTCGTTCCATGTTGACGTTCTCTCCGGTCACGGAACGAACAACGTCGGGGCCGGTGACGAAGATCCTGCCGGTAGCGGCCATGATCACGACGTCGGTCAGTGCCGGGCCGTAGGCCGCGCCTCCAGCCGCAGCGCCGAGCACGATCGAGATCTGGGGAATCTTGCCAGATGCCTGCGTCATCGCGTGGAAGATACGACCCACTCCGTGGAGCGACAGGACGCCGTCGCCTAGGCGGGCACCACCGGAATGCCAGATCCCGAGGATTGGCACCCTGTCGACCATCGCGCGTCGGTAGGCCTGGACGACGACCTCGCAGCCGTCAACGCCCATCGAGCCGCCCATAATGGTGGCGTCCGAACTGAAGGCGACGACAGGGGAGCCCTGGATAGTTCCGGTTGCTGCCAGCATCCCTGAGCCGTCGTCGGCGCTGATCAGCGACATCGATCCGGGGTCAAGTAGGGCGCTAAGACGATGGTTGGGGTTGCGGGGGTCTTGATCCCGAGGGACGCGCGGTGGCCTAGCCACAGCGGTGAGGGTACTCAATGTCACTCCTTGACGTTGGCGTTCGTGAACGCGACGGCCACGTTGGCCCCGCCGAACCCGAACGAGTTGTTGATCGCAGCCAGGTCGCCTTCCGGCAGCGGGCGGGGCTTGTTTGCGGCGATGTCAATGTTGAGGTTGTCCTCTGGATCAACCAGGTTGATCGTGGGAGGAACCATCCGCTCGTGCAGCGCCATGATGGTGGCAATCGACTCCAATGCACCTGCCGCACCCAGCAGGTGGCCGGTCATCGACTTGGTCGAGGTGACTATCACCTGGTCTGTGGCGGCACCCAGTGCCTTGCGGATCGAACCCGCTTCTGTCACGTCACCTTGGGGGGTGGAGGTGCCGTGCGCGTTCACGTGCTTGATGTCGGAGCCGGAAAGTCCACTCTCTCGCAGCGCCTTCAGCATCGCCGATGCCTGGCCGTGGCCAGTGGGTTCGGGCTGGACGATGTCGTGGTTGTCATTGGAGATTCCCGCGCCAGCAACCGTGCCGTAGATCTTCGCGCCCCGTGCGAGCGCGTGTTCCAGCGATTCAAGCACCAGGACGGCCGAACCCTCAGATAGGACGAAGCCGTCGCGTCCTTTATCCCATGGCCTAGAGGCGGCGGCTGGGTCGTCGTTTCGGCGGCTCAACGCCTGCATTTGAGCGAACGCGGCGATCGGCAACGGATGAATGGTGGCTTCTGAACCACCGGCAACCACGACGTCGGCGCGTCCGAGTCGGATCTGGTCAACTGCGAGTGCGATGGCCTCGTTCGAGGAGGCGCACGCCGACACCGGGGTGTTGACCGCAGCGGCGGCCCCCACCATCAGGGCGACGTTGGCGGCGGACGCGTTGGCCATCAGCATCGGGATCGTGAAGGGGCTGACCCGGCGTGGGCCCTTTTCTTTGTACACATCCCACTGGCCGAGCAGCGTGTGCAGGCCACCGATCCCGGAGCCGACTGCGACGCCCAGACGTTCTGGGTCGAGGGTGCGTGCGTCCCCCAAGCCGTAACCCGCGTCCAACCACGCCTCTTCGGCAGCGATGAGCGCCAGTTGCGCCGAACGGTCGAGCCGGCGAGCCTTCACTCGGTCGATTACTTCGCTGGGGTCGGTCTTGACGTACCCCGCGATCCGGACGGGGATCTGCTCGGCCCAGTCTTCGCCGATGGCGACGATCCCTGAGTTTCCAGCAAGCATCGCCTGCCAGGTGGTGGCCAGGGTCCCACCTATTGGCGTTGTGGCACCCATGCCGGTGATGACGACTTCGGTCATTGGTCCTCCGTGACGACGATCTGTCGGATGAAAGTGTGTGGGGGTGAGTGGAAAGTTGATGAGGGGGTGGGTAGTAGTTAGGTGGAAGTAGGACGCTTACCAGCGGGCGCCCGGGTTCACCGGGCGCCCGGGTAGGTCACTGGTTGTTTTCGATGAACGCGACGGCGTCGCCGACGGTCTTGAGGTTCTTGGACTCCTCGTCTGGGATCGTCACGCCGAACTTCTCTTCGCAGCCGACGATGATCTCAACCATTGCCAGCGAGTCGACCTCGAGGTCGTCAACGAAAGACTTGTCGAGCTGGACGTCCTCAACGGGGACACCTGCAACGTCGTTGACGAGCTCGGCGAGCGTTGCGCGGATTTCTTCTGTGGTAGCCATTTGATTTCTCCTTTTTTTGATTGATGGTGGACTTCTCCGGTCGTGGGACCGGACAACTAGGGGAGGGTGATGACCTGGCCCGCGTAGACGAGCCCGGCGCCGAACCCGATCTGGAGCGCGAGGTCTCCGGAGCGGACCTGGCCCTCGTCGAGCAGACGACGCGTCGCGAGCGGGATCGAGGCGGCCGACGTGTTGCCGGTCTCCGCGATGTCGCGGGCGACCGCGACGGTGTCGGGGAGCTGGAGCTGCTT
>CAYMMF010000047.1:0-12238 GCA_964391475.1 uncultured Propionibacteriaceae bacterium | reverse complement strand
CCGCGACCGGCGAGCCAACGCCGTCGGACGATCAACCAGACGACGGGGATGAGCAGGCACACGACCAGCAGTCCGACCGCCAACGCGGTCCAGCTCCACCAGTCGGGCACTGCTCACCCCCGAATCGTCAGTTGCGGCCGGCCGCCTTCTGGGCGGCTCGTACCTGCGCGCTGGCTCGATGATAGTGCTGCATCGTCTCGTCGCTGACATCACCCTTCTCGAGGGCGATCTGCGCCTTGGCGAGGTCGCTCTCGGCCTCGGCCAGGGAGATCTCCTTGGCCAGGCGCGCGTACCCGTTCAGCAGGGAGACCCGGTTGTCGGCCACCGACAGGAAGCCCCCGTCGACGGCCACGACCTCGCGGGTACCCGCCGTGGTGAACACCTCGGCCGCACCCGGCACCAGGATGCCCAGGAAGGGTTCGTGGTTGGCCAGGATGCCGATGTCGCCCTCGGTCGTGCGGGCCACCACCTGCACGGCGTCGCCCTCCCAGACGAGTCCGTCGGCACTGACCACCTCGACCCGCAGCGTGCTGGAGTCGAAAGCCATGGCCTCAGCCTTCCTTCTGGATGCGGTCCCAGTTCTCCATGACCATGTCCATGCCGCCCACGTTGAAGAAGGCCTGCTCGGCCACGTGGACAACCTCACCGTCACAGATCATCTTGAACGACTCGATGGTGTCTGCCAACGGCACAGTCGAACCCTCAACACCGGTGAACTTGGTTGCCATGTACGTGTTCTGGCTCAAGAACTGCTGGAGCCGCCGCGCCCGGCCGACGATGATCTTGTCTTCTTCTGACAACTCATCGACACCAAGAATCGCGATGATGTCCTGGAGTTCCTTGTTGCGCTGAAGGATCTGCTTCACCCGGGTCGCCACGTCGTAGTGTTCCTGGCCGATGTACTGAGGGTCAAGGATTCGGCTGGACGACGTCAGCGGGTCGACCGCAGGGTACAGACCACGCGAAGCAATCGAGCGGGACAACTCGGTCGTTGCGTCAAGGTGAGCGAACGTCGTAGCCGGAGCAGGGTCGGTGTAGTCATCTGCAGGGACATAAATCGCCTGCATCGAGGTGATCGAGTGACCCCGAGTAGACGTAATGCGTTCCTGCAGCTGACCCATCTCGTCGGCGAGGTTCGGCTGGTAGCCCACGGCTGAGGGCATACGACCCAGCAGCGTGGAAACCTCGGAGCCAGCCTGGGTGAAACGGAAGATGTTGTCGATGAACAACA
Organism: uncultured Propionibacteriaceae bacterium; assembly: GCA_964391475.1. GTDB lineage: Bacteria > Actinomycetota > Actinomycetes > Propionibacteriales > Propionibacteriaceae > Propioniciclava. Next base: position 11,007 of record CAYMMF010000047.1, on the reverse strand, counting down.
ACACGTCTTGGTTCTGAACGTCACGGAAGTACTCAGCCATCGTGAGCGCTGAAAGAGCCACCCGAAGACGCGTGCCAGGAGGCTCGTCCATCTGGCCGAACACGAGTGCGGTGTCACCGAAGACGCCTGCCTCGTCCATCTCCATGATCAGGTCGTTACCCTCGCGGGTCCGCTCCCCCACACCTGCGAACACGGACGTGCCACCGAAGTTGTGAGCGATGCGGTAGATCATCTCTTGGATCAAAACGGTCTTGCCGACACCAGCACCCCCGAACAGTCCGATCTTTCCGCCGGAAACGTACGGCGTAAGCAGGTCGAGCACCTTGATGCCGGTTTCCAGCATCTCGGTCTTCGGCTCCAGATCTTCGAACTTAGGCGCAGACCTGTGGATCGGCCAGCGCTCGGTGATCTCGAGTTTCTCGCCCTCAGCCAGGTTGAGGCACTCCCCAGTCACGTCCCACACGTGGCCCTTGGTGACATCGCCGACGGGCACAGAGATCGGAGCACCGGTGTCACGCGCCTGGGAACCGCGGCGCATGCCATCAGTCGGCTTGAGCGCGACTGCCCGCACCATGTTGTCGCCCACATGCAGGGCAACTTCTGCGGTAATAGTGCGGCTATCTTCGCCAGCATCGATGTCGATGCGGACCGCGTTCATGATGTCTGGCATCTGGCCGGCGGGGAACTCAATGTCCACCACGGGGCCGATGACGCGGGCAACGCGACCCACACCCAGCTGCGCGCCGGCCTCGGTTGGGATCATGTCAGTCACAGTCATGGTTCTTCTCTCGCTCTCGATGCCCTAATCCTGGGCGGTGGCTTCGGCAAGCGCGCTCGCGCCACCGACGATTTCGGAAATTTCCTGGGTGATAAGTGCCTGACGTGCCTGGTTGGCTTGGCGCGTCAGATCCTGGATCAGTTGCTCAGCGTTGTCCGTCGCCGACTTCATGGCTCGCTGCTGACTTGCCAGCTGTGAAGCCGCTGACTGCAACAGGTAGAACCACACGCGGTTACGAATGTACAACGGCATAAGTTCTTCAAGCACCGTGAAGGCGTCTGGCTCGAACTCATACTGGGGCATCAGTTCTTGGTCACCAACCTCACGAACGCCTTCGATCACCTCAAGGGGCAACAAGCGGCGGACGCGAGGCGTTTGGGTGATCATCGACTCCATACGAGTGTAAACGGCGTGGATTTCGTCCACCCCACCCTCCTCGTATGGGGTTCGGAAGTCCTCGATGAGAACGTCCGCGATCTCCTTGGCGTCAGCGTAAGTAGGAGCATCGCTGAAGCCCTCCCACGACCTGGCTATCGGTAGTTCGCGGAAGTTGAGGTACGCGATGCCCTTCCGGCCCACCACATACCGCTTCACGTCGAGCCCACGATCCCTCATCCGGGACGCCACCCGACCCGCAGTCTTGATGGCATTGGTGGAGTAAGCCCCATTCATCCCGCGATCAGAGGTGAGGAAAATCAGAGCAACACGCTTGGGATTTTCCACCTCTTGGGTGAGCGGGTGTTCTCCGCGTTCGTACAGCATTGTGTGCGTTACGACCGCGGAGACTGCCCTGTTCAGCTCACGGGTGTACGGAATGGCAGCGTGAGCGGCGTTTTGAGCCTTGATGACCCGGGACGCGGCGATGAGTTCCATCGCCCGAGTGATCTTCTTGGTTGCCGACACCGACTGACGTCGCTGCCGCAACTCGCGCAGACTGGAACCCATGGTCAGCCCCGCTTCTGGATGACGATCTGCTCGTGGGAGATGTCCTCAGGATCGATGGGCTTTTGCTTCTCTTCGCCTGCGACCAACCGGCCATCGCTTGTCTTGAAGCCAGCCTTGACCTTCTTGATTTCGGCGGCAACCGCTGCGGCCACATCGTCATCCCACTTCTGGGTTTCGGCGAGCGTGGTCAGGATCGGCGTATGGCGAAGGTGCTCAAGCAGATCCTGCTCGAAACGCAGTACATCCTCTACTGGAACGTCGTCGAACTGACCGTTAATGCCAGCCCAAACACTCACTACCTGCTCCTCTACCGCATAAGGGGAGTACTGCCCCTGGCGTAGGAGTTCGGTCAACCGAGCGCCCCGTTCCAACTGGCGCCGGGAAGCGGCGTCCAGATCGGAGGCAAACATCGCGAACGCCTCCATGTCGCGGTACTGAGCGAGATCGATCTTGAGGGTTCCAGAAACCGACTTCATCGACTTGATTTGTGCGGCACCACCGACGCGCGACACGGAGATACCGACATCGATCGCGGGACGCTGGTTAGCGTTGAAAAGGTCGGACTGCAAGAAGATCTGCCCGTCCGTGATAGAAATCACGTTCGTTGGAATGTAGGCAGACACGTCGTTCGCCTTGGTTTCGATGATCGGCAATCCGGTCATCGAACCGCCACCCAACTCGTTAGACAGCTTCGCGCAGCGCTCGAGCAAACGAGAGTGTAGGTAGAACACGTCACCTGGGTACGCTTCGCGGCCCGGGGGACGACGCAGCAACAAAGACATTGCCCGGTAAGCCTCAGCCTGCTTGGTCAGGTCGTCAAAGATGATGAGGACGTGCTTGCCCTGGTACATCCAGTGCTGACCGATCGCGGAACCCGAGTAGGGTGCGATGTACTTGAAGCCCGCAGGATCAGATGCCGGCGAATGAACGATGGTCGTGTACTCCAAGGCACCCGCGTCTGCAAGTGTTTGACGCAACGCAGCGATCGTGGAGCCCTTCTGGCCGACCGCAACGTAGATGCAACGAACCTGCTTCTTGGGATCGCCAGAAGCCCAGTTCGCCTTCTGGTTGATGATCGCATCAATGGCAATGGCGGTCTTGCCTGTCTTGCGGTCACCGATGATGAGCTGACGCTGACCGCGTCCGATCGGGATCATGGCGTCAATCGCCTTGATTCCAGTCTGTAGGGGCTCGCGGACCTCCTGGCGGTCCATAACGCCAGCCGCCTGCAACTCTAGGTTGCGGCGTTCTGGTACATCCTTGATCTCACCGAGACCGTCGATGGCGTTACCCATCGCGTCCACGGTGCGGCCAAGGTAGCCGTCGCCCACCGGGACGGAGAGCACCTGGCCAGTGCGACGCACGACCGAACCCTCCTCGATGCCTTCGGAATCACCTAGAACCACCACGCCGATTTCGCGAACGTCGAGGTTCAGGGCAATGCCCATGGTGCCGTTTTCAAACTCCAGCAACTCGTTCGCCATCGCGGAGGGCAAGCCCTCTACCCGCGCGATGCCGTCGCCTGAGGTAGACACAGTGCCGACCTCTTCACGAGTTGCTGTGTCTGGGGTGTAATTCTGGACAAACCGATTAAGAGCATCCCGAATCTCATCGGGACGAATCGTCAATTCCGCCATTGGTTGCGTCCTAGCTCTTTCGTAACTGGAGGGATTAGCTCAACTTTCGCTGGGCGTCTTCCAAGCGCCCAGCCACGGTTCCCTCAATGATCTCGTCACCGAGGGAGACGCGGACTCCACCGAGGACGGTGGGGTTGAGGACCACGTGCACAGAGACATCGCGACCCACTTGTTTGGACAAAGCAGCGGCAATGCGTTGCTGCTGTTCGGTAGACAATTGCTGGGCTACCTCGACAACCGCTATCGCTCGCTGACGCAGTTGCGAGGCCACGGTGAGATACTCCTCCACCGTGAGATCGAACGTGCGTTTGCGAGCTGCGACTGCGCGTCTGGCAAGCAACTCGACTACCGGCAGGACCTTGCCCGAGATCACGTCTGACAGCAACTGCTGACGGGCTGAAAGCGGGATCTGCCGATCACCGATCGTGGCCCGCAGGCCACTGTCGGCGTCCACGATCCTGCCTAACCGGAACAGTTGCTCTTCGACCTCGTCGAGGTTGCCCTCGATCTGGGCGACAGAAAAAGCAGCTCGGACAGCTTGGCGTTCCACCGATGAGGCCAGGCCACCTACGGTCGGCCAGCGAAGCTGAGCCGCCTCCGTCAGGACCCGCACAGCCTCTTGCGAGACCTTCCCGCCAAAGAGCGCCCCAACGAGAGAGGCCCGTGCCTCTTCGGGGGTGCTCGGATCGGTGAGGGCCCGCCTCAGGCTCGGTTGAGCTGCCAATGTATCTACTACAGAGAACAACTCGGTAGCCAACGCCTCACTCGAGGTCTGGGAATCCAGCACCCGATCAAGTGCGTTGAGCCTCGCTTCGGCGGATGCACTCATGCCTGCTCCACGGTTTGACTCTCGAGTTCGGCAATGAAGCGATCCACAGTGCGACGAGCACGAGCATCGTCCTCAAGGGATTCACCGACGATCCGCCCCGCGAGGGTAGTGGCCAAGCCACCCACCTCATGGCGCAGTTCGGCAACCGCCTGTGACCGTTCTGCCTCAATCTGTGTCTTGGCATTAGCCAGCAGTCGTGACGACTCCTCCTGCGCTTGCTGACGCATGTCAGCGAGAATCGCAGCACCCTGGGTCTTGGCCTCCTCGCGAATGCGAGCAGCCTCCTCCCGAGCAGTGGCTAGCTGAGCCTTGTACTCTTCCAACGCAGCGGCAGCTTCGAGTTGGGCTTTCTCAGCCTTCTCGATACCTCCTGCGATAGCGGCCGTACGCTCTTCGTACGTCTGCTCAAAGACGGGTACGACCTTTTTGGCCATGGCCCACCAGACGACGAGGAATAGCGCAATGCCGACGAGGATCTCCGATAGATGCTCGGGCAGCAACGGCCCGAGATTGAGTTCCAGCGGCAGCATGTCGAACCTCAAAGAACGAAGGCGAGCGCGATGCCGATGACCGCAAGGGCTTCAACAACCGCGAAGCCGATGAATGCGGTGCCCATCATGGCGCCACGGGCTTCGGGCTGACGGGCGGTGCCGTTGATGACGGATGCAAAGATCCATGCAACACCGATTGCCGGGGCAAAGGTGGCCATGGCATAGCCGATCATGTTGATGTTGCCAGTGATGCCTTCCAGAAGCTGGAGCATTTCTTATTCCTTTCGGATGGGTTTTCTTCGAGGGCTGAAGTTTGTTGAAGGGGTGGGACTAATGTGCTTCAGAAATGGACGTGGATACGTACGATGCTGTGAGCACGGTGAAGATGTAGGCCTGAAGGGCTGCCACGAGAAGTTCGAGAGCGAAGATAGCGAAGCTGAAAAGAATTGAAACTCCGCCTGCAACCTTGTAGAACGGCTCGGCCATTGAAAGCAACAGTGAACCGCCCACCACGAACACCATGATCACGAGGTGACCGGCGAACAGGTTGGCAAAAAGACGAAGAGCCAGAGTGATCGGACGAACTATGACGTTCGACAAGAACTCCAACGGGATGATCAAAATGTACAGCGGCCCAGGAACTCCCTCGGGCATCGTCATCAACTTCAAGTACTTGCCGAATCCGTGCTTCGCGATGCCTGCCCCGTTGTAAAGGAGCCAGGACATGAGCGCAAGCCCGTATGCGTAGCCGATCTTGCTGAAAGTCGGGAACATGAAGAGGAAGAACTGGCCGAAGAAGTTGTTGACCAGAATGAAAGAGAAGATGGCGATCAAATACGGCAGGAACTTACGGAAATCCCCGCCTAGCAGATCTCGAGCGATCGTGTTGCGAATCAGGTCATAGAGTTGTTCGCCATAGAACTGTTTGCGAGTAGGGATCAATTTCTGTCCCTTAGCCATCCACATCCAGAATGCGATCACGAGCACTGCGGCGATCAACGCCTGAACAGCGTGATTATTAACCCACCCTGGGGCGCCATCCCACAGTACTCGGGAGTTGAAGCTCTCGACGCTGGGGGGCCATGCCGCTGCGCCCTCAAGGGGGATAAGAAGGCTGTTCAACTCACCCATGAGTCCTCCTAATGGCTTGGTCAGACATGACCATAGCGCTTATTGACGAGATCGATGCCCGTAACCGTGCCAAAGGTGAGACCAATTATTGGGAACCGGGTCTCGGACTTCTGACGATCGGCCAGTTGAACAAGACCACCAAAGACAGGCAAGCCAGACAGGATGTAAAGGAGATTCGTATGCCTTTGGCCCTGCTACCCTGCTCGTCCATGGCGACTAACACCCTAGCAGTGGTCGTCCGCTACGGCACAATCGCCGTCCACTTCCTGACGCGGAACCCGAGCGGGAAGCTGATCTTCAGGTGGGTCATACACGGGGATTCGCAGCCTGGAATACACCCAGAATTCTGCGGTCAGCCATCCGAACACCACCGCGACTATCCCCCAGATGATCGCGATTGGCTGCATCCAAACGAACCTTTCAGCGTTGGCTAGCACGAGCATCAACACGAGCCCCAACAATGTGACCCGTCCGGTGTACGACGCCATCGCGGCAATCAACACAACGCGGGGATCAGCGTCCGCCACTATCACCTGGACAGCGTGTCCAATCACGTTGAAGGCCAACGCGATTGCTGCCGCCACCGCAGCCGATATCCCCGACTCAGGACCCCAAAAGACCAAGGCGACAGAGACGACCAGCAACGCAGCGACGTGCCCTCCGACCGCTCCCCCGACGAGCAGCTGTTGTGCACGCAGGGAGTTGCCACTCCGGTGAGCCCTGCGCCGTTCACCCACGATTGCGCCTCCTCAACCTGGGAACTCCCCAGGTGATGGCACCTGTACCCATAATCAGCAGCAGAACCACTATGTAACTCCACCAGTAGCCCCAAATCCCGATCGCCACTATGCCGTAGGCCACGATGGCCGACCACAACCACAACAGCAAGACGGCACCACGATGGCTGTGACCCAGATCCATCATCCGGTGGTGAAGGTGAGCCTTGTCAGCATGGAACCACAGCTTCCCTGCCATGGTTCTTCGGATGTAAGCCAAGACCAGATCAAGGAAGGGCAACGCCAGCACAGCGACAGGCAGAATGAGGGGTAGATAGGCACCCCACATTTCGCTTCCCGTTGCCGAGAGAGCTGCCGGATCCAACTGTCCAGTCAGGCTGATTAACGATGCTGCCAACAAGAAACCCAACAGCATCGATCCGGAGTCACCCATGAACATCCTGGCTCGATACATGTTGTGTGGCAGGAACCCGACACACACGCCAACCGCGACGATGCTGATTAGCGAAGCTGTGGTGGCACGCACAAGGTCGTGTTCAAACGATAGAAGGAAGGCATACAGGAAAAAGGCGCTCGCACCTATCGCCACAACGCCAGCGGCGAGTCCGTCCAACCCATCGACAAAATTGACGGCATTCACGCAAAGCAGGATCACGAACACGGCCATCGCAATCGACGCTGAAGTTTGGAGTGAAAAGATGTGCTCTGGTAACGGGATCCAATAGAACCGAATTCCGTTCATGACGGCGACCCCAGCAGCGAGCACCTGCCCGGAGAGCTTCGCGAACGCTCCCAACTCTAGAACGTCATCGAGTATTCCCACACCCGCGATGATCAACGCTGCCCAAAAGATCCCCCAGGCGTCGTGCCGCACCAGCGAGAACGACCCAAGCCATGGCAAATTCGTAGCGGCTATTAGCGCTGCGGTCATCCCGGCGAGCATCGCCAGCCCACCAAAGTACGGAATGGGCCGGGTATGGACGTCCCGATCACGCACCACCGCAACAGCGTCAAACCGGAATGCAAGCCGCCTAGCTAAGCTCGCACTCAGGTAGGTGACCGCTACCGCGATCAACCAAACCAGTAGGTATTCACGCATCAGTCTGGTGTCGCATGATCGGACGGATCTTCTGTGCGTAGCAGACCTGGGACGATCTCGTTCAGCTCCGCCGACCCCAGCCTTCCTGGTCGCAGCAGCGACGGTTCGGGTCCAGAAAGATCGAGAATCGTAGACGCTTGAGGGCCAGAGGCTGGGCCGTCGTCCAAATAGACGCTGACCGCGTCCTTGAGCATTGCAACCGCATCTTCGATGGTCAAGGCTGCCGTCGACCCCGACACGTTTGCCGAACTCACTGCTAATGGACCGGTTCGTCGCAAAAGCTCGCGGGTGAAATCGTGGTCTGGAATTCGAACAGCAATCGTGTCACCACGCTCACCTAAATCCATCCGAAGGCTTGGCTGAGCTTTCAGCACCAGCGTCAATGCCCCCGGCCAGGCTCTTTCCGCGAGCTGGAGAACCCTGTCGTCCACCTCGGTTGCGAGCGCTCGCACCTGCGGCACCTCGGCTACCAAAACCGGCGGCGGCATATCTCTACCCCGCTCTTTTACGTCCAGTAATCTCTGAACCGCCTGGGAAGAAAACGCGTCCGCTCCCACGCCATACACAGTGTCTGTTGGCAGCACGATGACCTCACCGGCTCTCACTGCCGCCACAGCCACATCGAGTGCAGCTTCCCGGTCTTCGTGAATGTTAAAAACGCGGTGGGTCACGTCCCCATCCTGCCAGCCTTGCGTCCGACGACGTAGCGAGGACGCCCGTTTAGATCCTTGTGGTCTGTGATATTCGAAAAAGAACCATGTGCTATGAAAACGTCTGGTGCTGATTCGCCCTGTGAGTCGGCATGTTCGGCACAAAACCAACCTCCCGGTCGCAGCAGTCGCGCCGCCACCTCCGCCACCACCCTCATGGCTGAAAGCCCGTCCTCACCCGAGAACAACGCCACTACCGGATCGTGTTCTCGAACCTCACGGGGCACCCCAAGGTACTCCCCCAGCGGGATGTACGGGGGGTTGGAAACCACCACATCCACGGTCCCATTCAAGTCGGTGAACGCATCAGTCATGTCGCCTAAACGCAGTTCCACCCCGGTTCGGCCCGCGTTCCGCTGAAGGTACGGCCAGGCGTCCTCAGACACCTCGACCGCGTGGACGGAAGCGTTGGGCACCTCAGTCGCGATCGCAACCGAGATCGCTCCGGAACCAGCGCCCAACTCGACCACAACGGGGTTCCGGTGGACCTCTCGAGCCCGATCAATTGCAAATCCGGCGAGCAACTCAGTCTCGGGACGCGGGATGAACACCCCAGGCCCCACTGAAACGCTGACGTTCCGAAAATGAGCTATTCCGGTCAGGTGCTGCAATGGGATTCCGGACAAGCGTTCCGAGACCAGCCTCTCGAGCCGGGCAAGATCTGAATCACTGGGTGGCTCGCAGAGCAGCAACCGCGCTGGCGTGACGTCCAACACATGCGCTACCAAGGTCGTCGCTTCAGCACTGCTTCCCAGAACCCGAGCCACTCGAGCAACCGTCGCAGTGATCGAGGCACTCACGTGGCGATCGCCTCAAGACGCTCCGCTAGATCGGCTGCCTGGAGAGCCTCCACCAGTGGCCCTAACTCACCACCCAGCACAGCGTCCAGATTGTGTGCCTTGTAGCCGATCCTGTGGTCAGCAATCCGGTTCTCTGGGAAGTTGTAGGTGCGGATCCGCTCAGATCTGTCAACCGTTCGAACCTGAGAGCGGCGGGCGGCAGAAGCATCCGTTGCAGCCTGTTGGGCAGCGTCCGCAGCAAGCCTTGCCCTCAGAATACGCATCGCGGAAGCCTTGTTTTGAAGCTGGCTACGTTCGTTCTGACAGGTGACGACGACCCCAGACGGAAGGTGTGTAATACGAACCGCAGAATCGGTGGTGTTCACCCCTTGGCCGCCCTTACCTGAACTGCGGTAGACGTCAACCCGCAGATCTTTATCATCGATCTCTACCTCACTGGCGTCCGCCACATCTGGCATGACCAAGACACCAGCGGCAGATGTGTGTATCCGGCCTTGCGTTTCGGTGACCGGTACCCGCTGAACCCGATGGACGCCGCCCTCGAACTTCAACGCTCCATAGGGCATGTCTTGTGGCTCGGCGTTCTGCGACGCCTTAACCGCCATCGTCAAAGACTTGATTCCGCCGAGGTCCGTCTCTTGGGAGTCGAGAACCTCGATCTTCCACCCTCTGGATTCGGCGTAGCGGCCGTACATCCGGAACAGATCGCCAGCGAACAAAGCCGACTCTTCGCCACCTTCGCCTGACTTGATCTCCATCAGAGCGCCCATGCCATCATGAGGATCCCTGGGCGCCAAAAGTCGGGTGAGTCGCTGCGTCACCTCTTCAAGGCGTCCTGAAAGTGATTCAGCCTCTGCAGAGAACGAGGGATCCTCGTTCGCCAACTCGTGAGCCGCAGACAGATCGTCGGTGAGTTCGTCGAACTCGGCCAAGCTGCGCACGATCGGTGTCAACTCTGCGTAACGGCGTCCGATTCTGCGAGCGGCGTCCAAATCTGCGTGCGTGGCGGGATCGGCAAGTTGCGCTTCCAATGACTCAAACTCCGCACGCAGCGACTCAGCAGCTTCGAACACCGGACAACCTCCTATCTGCCAACAAAGAGACGCCGGGTGCGAGGATTCCCCTCACCCGGCGCCACTTGGACGTTACTTGTTCTTCTTGAGGCTTGCGTAGCGCTTCTCGAATCGAGCCACACGGCCACCTGTGTCAAGAATCTTCTGCTTGCCCGTGTAGAACGGATGGCAGGCAGCACACACCTCTGCGCGGATCGCGCCACCGCGTGCGGTGGACCGGGTGGTGAACGAGTTGCCGCATGTGCACGTCACCTGCGTCTCGTTGTATTCGGGGTGAATGCCCTGCTTCATGGTGAAATCTCCTTCTCGTGCCGGGTCGCCTACCGACGATTCTCAATCGTCGCCATCTGGTTTGGCCCTGGTGGGCCGGCGTGAACCGGAACCGAGGGACCATTTTGCCGCACCGAGTGCCGGATTCCAAACCCGGATCGTCCGACTAACGCTGATTCGCCCAAAGCGGAAGATGCGTCAGTCAGCGCTCGGGGTGGTCCGACTTATCACATGAAGAAATTCCAGGTTCGTCTGGGTCTTCTTCAAGCGGTTGATGAGCATCTCAAGTGCCTGCTGGTCGTCCAAGCCGGACAACACACGACGAAGTTTCCAGATGATCGCCAACTCTTCGCGGCTCATCAACTGTTCCTCACGTCGAGTGCCGGACGCTACCGGGTCGATGGCGGGGAAGATTCGCTTGTCAGCCAACTCGCGACGCAAACGCAACTCCATGTTGCCGGTGCCCTTGAACTCCTCGAAGATGACCTCATCCATCTTGGACCCGGT
>CAYMMF010000046.1:3404-13537 GCA_964391475.1 uncultured Propionibacteriaceae bacterium | reverse complement strand
GATCGAGCGGGATCTTGTCGAACAGTTGTCGCATGTCGAGAATCGAGTCGATCGCGACCCCCGCCATGCCGACGTCACCGGTCACCCGTGGGTGGTCAGAGTCGTAGCCGCGGTGCGTGGCCAAGTCGAAGGCCACAGACAAGCCCTTTTGGCCTGCAGCCAGGTTGCGGCGGTAGAACGCGTTCGACTCCTCGGCCGTGGAGAATCCCGCGTACTGGCGGATCGTCCACGGCTGGTTGACGTACATGGTGGCGTACGGACCCCGCAGGAACGGCGCGATTCCCGGACGGGTGTCGAGGAAGTCGAGGCCAGCCAGGTCGGGGTTGCCGTACAGCGGTGGAACCAGGATGCCCTCGGGGGTGTCCCATCCAGCTGACATTTCCGGCAGCATCTCGACCAGGGACTGGTAGGCGTCCGCCGAGTCGGCTGCTGGCGCACCCGAACCTAGGTCAACAGTGTTAAGACGAGGAATCATCGGGCAACCCCCAGATCATCAAGCAGGTCGGAAAGGAATGCGACGACGTCCATGCCGTCGTAAAGCGAGCCGTCTACGACGCCCTGGTCGTCACCGAGCTCCTTGGTGCGTCCGGCCATGAGCACTTTCTTTGCGCCAGCTTCGCGGAGCGCCGCTGCGGCTGCGACAGCCTGGTCGGCGTAACAGCGGGCGGACGAGCACAGCACCGCGACATTGGAGCCGCTGGCTACGAAGGCGGCCACCATGTCTTCATGCGACTCGCCCTCGGACGCCTGGTGGCCGATGCCGGCCACCCCGAGCAGGTTCTCGGTGAACATCAAGCGTCCACCGAAGTCGCGTCGGCTTCCCAGCGCGGCGAGGAATACCAGTGGGTTCGCGCTAGCCGACCGGTCGCGCAGGTATTCGAACAGTTCGGCGTCCCGACGCGGGGCCAAACCCCCGCCCAGACGTGGGGGAGCGGCGTCCCGTTGGAGAGGCTCTTCGCCCGGATTGGGGAACATGCTCACCCCGGTCAGCGGAAGCTTGCGGTGGGCGAGCCTGGAATCCCGCTCCTTGGCCGATGCGGCGATCAGTTGCCCGACCAACTCGGACGCCACAGCCATGCCACCGGCTTCATCGATCTGTTGTGCGATCGCCCAACCCGCCTCTGCGAGGGCGTCGGTCAACGCCTCGACATACCAGGAGCCGCCAGCCGGATCGTTGACCCGGCCGATGTTCGACTCCTCGGCGAGCACCAACTGGGTGTTGCGGGCGATCCTGCGCGACATTGGCGTGGGAAGCCCGACGGCAGCGTCAAACGGCAGGACGGTGATGGCTTCGGCGCCACCGACGGCCGCACCGAAACACGCGGCCGTGGTGCGCAGCATGTTGACCCAAGGGTCATCGCGGCTTGTCATGCGCCACGAAGTTACGGCGTGCTGAATGGCGCCGCGCTCAGCTTCTGGAACACCAGACACCTCACCGACCCGCGCCCACAACCGACGCAGTGCGCGCAGCCGGGCGATCGTGGCGAACTGGTCAGCAGTAGCCGACACCCGGAACTCGATCTGGCCGAACGCAGTAGCCGGTGAGATTCCAGCGTCAACGAGGTCGCGCAGGTACTCCACCCCGGTTGCGATCGCGAAGCCGAGTTCGTCGGCGTCCGATGCTCCAGCGTCGTGGTGGCCCGTTACGTCCACGGTGATCGCGCGGACGTCCGGCAACTCCGACAAAACCCGCTCCACCCACACTCGGTGAGCGCTCAGGTCGGGTGCGATGCCGCGGGCGGCGGCCAAACCGATGGCGTCCAAGCCGAGGTTTCCGCTCACCGCGGTCAGGTGGACGCCGCTGGCCCGCCAAGCCTCAACGAGGGCGGCAGCGGCAGCGTCCTGGTCGTCCGCGGACGAGACAGCAACCGGTGCCAGGTCGAATCTCACACCAGACAAGGCCCGAGCGAGGTCGTCGGCGGCGACGCCGTCAGCGCCCACGCGGAGCCAAACAGAGGTGACGCCGTGGCCGAGGTCGGCTTCGACTTCGGCGCTAGTGGCGACAGCGTCTGGATTCTCGAAGAGTTGGCGCACGTCCCAGGCGTCCATTGCGCCGGTCTTCACGGTCGTGCCACGGACGAATGGGCTGACCCCTGGGTAACCAAGGTCTCGGTTGTCGCGGGTGTACAGCGGCTCAATCGTGATGTCGTCAATGGTTTGGGTCCGCAGGCGCTTCAGGGCATTCTCGGCGTTGAGTTCGGTGCCAGGTGGGCGTCCTCGGTTGAGAACCTTGACCACTTCGGCTTCCCACGCGGTGTCGGTGGGAGCGGCGAAGTCACCGGCGAGCACGAAAGCATCGGACGCCATGTTCGATGGGTTCATTGGGCGTTCTTTCGGTCCGTGGATGATGTAGGTCTCCCTCGCAGATCACGCCCTTGACGCCGGTTTCCGGGTTCCCGGACGCGACCACGCACCCGTTCCAGCGGATGCGCACTGGCAGGTATTCGGACTCGTGGGCTTTCGCCGAATGGCGGTTCCTAGCCACTGCTTCCCAGGTCAGACCCAGTGCGTGGTGTGACGTCGTTCCCACTTACCGCTGCGGGGCAGTCCCGGGGTTGCACCGGGTTCCCTCTTGCGACGGGTGGCCTTGTCAGACAACCCGAACCAGTCGTGTTCACGATACACCCGGGCCAGGGGCAGGTGGGTAGGATTTTGGTGTGACCGATGACTATACGCTCGACCTGCCACTGCTCTACTCAGGCAAAGTGCGCCGGATGTACGCCTGGCCCTCCACCGACGATCGTCGCCTACTCTTGATGGTCGCCACGGACGCTATTTCCGCGTTCGATCACGTGTTGGCAACGACCATCCCAGATAAGGGTCGGGTTCTCACCCAGCTGAGCCTTTGGTGGTTCGAACAGTTAGTCGGTGTCGTGCCTAACCACGTGGTTTCAACGCAAGTGCCGGACGCGGTGCAGGGACGAGCGGTGGTTACCGAATCGTTGACGATGGTGCCGGTGGAGTGCGTTGCCCGAGGGTACCTCACCGGCTCAGGATGGGCGGAGTACCGGCGCACCCAGTCAGTCTGCGGCGTTGAACTTCCCGCCGGATTGCGGGACGGGGATCGTCTGTCGGAACCCATCTTCACCCCAGCAGTGAAAGCACCGTTGGGGGAGCACGACGAAAACGTCAGTTTTGAGCGCATCGTCGAGTTGCACGGGGCAGAAACCGCGGAAGAACTGCGGCAAGTGACGCTGGAGCTGTACGCCAAGGCCGAGCGGATCGCCCGGGAAAAGGGAATCATCCTGGCTGACACAAAGTTCGAGTTCGGACGCCGCCCTGACGGCACGCTGGTGCTCGCCGACGAGGTGCTCACCCCGGACAGTTCTCGATTCTGGGACGCCGAGCTGTGGCGTCCGGGTGAATCGCTGCCCAGCTTCGACAAGCAGTACGTGCGGGATTGGCTCGCGCACGACTCCGGTTGGGATCCGGCGTCCGAGGTCGCGCCGCCCCCGTTGCCCGCGGACGTGGTGGCCGCAACCAGGGCTCGCTACATCGAGGCGTTCGAACGGTTGACCTCAACGAAGTTCACTAGCGGCGCGTCCGATAGGATTTCCGCCATGGCACGAGTGATCGTAGACGTTATGCCCAAGCCCGAGATCCTGGATCCCCAAGGCAAAGCTGTTACTGGGGCGCTTGGCCGCCTGGGCTTTGATGGGCTGAGCGTCCGTCAAGGCAGACGGTTCGAGATTACGGTCGATGGCGACGTCACCGACGAGCGGCTCGCCCAGATTCGGGAGGCAGCTGCCCAGCTGTTGGCTAACACCGAGGTCGAATACTTCGACGTCCGGGTGGAACAGTGAGCCCCCGGATCGGCGTCGTCACCTTCCCCGGGTCTCTCGACGACGCGGACGCGCTGCGCGCCGTCCGGCTGGCCGGGGCCGAGGCGGTATCGCTGTGGCACAATTCTGACTCGATCGACGGGGTGGACGCCGTGATCCTGCCCGGCGGAGCCTCGTATGGCAACTATCCCCGTCCCGGTGCGATCGCCCGGTTCAGCCCGGTGATGGACGCGGTGCTCAGTTTCGCCAACTCTGGGGGCCCGGTGCTCGGTATCGGGAACGGATTCCAGGTGCTTTGCGAAGCTCGGCTGCTCCCTGGGGCGCTGGTTCGTAACGAAAGCCGCTCGTTCGTGTGCAGAGAGCAACGACTACGCGTCGAGACGAACGACACTGTCTGGACGTACGACTTCGCTCCCGGCGAAGAGATCATGTTGGTGTTGAAGAACGGTGAGGGCGCGTTCGTTGCCGACGACGAGACCCTAAATCGTCTCGAGGCCGAAGGCCGCGTGGTGCTGCGTTACCTTGGCAGCAACCCCAATGGGTCGCGCAATGACATTGCAGGGCTGACCAACTCGCGCGGAAACGTTGTTGGGCTGATGGCGCATCCAGAACACAGCCTCGACAAGCTCACGGGCGCGTCCGAAGACGGCCGCCGATTCTTCTCTAGCGCACTGCGGTACCTGTCAGCACTGGTCTGAGGTTCGGCGTCAGCGTGAGTCGCTCAGTCAGCTCGTTTCGAGTTGGCGTCGAGCCAGGGTGTGTGCGATCTGTTTGGTCGCTGGGTACAGCTCTAGGTAGAGCTTGTACAGTTCTTCGTACGTCGCGGCGTTTTCCGGACGCGGGGTAAGCGTGCGTGCAGGCGGGTTCCACGCAGCGGCTGTGATGTCGTGTTGGGTGCGGGCAGCTAGCCAGGCGACGCCGTAGCTGGCGCCGATCGTCTGCCTGGGAATCACCTGCGGACGTCCGGAAATATCAGAGACGATCTGGGTCCAGACGTCCCCCTTTGTGCCGCCGCCGACTGCGACGATTCGGTCGATTCGACCCCCAGCGGATTCGATGGCCTCAATGTTGTGCCTCACCGCCAAGCCGGTCGACTCCAACGCTGCTCGGTAAACGTCTCCACGGGTGTGGTTCACGGTGAGCCCAGCGATGACGCCGCGCGCCGATGGATCCATCACCGGGGTTCGTTCGCCAGCGAAGTAGGGCAGCATCAGCAGGCCGTGTGCTCCGGGGCCTGCGGCGTCCGCCTCGGTCACTAGATCGCCGAAGTCGGGGGAGCCGAACAGATCACGCAGCCAGTTGGTGATAGCGCCCGAGGTCGCCATGCCTCCGGCGACATTTCGGGTGTCAGGCAGCGCACCGATCGTCCCCCACAGCAACGGGGAACGCACCGGGTCGGTGACGGTGTTCACGAAAAACATTGTGGTGCCGTACATGAGCATCAGATCGCCGGGGTTGTGGGCGTCCACACTCAGGGCTTCCGACCAGGCGTCGATCGTCCCGACCACTACCGGGACGCCCGCGGGTAACCCTGACGCTGCGGCCCCCGCCGCGGTGACCACACCGGCGACGTCGTCCGCCCAAGCCAGGCGTGGCAATTCGAGCCCTGGAGCGATTTCGTTCGCCCAAGGCAGGTACCAATCGCGGGCTTCGATGTCGTACATGGGGGTGCATTGGGACGCAGACTGGTGGTCGAGCACGTACTCGCCGGTCAGTTTCCGAGCCAGCCAACTTGCAGGCATGTAAAGCCGGGACGTGCGAGCCCAAACTTCGGGTTCGTTGTTTTGCACCCACGCGATCTTGGGGCCGGCTGCTTGGCTGCTCAGCGTCGACCCGCACTTCGCCAGAATCGCATCTGCCCCACCGAGTCGGTCAGTCCATTCGGCGATCTCGGCAACCGAGCGGGTGTCTACCCCGTACAGAATCGCTGGCCGGACAGGCTGGTCATCGGCGTCAGTTAGCGCCACGCACGGGCCCATGCCGCTCACCCCGACTGCGACGACCTCGGCGTCCGGGTGGGCGGTGAGCAACTCTTTGCTAACCCAGCAGAATTCGTCCCACCACACTTGCGGCGCCATCTCGACGTGGCCGGGCCGGGGGCGCTGCACGTCGTGATTTCGCTGGGCGCTGCCCAACAGCGTACCGTCGAGGGTAGTGAGGACGCCCTTGCTGCTGGAGGTGCCGACATCGAAGCCGAATACTGCGGATACCACGGATGATCCTTACTTTTCGGAGACTGTCAACCGCCCGGCAAGGGGATGCTTCTTCGGGAGTACGAGCATTTGCGCTGCACCTTCGAGAGCGTCACCCCGGGGTTCGGTGAGCGCGAAGTTCGGCCACTGGAGCGTGAGGTAATCGGCGAATCGGGTGAGGACCCGTTGCGACTTGAACACATCACCCAACGCGACCACCCGTGGGCATCTGGTGCCGGCCAAACCCACCCGGCGGATCGCGGCTTGAACCGCCTCTGACAGGTGCGCGGCAGCTTTGTCCAAGATGTTGGCTGCTACCCGGTCTGTGGCGGCGAGGTTGTCGACCAACGACGCGTAGGCAGCAATGCGAGCCACCCGGTTTGGGTCTGCCTGGAGCTCCATGTAGGCCTCTTCGAGATCGTCGAAGTCATCCGCGACCATATCGGTGAGAGCCGTGAGTTGGCGGCGTCCGTCATAACCACGCATGGCAGCCTCGAGTGCACTCCTACCGATCCAGTACCTGGAACCGGCGTCACCGATCAGGTGCCCCCAGCCGTCGACCCGGGCGACCTCGTTGGACCCCATCGCCATGCAAATTGTGCCTGTGCCAGCAGAAATGACGCAGCCAGTGCGATTACCCAAGGCGCCCAGGTAGTCAGCGACCGAATCGTGGGCAACCACCACCGTTCGGATTCCTGGCCCATGAAGAAGCTCCAGCTGCTTCGGGGTGATCTTCGTCAGACCGCTCGCGCCGATGGCGATCGCGGTCGGGTTCGCAGTCGGGTGTTCTGCCAGGAAGGACGCCACAGCCTCCAGCCACTGCGGCGGCAGTGGTTCGGTAGCCAAAATGCCTGGTCTGGAACCGTTGATTACGCCGTCGGGAGTGACAAGACGTAATAGATGGGCGCCCTGCCCTGCATCGACAGCTAGATAGGACGAATGTTTCGTCATGTCGCACCTCCACAGCCAGTGAGCCAAGGAGTCCAGGATATCTCTCCGCTGTGACAGTGGGGAGCCTGGCGATAGGCTGGGGGCCGTGGTCGACACCGTTGAAAATGCCCAGGACACTCCAGACGTTGAGCAACCTTGGGCCGATTTGGGACTGACAGAAGACGAGTACCTACGGATCCGCGAGATCCTCGGGCGCCGTCCCACCAGTGGCGAACTGGCCATGTACTCGGTTATGTGGTCGGAGCACTGCTCGTACAAGTCGAGCAAGGTGCACCTGCGCAGGTTCGGTGAACTCAGCCAAGACACCCCTCGTGGGCCCCTGCTGGCGGGTATCGGTGAGCAGGCGGGCGTCGTCGATATCGGTGGCGACTGGGCGGTTACCTTCAAGATCGAGTCTCACAACCACCCCAGCTACGTAGAGCCCTACCAAGGCGCAGCCACCGGCATCGGGGGCGTCGCGCGCGACATTCTCGCGATGGGCGCCCGGCCTGTTGGTGTGGCTGATCAGCTTCGGTTCGGGTTGCTTGACGCCCCCGATACCGCCCGTGTGCTACCGGGTGTGATCTCTGGCTTGGCGGGCTACGGAAACGTGTTGGGAGTTCCCAGCGTCGGCGGCGAAGTGATTTTCGAGGAGTCCTACTACGGCAACCCGCTAGTCAATGCGTTCTGCGTCGGCGTCCTGAAGCACCAAGACATGCAGCGCGCCCGGGCGTCCGGCGTCGGCAACAAGGTGATCCTGTACGGCGCCGCCACTGGAGGGGACGGCATCGGAGGCGCGGTTCTAGCGTCCGGCACTTTCTCCGAGGACGGCCCTGGCGAGCGTCCCAGCGTCCAGGCTGGCGACCCGTTCATGGAGAAGCTCATCATTGAATGCACCCTGGAATTGTTCGCCAAGGGGTTGATCAACGGCATCCAAGATCTGGGGGCGGCGGGCCTATCGTGCGCCACGTCTGAGTTGGCGAGCGCGGGTGACGGCGGCATGCACGTCTGGTTGGACGATGTCGTGTTGCGAGACCCCGATCTAACTCCAGAGGAAATCCTCATGAGTGAAAGCCAAGAGCGGATGATGGCGGTGGTCGCGCCGGGCAACGTCGAGGAGTTCCTGGCCGTTTGCGACAAGTGGGGCGTGCTAGCGACCGTTGTCGGCGAGGTGATCGAGGGCGACCGGCTCATAATCGACTATCAGGGCGAGCGTATCGTCGACGTGGATCCACGGACGGTCGCCCACGAGGGCCCCGTTTACAACCGACCATTCCAGCGTCCGGCCTGGATCGACGACCTCAACTCAGACGTTGCCGAGCGGCTGCCGCGAGCGTCCGATGGTTCAGAGTTGGCCGACCAGGTGCTCAAACTCGTGGCTGCGCCGAACCTGTGCGACAGATCGTGGATCACCGAGCAGTTCGACCGTTACGTCCGGGGCAACACGGTGTTCGCCCACCCAGAGGACGCCGGCATCCTGCGGATCGACGAAGAGACCGGGTTGGGCATCGCAATCGCGACCGACTGCAACAACAGATACGCAATGCTGAACCCCTACCTGGGTGCGCAACTGTCGCTTTCCGAGTCGTACCGCAACGTGGCCGTGACCGGTGCCGAGCCGGTTGCGATCACGGACGGTTTGAACTTCGGATCACCGGAAGACCCGGAGGTCATGTGGCAGTTCGTCGAGACGATTCTGGGTCTGGTGGACGGCTGCAAAGAGCTGGGCACCCCCGTCACGGGCGGAAACGTGAGTTTCTACAACCAGACTGGCCAAACGAATATCCAGCCCACCGCGATCATCGGCATGGTGGGCGTCCTCGACGACGTTGCCACCCGGACGGCGTCCGGGTTCGCCAATGCCGGCGACGCGGTCGCCTTGCTGGGGCAGACCCGCGAAGAGCTTTCGGGTAGCGAATGGGCGTACACCATCCACGGACACCTTGGTGGCATGCCGCCGACGCCGAATCTGGACGCAGAACGCCAGTTGGCGCAGGTGCTGGTCGCGGCGTCGAAGGAGCGGTTGCTGAGCTCGGCGCATGACCTCTCAGACGGCGGGCTCGCCCAAGCTGTGGTCGAATCCTGCCTTCGAAACGATCTGGGGGCGACCATCGAATTGGGCGACGCCGACCCGACCGTCGCCCTGTTCTCTGAGAGCGTGGCGCGAGCGGTGGTGTCGCTGCCAACCGATCATCTGGCGGAGTTTGAGTCGTTGTGCGCCAGCCATGGCGTCCCGATCCGACGCATCGGCGAGGTCACACAGGCGCCGCAACTGGTGGTGGAAGGCCAGTTCTCGCTGGCGCTGGCCGACATTCGGGCCCGCTGGGAGGCGCCGATTCGTAACGCGATGGTCGGCGACTGATGTTGCCCGACCCACTCGGTGATCCGGCGCCAGAAGAAGAGTGTGGCGTGTTCGGGGTTTGGGCCCCCGGCGAAGAGGTCTCCAAGCTGACCTTCTACGGCATGTTCGCCCTGCAACACCGCGGCCAGCAGTCCGCTGGGATCGCGGTCAGCAATGGTGAGCGGATCATGGTGTTCAAAGACATGGGCTTGGTGGCCCAAGTGTTCGATGAACCGACTTTGAAGTCGCTCACCGGGCACATCGCTTTGGGTCACACCCGTTACTCCAAGCAGGACGCCTCGGTCTGGAAGAACGCCCAACCCACCTACCGGGCCACCACGTCCGGTGGTTTGGCGATGGCCCATAACGGGAACCTCACAAACACCGAGGAGCTGCAGGAGTGGCTTCACCAGCGCGACGCCAACGTCAAGGTGAACGCGAAATCCGGGCTGGATTCCACCAACGACACCGCGCTGGTGACCGCGTTGATGGCCACCTACGAAGGTTCGATGTGGGACGCGGCGCTTGCCGTGTTGCCGAAGTTGGACGGAGCGTTCTGCTTCGGGTTCATCGATCAGAACACCCTGTACGCCGCTCGCGACCGGTATGGCGTGCGTCCGCTGGTGCTCGGACGCCTCGAATCTGGATGGGTGATCGCGTCTGAGTCGGCAGCGCTCGACATCGTGGGAGCCACGATGATTCGAGAGATCGAACCCGGTGAACTCGTTGCTGTAGATGCGGGAGGCTTGAGGTCAGCGCGATTCGCCGACCCCGAACCGAAGGGCTGCGTCTTCGAGTACGTGTACCTGGCCCGACCAGACACGCTGATCGCGAACCGCCGCGTCCATCCGGTTCGCGTCGAGATCGGACGCACACTCGCGCTGGAGT
>CAYMMF010000046.1:2428-3394 GCA_964391475.1 uncultured Propionibacteriaceae bacterium | reverse complement strand
GCCGGTGGACGCCGACGTCGTCATCCCGGTTCCAGAATCGGGCATCCCCGCAGCTCAGGGTTACGCCGAGGCGTCCGGAATTCCCTACAGCAGGGGGATCGTCAAGAACAGCTACGTGGGCCGGACGTTCATTCAGCCTTCGCAAACCTTGCGCCAGTTGGGCATCAGGTTGAAGTTGAACCCGATCCGCGACGTGATCGAGGGCAAGCGCGTTGTTGTGGTGGACGACTCGATCGTCCGCGGCAACACCCAGCGTGCTTTGGTGAAGATGCTGCGGGAGGCCGGGGCGTCCGAAGTTCACGTGCGGATCAGTTCGCCTCCGGTTGAGTGGCCCTGCTTCTACGGAATCGACTTTGCGACCCGTGCCGAACTGATCGCACCCGGGCTGAGCGTGGACGAAATCTGTCGCTCGTTGGGTGCGGATTCGTTGGCCTTTGTCAGCCTGGAGGGCATGATCGCCTCCGTTGGCCTTCCGAAGCGAAATCTGTGTCGCGCCTGCTTCGATGGCATCTACCCGATCAGAATCCCCGAAACGGCCGCTGCCGTGCTGCGGCTACCAAACCAGACGGAGCCCGAGGAATGAGTGAACCCGTCAGCGCCTACGCTGCAGCAGGAGTCGACATCGAAGCCGGTGACCGAGCCGTCGAGTTGATGAAGGTGCACGTGGCCCGAACGCACCGCCCTGAGGTGTTGGGAGGGCTAGGCGGGTTCGCTGGGTTCTTCGACGCCAGTGCGTTCAAGAACTATGCCCACCCGGTGTTGGCTACCTCCACCGATGGGGTTGGCACCAAGGTGGCGATCGCCCAAGCGATGGATATCCACGACACAATCGGATTCGACCTGATCGGGATGCTCGTGGACGACCTGGTCGTCGTGGGTGCCGAACCGCTGTTCGTGACCGACTACATCGCGTGCGGGAAGGTTGTTCCGGAGCGGATCGCAGCCATCGTTTCCGGGATCGCGGCG
>CAYMMF010000046.1:734-2385 GCA_964391475.1 uncultured Propionibacteriaceae bacterium | reverse complement strand
TTGCGAAACCGCCGGAGCTGCACTGTTAGGTGGCGAGACGGCAGAGCACCCGGGTTTGCTCGAAGCTCACGAGTACGACGTCGCTGGTGCCACCACCGGCGTTGTCGAACGTGATTCGATACTGGGTCCGCAACGGGTGTTGGCTGGCGATCAGGTGATCGCGTTGGCGTCCAGTGGCCTCCACAGCAACGGCTACTCGTTGGTCCGCCACGTGTTGCTCGCCGAGGCGGGGTGGTCGTTGGAGCGCCACGTGCCCGAGCTAGGACGCACGCTGGGCGAAGAACTGCTGACTCCGACCAAGGTGTACGCCAAAGACATTCTGGCAATGATCGAGGCGGAACCGGTGCATGCGATCTCGCATGTAACCGGCGGCGGGTTGGCCAACAACCTGGCCCGGGTGCTGCCGCACGGAGTCCGCGCCACTTTGGATCGGGCGACTTGGACGCCGCCAGCCATCTTCTCGCTGGTGCAGCAGGTGGGCGCAGTCTCGCAGGCTGACATCGAAGCCACTCTGAACATGGGGGTCGGGATGGCTTTGGTGGTTCCTGCCGAGTCGGTGACCGGAATACTCGAAGTTGCCGCCAACCGCGGTGTCGAGGCCTGGGTCGCAGGCGAGGTGTCGGCGGTGGACGCCCCAGCCTCAGCGAGGCTGGTGGGGAGCCATATTCTCAACTGAGCAGCGGCAGCCACAGACTCTCCACCCGATCCAAGAGGGCTACCTTGCCGACCTTGGCTTCCATGCCGGGCAAGCCTTCCGAGTCATGCGCTCAAAGTAGTTGAGGCACCACCACCTGCTACGCGCTCATTCTTGCTGAAGCACGCCGTCGCTTTGAGTTACTCCGGGTCAACGGATACCCTTGCCTCACGATTATTTGACAGCATTCGCGGCTCAGACCGCATGAAACAGGCAAGGGGGTCGAGCCGGATGGGGCGCGGCCGTGCTAAGGCGAAGCAGACTAAGGTCGCTCGCAGTCTCAAGTACCGTACGTTTGATACGGATTTCTCTTCGTTGGAACGCGAACTTCGCGGGGATCGTGATGACGGGCAGGTGCCCAACAGCTATCCCAGCTATGCAGACCAGTACGAAGAGGACGCAGGCGAAGATCCCGAATCGGTGGATCTCGACGAGGAATACCCCTTCGACTCTCGATCTGATAGCTGACCCTTGTGTGGCACCCCGACGTACTAGACGGATTTGAGTGCCGCGAACTCCCACTGGAGGCCGAGCCTCTAGAGGGTGAACTGTCTCCGCCGGTGGCTACCCTCATCCGCAGGGTCGCCACCGAACCGGCGGATCGTGCCGTCCTCTATGTGCATGGTTGGAACGACTACTTCTTCCACACTCACGTGGCGGAGTTTTTCGAATCCAAGGGTTGCGCGTTCTACGCGGTCGATCTGCGTCGTTACGGACGCAGCCTGCGTGAAGGCCAGGTGCGTGGCTTCATAGATCGGTTGGAGGACTACTTCGAAGAGTTGGACGCCGCCTACGCGATCATCACCGAGTCACATCGACACGTCGGGGTGATTGGCCACTCGACAGGGGGGCTGACGGCGAGTCTTTGGGCGAACGACCGTCCCGGTCAACTGTGCGCGGTGATGCTGAACTCGCCGTGGCTGGACACGGGGGGTCCGGAGGTGGTGCGGCGTGCCC
>CAYMMF010000046.1:0-724 GCA_964391475.1 uncultured Propionibacteriaceae bacterium | reverse complement strand
TCGCCGTGGCTGGATATGCATGGCTCAAGCGCGTTCTCTGGGGTGTTGGCGGCTGCCATGAAGGCCGTTAGTCTGCGCGATCCCACGACAATCCTTCGGTTGCCAGAGGTCGACGATGTGATCTACCCGCGCACAATCCACCGCAACTGGGAAGGCGAGTGGAACTACTCTCTTGAGTGGAAGTCGCCGAAACCCGTGCCTATCCGGGCCGGTTGGTTGAAAGCTGTGTTGGACGGGCATTCGCGCGTCGCGGACGGACTGTCGATCGACTGCCCCGTGTTCATGGCAACCTCCAACCAGAGCGCGTTCTTGAAGCGTTGGTCGGAGCGCGCGAGGCATTCCGACGTCATTTTGGACGTCGACTCAATCACGTCCAGAGCGTGGCAACTTGGCCGCAATGTCCACATCGTGCGGGTGCAGAACGGGTTGCACGACCTGTTCTTGTCCCCTCCGGAGGTGCGGGGTTATTTGTTCAACCAACTCGGCATCTGGCTGGACGCCTTCGCGCCCACCCCGGAAGCTGTCCAACGTCCCTGGTATGACCGGGTTCCCTGGACTCGTCGGCTCAAGCGGTCGTCTCGGAGTTCTGCCTAGCTCGAATCCCTACTTCTGATTCCCGGCAACACCCTGACCGGCGCTTCGGGGACGACCGCTGGTTGGCTGAGGAGCGCTTCGGGACAGGGCCGGTTGGCTGAGGAGGAGCGTAGCGACGTCTCGAAGCCGG
>CAYMMF010000045.1:3909-13707 GCA_964391475.1 uncultured Propionibacteriaceae bacterium | reverse complement strand
GGGATCTGATCCCGCAGTTCCTGGATGTTGGTGTGACGGGCTTGTACCCGTTCGAGGTGCGGGCCGGCATGGACGTGGCCGAGGTGCGGGCACGCTACCCCCGCCTGCAGATGCTGGGGGGCATCGACAAGACGGCGCGCGGACGCGTACTGCTCGGCACGTCGCTCTTCGTCGCGGGGTTCGCCCTGGTATTCGTCAGCACGGGCGCACTGTTCGGCGGGTTGGGGCGGGTTCTCGTCCAACACCAGCGGACGGTGGCGGTGATAGCCGGTGTCGTCTCGATCTTGCTTGGCCTCATCTTCATGGGAGCAATCGGGTTGGGGCAATCCACCGTGCGACCGGGGCGGGTGCGAACGGTTGGAATCGCCGCTGCACCCCTGCTCGGCATCGCATTTGGGGTCGGCTGGACGCCGTGCATTGGGCCAGCCCTGTCGGTCGTGCTGTCGTTAGCGCTCAATGAGGGGACGGCCGGACGAGGCGCTCTGCTCGCGCTCATCTACGCGCTCGGGCTAGGGATTCCGTTCCTGATCGCAGGTTTGGCCTTCACCAAGATGGCCACCACGATCGACTGGGTGAAGCGCCACCACTTGCTGCTGCAACGGTTGGGCGGAGCGCTCATGATCGCCGTGGGCGTCCTGCTAGTTACCGGCGGCTGGGATTGGGTGATGGGGGTCATCAGGCAGTGGGTGTCGGCGTTCGGCACGGTGATCTGATGGACGCCGACGCCCCCCAGATTGGGCCCGTTGCTTTTGCGCGGTTCGTGTGGGCGCAGCTCACGTCTATGCGGACCGCACTGATTTTGTTGTTCGCGCTGGCGCTCGTGGCGATTCCAGGGTCGATAATCCCGCAGCGGCCAGCGAACCCGATCCGGGTGCTCGACTTCTCTCGCGAAAACCCTGAGCTGGCGAAGTGGTACGACCGGCTGGGGCTCTTCGACGTGTACTCCTCGGCGTGGTTCGCGGCGGTGTATCTGCTCTTGATGGTGTCGCTGGTGGGCTGCATCCTGCCGCGCATCGGCGTCTACGCCCGAGCGTTGCGTAAACCGCCGCCCGCAACCCCGCGTCGTCTGGAGCGGCTTCCCACCCACACGGTGGGAACCACGAGCATGGATGCCTCCGGCGTGCTGGACGCCGCGGCGTCCAGCCTTCGCGCCAAGCGTTTCCGGGTGCGACGCGACGCCGACTCCGTGGGTGCGGAACGGGGTTACCTTCGCGAGTTCGGGAACCTGGTGTTCCACATCAGTTTCATCGGTGTCCTGGTGGGGGTCGCGGTGAGTTCGCTTTGGGGTTACAAGGGCGAGGTGATCGTCGTGGAAGGCCAGGCGTTCAGCAACAGTCTGACCCAGTACGACGATCTGTCGACCGGAGGACGCTTCGATCCGGTGAAGCTGGATCCGTTCACCATCAGGTTGGATGAGTTCATCGCCCGCTTCGAGGTGGGGCCGGTCCAGCGCGGTGCCGCGCGGGAGTTCACCGCCAAGGTGACCGTCTCAGAGCCGGGCATGCCCGACCGCAGCGAGGTGATGGAGGTCAACCATCCTGTTCGGGTTGGGCGCACCAGCGTCCACCTAATCGGCCACGGTTACGCCCCGGTGGTTACCGTGACCGACCCGCTGGGCAACGTCGCGCTAGCCGGTCCTGTGGTGTTTCTGCCCCAGGATGGCAACTTCACTTCGATGGGCGTCGTCAAGGCACCGGACGCCCGCCCAGAACGGTTGGCTTTCGAGGGGTACTTCTTGCCGACGGCGGTGGTGGACGCCCAAGGTCCGCGTTCGGTGTTCCCCGACGCCTTCGACCCGCAACTTTTCATCAATGCGTGGTCGGGGCCGCCAAAAGAATCCACGGGGCGTCCTGAAAGTATTTACTCACTCGATAAGACTGGCTTGACCCAGATGACGGTGGACGGCACACCGGTGACTGTCGCGCTTGCTCCAGGCCAGCAGATTGAGCTTACTGACGGGTCCACCTTGAGTTTCGATACCTGGCAGAGGTGGACGAAACTCCAAATCTCGTCGACGCCCGGGTTGTGGTTGACGGGGGCGTCGATCGCGCTGGCTGTGATCGGCATGTCGTTGAGCCTGTTCGTCCGGCCTCGCAGGTTGTGGGTGCGGGTCACGACGTCCGATGGACGGCAAGTGGTGGCGATCGGGGGGCTCGATCGGGCAGACTCGCGCGGGGGGCTTGCCGAAGACGTCCTCGCGCTCGCACAGGCGTGCGGCGTGGCACAGCAGAACCCCGAAGATCAGGATGCTGCGGTGGCTTTGAAGCAGATCGGGGAATGATGGCTTACTACTCCAGCCTGGCGATTGTTTCGTCCATGGTGCTTTACATCGTGGCGATGCTGGTGCACGCCGGGGAATGGGCTGCCGCCCGCAAGCTGGAACCCAGCGAGGATTCACCGGGCGCGACGTTGGATCGCCTCAACCGCATTGGGTATGCGCTCACGGCGGTCGGTGCCCTGGTTCACGTTGCGGGTGTTGTGCTTCGTGGGGTGGCTGCGGGGCGTCCACCCTGGGGAAACATGTACGAGTTCGTTACATCGACCCTGCTGTTTGTGGCCATCGCCTACCTCGTGATAGCGCGCGTTTGGAAGATGCGCTGGCTCGGGCTACCCGTCACTTTGCTGCTTGCCGTTGGGCAGGGGCTAGCCGTGACGGTCTTTTATGTGGCTGTCGCCCCGCTCGTCCCGGCGCTTCATTCGGTGTGGTTCGTGATTCACATAGTGACCGCCGCGATCTCTGGGGCGGCCTTCAACCTGGGCGCAATCGCGTCGATCCTGTACCTGCTGAAGTCACGCAACTCCTCCCCTGCTAGGGGATACTTGGCACGCTTGCCAAGCCCCGACGTTTTGGATCGGTTCGCCTACCGGGTGCACGCGTTCGCGTTTCCGCTATGGACGTTTACGATCGCGGCCGGTGCGGTCTGGGCAGAGTACGCCTGGGGACGGTTCTGGGGTTGGGATCCCAAAGAGACCTGGTCGCTCATCACCTGGGTGGTCTACGCGGCTTACCTTCACGCTAGGGTGACCGCCGGCTGGAAGGGCAACAAAGCTGCGTGGCTCGCGGTTCTCGGCGTCGCAGTGTTCTGGTTCAACTTCGTGGGCGTCAACCTGCTGTTCAGCGGCTTACATTCCTACGCAGGCATCTAGGCCGATTCGGTGGCAGGCTCTGCTGTCTTGTGGGCAGAGCGTGGGAAGGAACGAAAATTGAGGATTAGTCGCCTACTGAGCGCGCTGGCGGTGCTGGCGGTCGCTAGTGGATGCGCCCAGGTTCCGCCAACGCAGGGGTCACCTTCGCAGGACGCGGCCGCAGTAGCCACCAGGGAGGCTGAGCCGTCCCCCACCCCAACCGAGCCGACCTGCGCCGACATCGCAGCAACCCTGACAGTCGAACAACAGGTTGGACAATTGTTGATGGTTGGTGTCCACGGCGCGCTTGATGGAACCGAACGCGAACTGATCACCACGCACGAAATCGGGTCGGTGATTTTGATGGGCAACTATGACACCAGCGTGCAGGAGACCCGGGAACTCACCCAGCCGATCGCGGACTTGGGGGTCGCCACACCGGTCTTGATAGCAGTCGACCAAGAGGGCGGCCTCGTCCGGCGACTGCGGGGGTTGGGGTTCGACGAGATGCCGTCGGCGGCAGAACAGGCGAAGTTGTCGAAGTCCGAGTTCGCTTCGGACGCGGCAATGTGGGCCGAGCAACTACGATCCGCGGGCGTCAATCTGAACCTGGCTCCGGTCGCAGACACCGTTCCAGCTAACAAGAGTCGAACCAACGAGCCGATCGGACGTCTGGATCGCGGCTACGGCTCTGATCCGGAAAAAGTCGCCGAAAGGGTGAGCATCTTTGTTTCCGAGTTCCGGGACGCCGGGGTGGGCACCTCGCTGAAGCACTTCCCCAACCTGGGCGAGGTCACCGGCAACACAGACTTCACCCAGAAGGTCACCGACACCGTCACACAGGCGACGTCGGCGTCCTTGAAGCCCTTTAGGGCTGGCATCGAAGCAGGCGCAGACAGCGTGATGCTTTCGACGGCGATCTACTCCAAGATCGACCCCGACACTTCGGCTGCGTTCTCCTCCAAGGTGGTGGCGATCCTTCGCGACGACCTGAGTTTCGACAAGGTGATCATCTCCGATGACCTGGGGGTTGCTGCCGCCGCAAAGACTGTGCCAGCTCGCAAGCGTGCCCTTAAGTTGGTACAGGCTGGCGGCGACATGGCGTTGACCGTCGACCCGAAGCTGGCGTCTGAGATGGCGGAAGGCCTAGTCGAAGCCGTGTCGGACGACGAGTCGCTTGCCGCGCGGGTCGCCGAGTCGGCTGGCCGAGTTTTGGCCATGAAGTCGACGCTGGGCCTGGGGGATTGCCGAGTCGAGTGACGGCCCATTCGTCAGGGTTCGACCTGCAACTGCTTTTGAACCTCGCGGGCGTCGGCCAGCAGTTCGGGGCGACTGTCAGGGATGGACGCGTAAAACACCGAGCTGGAATCCTCGCCAGTGGCGACGATCAGAATGATCGCGGTCTCACCTTTTTCTTGCAGGCCTTTAATGTCGAACGTGAGGTGCATCTCGAGCAGCCAGGCGTCATGACCGTCGACGGTGGTCGCCTTGTCGGTGATCGTGGTGCTGTTCACGACGTTGTCACCGTAGAACGCTCCCAGCACGCAGCGTCCAACGATTTCTGCGCCTTGCTGAGGGCCGAAGAATCCGTCCCCGGCCACCAGCTCGCCGACCAGGATCGACGCGACCCAACTGCTCAAAGCGTCGTAGTTGGGTTCTACCATCACGACCTGGGTGTTGACGTCGCGACCGAAGGGCATCCGGTAATCCCACTCGGGGGCACCCCAGGGGTCACCCAACTGCGGGTATGAGAGCTTGCCACCCTGGACGCGGCCGGGTTGGTTGACGCGCGGTTCTGGGGTTAGGTCGAAGCTGGGTTGTGGGCAGAACTCGTCGGTGGCGTTGGAAGGTGGCGGGCCGGGCGTGAGCGGGCCGAGGCCCGCGCCGGTTACCAGCCTGAAAGCGCCGAAGATCAATCCAGCAATGACAACCCCAACCACGAGCCATGCCCACAGGCCGCCGCGCCCGCTCGGCGGCTTCGCGACGTTGCGACTGGGTTGCGCCTGCGTGACTGGCGGGTAGCTGGCGCCCGGCGGGGGAGCGTACGGGGTGGGGCTCACAGTCGCCGACCACTGGGATCCGTCCCAAAACCGGAACATTCCCTGTTGCCCACCCGGATCCGGATACCAACCTGCAGCGCTCATGCCCCGATTCTATGAGACCTCGGCGCTACCCGGCCTACCAACCGCTTCCTGGCGGTTTTCAGCGCTGCGCGCTGAACCACTCCATGGCGTGGGGTTCGCCGTTGGCGTCCAGATGGGTCACGCCCAGATCGCCTGGTTGGAGCGCGCGGGGGGCAATCCCCAAGGCCTCGAACATGATCGGGAGCACCGGACGGTGCCCGCAGATGATCGCCGGACGCTGCTCCGTGGCCGCTTGCCGGGCGATTTCGCGCGTCACCTTGCCGGAAGCTTTGGCATCGACCGCAGCCTGCTCCTCGCTGAGTGCCGCCCAGCCCTTGATCTCGGCGAGCACGGTGCCCTCGTAGGGTTTCAGCGTCTGAAGGCAACGGGTGGACGTGGAAGAAGCCAGGATCTCCATTCCGTACGCGGTGAGCAGTGGAACCAACTCGTCGGCTTGCCTGCGACCCTGGGGGTTGACCGGACGCGTTTGGTCTTGGCCGTCCCAATGACGCCGTTCAACAGCCTTGGCGTGACGGACGATCCCTACGGCAGTGGTGTTAGGCAATCCCAGCGCCTGTTCGAGCAACTCCCGCTCGTCGGCATACGTCAGTCGGCCCAGAGCTTTCTCGATTGACAGCCAGACGACATTGTCGACTTCCTTGTTCGGCTTACGCGGCTTGACCTGCAGCGGTTCGGCGCGCCAGTAGTGAACGGTTTTATGTCCGCCCCCAACCGGGTACGAGATCGTATTCACAGGAATGTCCAACCTGACTCGAGTTCCGGTCTCTTCCAGCGTCTCCCGGTACGCGGCTACGGGCACGAACTCGCCAGACCGGATCTTCCCCTTCGGGATCGTCCAGTCGTCATAGCTCGGCCTGTGAACCAGCAGAACCTTGGGCTTGGAGCCCGAGGTGTCCAGCGTCACAGTTCCTGCGGCTTCGATGTGCTTCACTTCAGCGGGTCTCCGGCTTTTCGTAACGTCGGGTCTTGGTCACTTCGATCAGGTGTTCCTGAAGGTCAAGCAAGGGGACGCCGTCGGCGCCCGCGGTGCGCTGGGTCCAATTTGCGTCCTGCAGAACCCAGGAGGCAGTGTCGTCGTCGAACGCCAAGTCGAACAGCTCGGATATCTGCCCCATGTGCCTGGTGTTGGTGATCGACACCAACACCTCGACCCGCCTGTCGAGGTTGCGGTGCATCAGGTCGGAACTGCCCAAGCCAACTTGTGGTTCGCCTCCGTTGGTGAACCAGAACAGGCGGCTGTGCTCCAGGAAGCGGCCGAGGACGCTACGAACCCTGATGTTTTCGCTAAAGCCGGGCACCCCGGGCCGAACTCCGCAGATTCCCCGCACCCACAGATCGACTTTCACCCCTGCTTGTGAGGCCCGGTAGAGCGCGTCGATGACCGCCTCGTCGACGATCGAGTTCACCTTCATCCGGATTCCACTCGGACGCCCAGCCAACTGGTGGTCGATCTCGTCCGAGATCTGAGACAGCAGTTTGGGTCGGATTCCCTCCGGAGCGACGAGTAGTCGACGGTAGCGGGTCTCTTGCGTCATGCCCGAGATGTGGTTGAACAGCCGGGCCACGTCTTCGGTGACGATCGGGTTGGACGTCAGCAATCCCATGTCTTCGTAAAGCCGGGCTGTCTTGGGGTTGTAGTTGCCGGTTCCGATGTGGACGTATCGGCGCAAGCCGTCCGGCTCGTCGCGCACAACCAGGCACAACTTGCTGTGCGTCTTCAGCCCGACGATGCCGTAAATGACGTGGCAGCCGGCGCGTTCCAATTTTCGGGCCCAGGCGATGTTGGCCTTCTCGTCGAAACGAGCCTTGATTTCGACGACAGCAAGCACCTGTTTACCCGCCCGGGCGGCCTCGATCAGAGCGTCGATGATTGGGGAATCCCCAGATGTTCGGTACACCGTCTGCTTGATCGCGAGCACCGCGGGGTCGGCAGCAGCCTGTTCGATGAACCGCTGGACGCTGGTCGCAAAACTGTCGTAGGGGTGCTGCAGCAGCACGTCGCGTTGCTTGAGCGCGGCGAACATGTCGGCCGGTTGGGAGGTCTCCACTTCGGCCAGCTCGGGGTGCGTCCTGGGAAGGAAGGACGGGTAGGCCAACTCTTCCCGGTCTACGTCGGCGATCGAGAACAACCCGGTCAGGTCGAGCGGCGCCGGAAGGTGGAACACCTCGCGCGATGAGATGCCCAACTCCCTCACCAGCAACTCCAGCATGGTTTCGTTGATGCCGGTCTCGACCTCGAGTCGCACCGGTGGGCGTCCTACGCTGCGGTGGAGCAGTTCCTTCTCAATGGCAGCCAGGATGTTCTCGGCGTCGTCTTCCTCTACCTCGAGATCCTCGTTCCGGGTGACCCGGAACGTCGTCCACTGCAGCACGCGCATCCCCGAGAACAGCATGTTGAGGTGGTGCCCGATGACTTCTTCCAAGGGGACGAAGCGGGTTTCGCTCAACCTGATGAAACGCGAGACGTTCGTGGGGAGTTTCACGCGCGCGAACTGGTTGATGCCCGTCACCGGGTTACGAAGCAGAATCGCCAAGTTGACCGAAAGCCCAGAGATGTACGGGAACGGGTGAGACGGGTCAACGGCCAATGGAGTGAGGATCGGCAGAATCCGCTCCTCCATCAGGACGGCCATCCGGGCCAGTTCGTCTTCGGTGAGTTCGTCCCAAGCCAGGATGTCGATGCCCTCGTCGGTCAGGTGGGGACGCACATCCTCGGCGAAGACGCGAGCCTGCTCGTCCACCATCTCGCGGACGCGGTTGAGGATCTGGTCGTGCAGGTCGCGCGGCAGGATGCCGGAGGCGCTGGGCACAGCCAGACCGGCCGCTATTCGGCGCTTCAACCCGGCCACCCGCACCATGAAGTACTCGTCGAGATTCGAACTGAAGATTGCCAGGAATTTCGCCCGTTCCAGCAGCGGTACCCGCGAGGCGTCCTTGGCCAGATCGAGCACCCGGTTGTTGAACGCTAGCCACGACAGTTCGCGATCCAGGTACCGATCTGTCGGCAAGGTTTCGACGCTGGTGTCGGTCATGGCTCCCCCTGAGGTGTGCGAGTGGCTACGAAACGCTAACCGGTTGACACTTTAGGCCCGTAGAGCCGGTCTGTTCGTTCTGTGTCGAAGCCCGAACGCCGGTACAGGTTCACCGCTTTGGTGTTGTCCTCGTCAACGTACAAGATCACGTGATTGCAGCCTTCGGCTCGCAGGTGAGCCAATCCGGCGTCCAGCAACTCGCGGCCGAGCCCTCGTCCGGCTGCCCGGGGGTGGACGCCGATCACGTACACCTCGCCGACACCGGGTTCGGCGGGGTCGATCTTCGTCCAGTGGAAACCGACGATTCCGGAGTCATCTTCGGCAACGAGTAGGCCTTCGGGGTCGAACCAATCCGTGGATCGGCGGGCGTCCAAGTCGGCCATTGAGAACCGTCCCTGCTCGGGATGTTCGGCGAAGGCAGCCGCGTTGACCGCGAGCAGGCCTGCGGCGTCCGCGTCGGTGAAGCTGCGGAAGCGGGGTGCGCCGGCGTCTCGTAGGGGACGCCCCATTCTCAGCAACCCGCGGACGGGGGTCAGCCCCAGGTGCGCGGCGAATCTGCTGGTAGAGGCGAGATCGCCGAAGGCCCAGAACTTCGCGTACGGACTCGTTGCGCTCACAGCGAGGCTGAGCCGGGTGCCGAACCCTTTGCGTCGGTGTTCGGGGTGGACGAGGAGTTGTGCGGTGCCGTGGTCTGGGATCCATTGGGCGTAGGCCACGAGCGCTTCGCCGTCCCGGATGAGCCAGTGTCTGGCAGAACTTGAGGTTCGTACCAAGTTGAGCCTGGCTTCTTCGTTCAGCGGATCCACGCCGTCTGCGGCAGCGACGGCTTCGGCGAGTGCCCGGACGTCCGCGGCGTCCCGCTCGGACACGGTTACGACTGGCTGCATGGCGGCAGTGTACGACCAGCGCCACCCCAAATTGGTGACGTCAATGGGTCAACTGGGCCACATGTCGCTGTCGATCACGAGCGTCACCGGGCCATCGTTGGCCAATCGCAGGCTCATCGCCGCGCCGAACCGCCCGGTCTCCACCTTCGCTCCGCGGGTACGCAGCGCGTCCACGAACGCCTCCACCAGCGGTTCGCCAACCGGGCCGGGTGCGGCTGCGCTCCACGATGGCCGCCTACCCTTGCGGACGTCGGCGTACAAGGTGAACTGGCTGACGACCAGCAGCGGGGCTCCCAGGTCGGAGCATGACTTTTCGTCGCGAAGGATCCGCAAGTTCCACACCTTGTCAGCAAGACGTTGCGCGATCCCGGGGGTGTCGTCGTGGGTTGCGCCCACTAAGACGACCAACCCAGGTGAGTCGATCGCGCCGACCACTTCGTCGCCGACGCTCACCGAAGCATCACTGACCCGCTGCACCACGACTTTCATGGACAAATCCAACCATGCAAAGCTGGTATCGAGCATTCCGGAGGCTTCGCAGCCAGCGGCGAATGCCAGGAGAAATATCGACGCGAACACATCGGTGTCATTAGGCTGTCTGCATCCGGA
>CAYMMF010000045.1:0-3899 GCA_964391475.1 uncultured Propionibacteriaceae bacterium | reverse complement strand
CTTGTCATAGAGCTCCCGGCTGGCGCTCTCGGCGCTGTCCGCATCCGGAAAGAGAAGAGGAATGACATGAATCGTTTCGTGTCGGCCACGCTGGGCGTCTTGACCGCGGTGAGTGTGCTCACCGCCTGCTCAAACTCGCCAGCCACCACACCGTCCACCCCACCGGTTGTCGAATCGCCTGCTGTCTCACCGGAGGAGACGCAATCCACCACGATAGAGCCAGCGCCGGAAGCGCCCTCTGGGCCGCGCGACGTCGTCCTTCAACCTCCTGCCAAGAACTGGCAGGAAGCGCTAGGGGTGGCGAAGTCCGGATTCGACGGGAAGGTAATCAAGATCGAACTCGACTCGAACGCTGGCGGCGCTTTGGAGTACGAAATCGAGTTGCTGTCGGCAGACACCGAATACTCTGTCCGCCTTGACGCGGAGAACCTGAACAAGCTCGCCGAAGAGAAGGATCCGCTGACCGGCGACGACAAGAAGAAGGTCAAGAACGTCTTCGACCCGTCAGAGATGATCGACCTCGGGGTTGCGGCAGACGCGGCACGCGACGTTGTGGAGGGCACCATCCACCAGTGGAAGTTGGAGGGCACCGCCCCCGGCCAAGTGGTGTTCGAGTACGAGATCGTAACCGACGACACCCCCGACGGTGTCGATGTCAAGGTGAACGCCGTCGACGGTTCGCTGATCTCTTAGCGTCAGGACGTCTTCACCAGGGCTTGGATGATCTGCCTCGCCCCGTCGGTAGCCTTGGGGGTCCATTTGGCGCTGGACGCCAGGCCTGGTGGGAACGTCAGCACCATGTCTACCTCAACCGGTTCGGCGACGAGCGGCGCTTGGGCCCATGCCTTGGTGAGCGCCTGGCTGTAAACTTGGGCTTTGGTTTTCGCTGTGACCTTGGACGCGTCGATCGCTTCGAGCTGTTCGGTGAACGAACTAGCCAGGTCGATTCCCCTGATCGAGAGGGTGACGGTTGCAATGCCGTCCTTGACCTTTTCGTCCACAACCGACGCCTCGACCTTGGACAACCCCGCCTTCGTAGCCTGGGTGAGTTCGGTGCGTTGCTCGTCCGTCGGTGAAATCCCGAGGGCGCCCAACGTCGCGTCATTTGTCGAGTCGAGCACTGCATCGTCCCACGTGGTGCCCGGATTGTAAGCTCGCAGCCCAGCTGCGTCCCCCTTTAGCGCATTGAGGTAAAGCATGGCCACTTCGCCTGGCCCTGGGCCAGCGGGAGCCTTCCCGCCTAGGCCGCAACCCACCAGAGTCAGCGATATGGCAATGAAAGCCACCACGAATAGTGCGTGTAACCGCCTCACGTTTCCTCCCCCGATACGCGTGAGTTCAGACTACTCATCTGGAGGGCAGGTTGCCGCCACGCTCCAAACGGAGGAAGGTGAGGAAGGTGTTGAGAGGCATTACGTTTTCTGCGGTTTGGGAACCAACGCGATGACTCCAAGTGCCAGCAGACAAACGGCCATGTCGAACAGGTAGACACCTTTGAAACCGGAGCCCAACGTGGTGGCGAACACCTGCTCTAGCTGCGGGCCTTGGGCCTTGATTTCGGCTAGGTAGTCGTCCAGAGCCTGGTCGAAAACCGCTGGTACGGCGTCCCTCAACTCACCCATCTGCGTGATGGTCTGCTTCATTTCGGATCGAGTGTCGTCGAGTGAGGCGAGCCCAGCCGCCAACTCCGCTCGGGCATCTGTCAGCGCTTTTTTACCCTCGGCGAGTTTGGCTCGTTGCGTGGTCAAGGCTGCCTTGCCTGCCGCGAGTTTCGCCCGCTGCGTCGTGAGCGTCGCCTTGGCCTCAATGAGTTTCTTGCGTTCGGATTGCAGCGCTGACTTCGCCGCTTCGAGCTTGTCTAGCTGCTTCTTCAGCTCGGCCCGCTGCCGTAACAGGTCGTCGCGTTCGTCCTTCAACTTGGATCTCTTTGACGCGGCCTCGTCGCGTTTGGCGCGCGTTTCGGCGATTGACTTCTCCAAAGCGTCGATCTGAGGTGCAAGAGCGGGGTCTCCAGCGGCCTGGAGCTTCTCCAATGCGGACTTTTGTTGTGCCAAGCCAGCGTCCATTCCTGCAATGGCTTCGGCTAGACCTGCTATTGGCTTGCTCATGCCAGCAATGCCAGAGTCCATTCCGGCGAGTGCTTTACCCATCTTGGAGATTCCAGACGTCATCTGGGGGATTGTCGCCCCCATCTTGGAGATGCCGTTCGTCATCCCTGCTAGGGAGTCGTCCATTTTCTTGATGCCCTTGGTCATCTCGGCGATGCTGGCGTCCATTTTTGCCATACCCTCGGTCATCTCGGCGAGCTTGGAATCCATGTCAGACAAGCCATCTGCCATCTCTTTGCGTGCCTCGCCGGTTGATTTTAGCCCGTTTTCGACGCCTGCAATCCCCTCGTCGATCCCGGATTCGATGTCGGAGATCGTTGCTGGGGAGTTCTCTGCGAACATGCGGCTGGCGACGATTTGGGTACGTTCGGTGATGTTGGTGACGTCGGCTGATTGCAGTAGGTCAACCAGATCTGCGGGCAGTTCGCCACCTCCGGACGGATCCACCTCGATCGTGGTTCGAGTCAAATCCGGAACTGCGACCCCGTCGAGTTCTTTGCCGATCTTTTCGTCGGCCTTCCAAGCTTCGAAACGGGTAGTCAACTCTTTGGCGTGGGGGAGTTGCGGAACCTGCACCGAAGTTGGGAG
This sequence comes from uncultured Propionibacteriaceae bacterium, assembly GCA_964391475.1. GTDB lineage: Bacteria > Actinomycetota > Actinomycetes > Propionibacteriales > Propionibacteriaceae > Propioniciclava. Next base: position 1,203 of record CAYMMF010000045.1, on the reverse strand, counting down.
GACGGCGGTCAACGCCGTTTGCAACTCGGCGACGCCATGGGCGATGAATCCCACCATGATCGCGGGTGCGAGGGTGACGCCGATGGAACGTACCAACGAAACCGTGCCGAGTGCTGTCGCGGACTCTGCGGCGTCCGTGGCCTGCAGCATCATGTAGTTCAGCGGCGATCCGACCACGAATCCGAGACCCAGCCCGATGAGTGCAAGCGAAGTCATGACCGAAACGATCGACGGGTTTGGGATCATCCACCATGCCACCGTGGCGGCGGCGATCGCCGAGATACCGAATCCGAGGCTGAGCACCAGCTTGGGGCCGAACTTGTCGGTGAGGCGTCCCGAAAGCGGGGCGCCGATCCCGGACGCCAACCCCAGCACGATCACGAAGTAGCCGCCCTTGCCAGCCGGGATTCGCAGGGCGTTTTCTGCAAGTTGGGGGACGAACACAACTGCCATCAGCACGACCCCAGACAGCAGCGATAAAACCAGGGTTAGGGCGATGCCGCGGTCGGTGAAGTACCCCAGGTTGAGGATCGGGTCGGCAGCCCGGCGTTCGACCGCGACGAGCAGCGGAAGAGCGGCCAGTGCGCCTGCAAGGAAAGGCCAAACGGACGGCGACTGCAGCGACTCTCCCAGGTTGAAGAAATCCAGACCTTTGATTCCGTAGAGCAGCGAAAGGATTATGCCGACCAGCAGGAGCGTCCCCACCGAGTCCAGGGGCTTGGTTGCGTCGGCAGCGTGGCTGGGGAGCACGAACCACCCTGTCGCCACGATGGCGATGGCGACGGGGACGTTGACGTAGAAGATCCATTGCCAATTGTGCGTCCCGACGATATCTAAGATCAGCGAACCGGCCGAGGCGCCGAAGATGTTGGCGATGCCGAACACGGCGCCGACTAGGCCGAGCGCCATTCCGCGTTTCTCTTCGGGCACTTCGGTGGTGATCTCTGCGGTGGCGATGGGCAGGATCCCGCCGCCACCGACAGCCTGAATAGCCCGAGCTGCGATGAGCAGCTCGAAGCTGCCAAGGTCTTGGGAGAGGCCGCAAAGAAGCGAGCCAATCCCGAAGATCGTGATCGAAACCAAGTAGATCTGTTTGCGTCCTCGCCGATCGGCCAGTTTCCCCATGACGGGGATGGCGGCGGCATAGGCGAGGGTGTAGATGGTGAGCATCCAGACGCCAGCGGAATCGTTGACGCCGAGGTC
>CAYMMF010000044.1:0-14289 GCA_964391475.1 uncultured Propionibacteriaceae bacterium | reverse complement strand
ACGAGCCGACCGAGATGCTGCCGTTCACCGAGGAGGAGCTCGAGGTCGCCTGGTCCAGGTGGTCGGAGAAGAACCGCCGGCTGGCCGACATCATGCTGCTGCTCGGCTGGACCGGGCTGCGCTGGGCTGAGATGCGGGCGCTCCGGGTCGGGGACGTCATGCAGGTGCCCACGCCGGGCCTGCTGGTCAGCCGCTCGAACCCGGAGGGGGTCGGCGTGAAGTCGACGAAGGGCCGGCGCAGTCGCCTGGTCCCGCTCGCCGATCGCGCCCTGGACATCGTCGCCGACCTGAGCCAGGGCAAGAGTTCGGTCGACCTCCTCTGCACGACCGACCAGGGCACGACGCTGCACCGGAGCGCCGTCGTAAGGTCCCTCGACTGGGAGAACACCGCCGGCGGCGGGCGCCGGATCCATGACCTCCGCCACACCGCGGCGTGCCTGTGGTTGGCGCGTGGTGTCGACCCCGGGACGGTCCAGGCGTGGCTCGGTCACGAGTCGATCGCGACGACGAACCGCTACCTGCACTTCCTCGGCACGGAGGCCCATCGGGCGGGTCTGGAGCGCCTCAATCGGCCGCGGGGCAATGGAGGGGCAATGAAGACACAAAAGGCGGACAACCCGTAATGGGTATCCGCCCTTGTGGAGCTAAGGGGATTCGAACCCCTGACCTTCTCATTGCGAACGAGACGCGCTACCAACTGCGCCATAGCCCCATGCTTGATCAGCGCCGCTACTTTACCATCTGGTCGGTGGGCGTCCAATCCGATGAATCAAGCGTCACTCGCCGGACGCTCTCCTGTAACCGGACGCCCCCGGTTCCTGTCGTTCGTTCGACGTGCTCAGCGTGCCCGACTCGTCCGGCGCGTCCGCTGTCACCGGAACGCTCGACCCAACGGTGGGCGGTGACAGGTCGATGGTGCGCACAGTCCGCGGCGCGAGCGGTTTGCTCACGTATGTGGGGGCTGTGATCGGGATCGGATCCCAAAGCGACCCGGTCATGTCGATCGGCGCACTGATCTCGACCGATTGTTCGTGCTCGTCATGCTGAGGTTCGATGACGGTTATGGCTACCGTCTCTTCGGCGTCACAGTCACCGCCACGGATGCAACCAGCCCTGCGAGCGAGGTCGCGGCGCATCGTCCGCACCGAAAACCGGGCCACCACTAGGAACAGCACGATCAACCCGAACGGAATCAGCGGGTTCCACCACGGCACCCAACTTAAAGCTGCGGCCACCACCAGCAGGATCGTCGTCAGCACCAGGAACAGCAGGACCAAACGTCTACGGCGGGCCGCCTCCTTGTCTATGTCAGCCAGTTCGCGCAGTGCCGCCCGCCGATTCAGCGGGGTCGACACCACTGCCGAGCTGGCCTCGGCGGCGTCCAACTTGGTTCCCCGCCGCACGATCGTCACGGAAGCCGAAAACGCCTGCGGCTGCCCGGGCTCGACCTCGTCGAGCAGGCCGTTCTCTTTATGGTTGAGGAACAAAGGCACCAGGTAGAGCAGCCACAACGCAGCTACTGCTCCAAAAATTAACCCGGCGAATCCCACACCCTGAAGCTATGTCCCCACCCCGCCGTCAGCTCCGAGGGCTCTCGGCGAGTCGCTAAAACGCTGGCCTGCGGAGGCGTCCCAGCAACTCCCCCGGACGCACCTCGTCGGCATGCACCACGAACACAACGTGGTCGCGCCACTCCCCCGCCACGTGCAGGTAGCGCGGTCGCTCCCCCTCGAATCGGAGCCCCAACTTCTCGACCACTCGGATCGACTTGGCGTTCTCTGGCCGGATCGCCACCTCAAGCCTGTGTAAACCCAACCTGAAGAACATGTGGTCGGCCGCAAGCGCGAGCGCGGTCGGCATCACACCCTTACCCGCCTGCCGCTCGTCCACCCAGTAACCCGCTTGACCCCACTGGGCGCTGCCTCGGACGATGCCGGAAATCGTCAGTTGGCCGGCGAACTCGCCGTCCACCTCAATAGCCCACGGCAGCATGCGCCCCGCACGGGCTTCGCGGTTGAACTTTCGCGCCATCTCACGGAACGTCATCGGACGATCGGGGACGCCCGGGGGACGGGTGGCGTCCCACTCCTTTGTCCAAAAGTGGTTGCGCGCCCTAGTTTCGAGGTACCGCCTAGAGTCGGACGCCCGCAGCGGACGCAGCCTAACCGACTGGTGCTCTAGCACCACCGGCCACACGACGCCGAGCCCCCCGTTCAGGGTTATTCCCCCTGGTCGGAGTCGGTTAGCAGCAGGCATTGCACCTCACTGCCGGGGTTTGCGTCCGACCAGAAGTCGGGGATAACCGCCAACACGTTGGCGCGCACCAAGTCGTAAGCCAACTCGGCGCCGCGTCCTGCCACCGGTGTGACGTTTCCGGACGCGTCCCTCACCGCAGGCACATATTCGGTGACACCCTCGACGGAATCCAGTCCTTCGAGGAGGCGTCCGGACGTCGTTGGCGCAGCCGGAATCGGCACGTCGTTTAGCCGCGCGATCACCGGCTGCACGAACAACAGGTACCCGACGCAAGCGCTAACAACGCCGCCGGGAAGCAGGATCGTCGGCACTCGATCCTCGAGCAGGGCAAAGCCGTACCGATCGGTGCCGTTGATGGGCACGTCGGCCTGATCCAGGACGCCCAACTCGCGCACGGCGTCGGCTGCGGCCTCACCGCCGCCGACCACGAGGACGAGGTCGGCGCGCGTCAACTGGTCGAAGAGCGTCTGCCGCAATGAGCCAGCTGAAATCACTCCCAGCGGGAACACGCTGGCCTTGTCGGCGCTAGCGTACGAGGAAAGCAGTGCCGTCGACGCGTCGTAGCGCTGCGCGGGTGACGTCAGCGGCACCCCGGGAGCGACCAGGTGATCCCCAACTGCGATCACAACAACCCGCGGCCTAGGCCGAACAAGAACCTTGTCGTAACCAACTTCAGCGAGCGCAGCGATCGACCTGGGGTTCAGCGTCGCACCCTCCCCGACCAACTCGGCGCCCTCGGAAAGCTCCGACCCCGCGATCCGCAGGAACTGGTGCAACCGGGCCTCGGCTACGACATGCACCCGTTCGCCCTCAACCTGCGAGTCGGAGTACGGGACGACGGCGTCCACCCCCTCGGGCACGATCGCGCCTTCTGCGACCTCGACCGCAGCACCCGAAGGCAGCGCCGGGCCGGGGGCGTCCCCCTCCGCGATGGAGTCGACGACGAATAGCGTGGCCGGACGCTGGGGCGAAGCACCCACTACGTCGGACGCCCGCAGCGCGAACCCCGCCGCCTTGGACGTGGTGACCAACGGCAAGTTCAGGTCAGAGGCGATGTCTTCGCACAAGGTGAGCCCGACCGCGTCCCAGATCGACATGCCGAACGGCCGAAGCGGCGGCACCTGCGAGAGTAAAAACTCCCGCTGCTCGTGCACCGAGCGTCTCGGGATCACGACACCCGAATCCAAAAGTTCGACCTGCGGCGTCCCATCCGCGTGGTCATCAGGGTTCTTTTTGCGTCCGAACAAGGCCATGTCCATACGATATGGGAGTGGTTACCAACTGGCAGGCAAGCGCTCCGCGAGCCCCACGATCAGATCTCGGACTGTTCGACAAGCAGGGTTTGCGCTCCGAAATCCAGTCGCGTCGGCAGTCGACCCCACCCGATTCGGCGCAGCGGGATGCCCTGCTCGCCCACGCGCTGAAGGCGTCCGAAGGTCACGCCGTGGTCGCCAGCTACGCCTCGCTTCCCGGCGAACCGGACACGTTGCGGCTGATTACCGAACTTCACCGCCGCGGCGTCCGGGTGCTGCTGCCGGCGCTGGCTGCGAAACGGACGCCGACGTGGGTCTCCTACGACGGTGTTTTAGAGCCGGGGTTCATGGGAATCCCCGAGCCCCCGGGCACGCCACTCGAACTGGACGCCCTAGCCGAGGCGTCCTTCATCGTCACCTCCGCATTGGCGGTGTCCACCGCTGGCGTCCGACTCGGATCCGGGGGCGGCTGGTGGGATCGGGCGCTGCTTCACGCGCATCCGGACGCCGTGATCGCCACACTGGTGAACGACGCTGAGATTCTGCCCGACCTGCCCGCCGACGACTGGGACGTGCCCGTCGGGCTGATCGTCACCGACCGGCGGATAGCCCCCACTACGGGAAAAACCAGCGAGCATCTCACAGCGGGTAGAATGCGCAGGTTGCCGTCGTCCAGAGGCGAATAGAGGGAGCCATGCCGACATATCAGTATCGCTGCGCAGACTGCTCGAACGAACTCGAGGTCGTCCAGTCTTTCACCGACGACGCGTTGACGGTCTGCCCGACCTGCGACGGTGACCTGCGGAAGGTTTTCAGCGCCGCGGCTGTGGTTTTCAAAGGCTCCGGTTTCTACGCAACCGATAATCGCCCGAAGAACGGGGCGAGCGCCGCCAAGGCTGCGGCCAAGACCCCGCCAAGCGCGCCTGCAACGCCGGCTTCGACGACCCCCGCAGCCTCGGCCGACAAGGCCTGACAGGGCACTCCTATAAAGAGGGTGTGAAACTAAACGCATCCTGGCCTGCCCTGCGCAGCGCAATCTCTTGGCACCGCCGCAAGTTGGCAGCGGTGGCGACCGCTGTCGCCGTCCTTGCTGTGGTCACAGCCGTCCGCCCAGACACAACCACCGTCTCCGTGCTGGCTATTACGCGATCGCTCCCAGGGGGCACCGCTGTTTCCTCGGCGGACGTGGTCGAGTTGCACGTCCCCACCCACCTGGTGCCCCACGAGCACATCGAATCGCTACCACCCGGCGCCGTGCTCGCTGGCCCGGTGACCGCCCACACGATCCTCACCTCTGCATCGCTTGCAGGGGGCCAACGCCTCGCTCGGCCGGGCTACGTGATCGTGCCGTTCTCGCTTCCCGACCGTTCACTGGCTCCGCTGCTCACAGTCGGTTCCAGCGTGGACGTGATTGGCCCAGACGGCGTGATCGTCGCTGGGGCGCGGGTGGTGTCGGGAGTGTCGGACGCCGCAGAACCCGGCCTTCTCGGCGGGTTTCCCACTGATTCTTCGACGATCCTGCTCGAGGTAAAAACAGCCCAGGCGGTCGCGCTCGCTACAGCTCAGAACTCGTCAGGATTGACGGTCGCGCTCACGTGAGATCGGCACCTTCCGATTCGGAGAAACGATTCGCAGCCGCTAGCGTGCTTGGTCGGAAATGGCGACCCCGCTCGCCTACAGGACTCATTCCCTTTTCGGAAAGGACCCCACTATGAAGGGTTTCAAAGACTTCCTCATGCAGGGCAACCTGATTGAGCTAGCTGTCGCTGTCATCATCGGCGCCGCATTCGGCAACGTTGTCGCTGCCTTTACCCAGATCATCATGGACTTCATCGGTCTCGTCGGTGGCCAACCCGACTTCAGTCAGGTCGTCATCCCAGGCATCGGAATCAATGTCGGAGTCTTCCTCACCGCGCTGATGACGTTCGTGATCATCGCCGCGTCGGTCTACTTCCTGCTCATCAAGCCGTACACGGTACTCAAAGACAAGTTCGCCAAAGAAGAAGAGGCTGCCGAGGCAACCCCCACCACTGAAGAGCTCCTAGCCGAGATCCGCGACCTGCTGAAGGCCAACAACCAAGCCTGAGCCTGTGTCGGGTTCCGCATCACCTCAATAGTGCGGCGGAACCTCGTCCATGAGCCGACGCTCGTCGGCGTCCAAAGTGGCCCGCCGCGAAGGCGGACGGACTTCCAGCACAAGCAGATTGCATGCCTGGCGCGCCACCAGCAGGTTCGCCGCGAGTTGGGCAGCACCCAACCCTGCTCTGAGTCCCTGAGGGATCGGGTGTGGCCAAACCCCGCCGCTTGAGGCGACCTCGTTGGCATGCTCGACGATTCGATTCTGCGGCCACCCCGCTGCCGCCAATTCGGCGAGCAGCCGCGGCACGTCCGGGGATTCAGCTGGCAGCGCCAGCATTTCCCCGGTCAGCGCCCAGGCCAGAGCCCTATGCCAGTTCACATCGTCCCCGTCAGGACGCCCCCCGGCACCACGCGCGCCTCCTGGTGGTCGGTGAGGTGCGCCGCGCCAACCACCTTGCTCGGTTCGGTGAAAGACCAGTCACCGTCAACGACAAGCGATGTTGCCTCGCGCAGCGACGGGACGGACGCAAGCCTGGCGTCGAAATCATTCATCAAGGCGAAGAACCGCTTGTCAAGAACCACTTCTGGCAGCTCGGCGGTGGCCTGGAGGCGTCCGTCCGGGAGCAACTCGAACGAATCGGAGCGCACCAAGAGCAGCTCGTTGGTCGTCTTCACCGGCAGGAAGCGTTCGCGCGCAACCGCGATCGCACTCGCGCCCGGGAAAACCTCGATCGCCGCGCCCATTGCCGACTCGAGTTGCACCACGCGCGGTGATGTCGGGTCGCTGGGGTCAACAGTCTTCTCGTTGCGGATCAGCGGCAATCCCAGCACTGCCCCGCTGGTCGCGAGGGTTTCGGCGAGCCGTTCCAGATCAACCCACAGGTTGTTGGTGTGGAAGTACGGGTGGACGAACTCATCGGTGAAGAAGTGCATCTCGTCCGGATGAGTTTGCGCGGTATCGCGCAGGATAAGTTGCCCGTCGCGCCTCCGCACCGCGAGATGGCCGCCCTTGCGATCGTTCGGCGTCCGGGGACAAATTTCTGCAGCGTACGGGGCTCCGCTGGACGCGAACCAACCTGCCAACCGCGCGTCCGGGGCTGCGCCCAAATTGTCGCCGTTGGAAAGGTTCGCGTACCGGAATCCGCGGGCCAGCAGCGCGTCGAGAATCCCGGACGCCGAGAGCGCAGTGTAGATGTCCCCATGACCGGGCGGGCACCATTCGAGTTCAGGATCAGCCAGCCACTCGACGGGCTCCAGCGAATCTGCCAGCAGTTTGGGCTCCGCACTCTGGATGAAATCCAATGGCAAGCCGTCTACTGCCAGATCCGGGTAGCGAGACAGATAGGACAAAGTGTCTTCGCTGGTGCGGAAGCTGTTCATGAACAGAAGCGGCAACCTAGCCCCATACCGCTCCCTAGCCGCCAGCACCTGGCGTGCTATCAAGTCAAGAAAATTGTAGCCGTCCCTGACCGGCAGAAGCGTCTTCGCGCGGTCGAGACCCATCGAGGTTCCCAGCCCGCCGTTCAGCTTGATTATCACGGTGCGCGCCAACGCGTCAGCCGCAGTCTCGTCGTCGACCTCGACCTTCGAAAGTTGAGGCGGATCAAGCAACGGCTGGATGTCTGACTCCGAAATGAACCCGGACGACCCAGTTTCAGCCAACCTGTAATAGTGCTCAAATACTGTCAGCGCTGCTTCTGCAGCCCCGTGGGCACGCATCTTCGCCAAGCTGGCAGCTAAACCGTGTTCGCTCATGGGCCCCATCGTATGGTCATCCACCATGATCTGCAGGTACTCCGCAGGCTCAACCGGCTCTTAACGCAAAGCGAGAGCGACGCCGGTTGAAGGGCTGTAAAGCCGTCTACCCACCCCCAGGAGACATCAACTACCTGGCGTCGCTCTCGACTTCCCATCATATGCGAATTTGGCGAGTTCGCAAGTCTTTTGCTCATACAAGTTAATCGATTTCAGCGAGCTGTCTTCGGTTGCACGGACGCCCCCTGCTTCGGTTCCACAGACGCCCCCCCTGCTTAGCTGCAATCGGTTTCGCTAAGGCTCTATGCCCGAGCACAATCGGGGCGCTTCGCGCTAACCGGTGATGGTCGCCTATGCTAGACGCGGCGTTGGCCCCGTAGCTCAGGGGATAGAGCAGGAGTTTCCTAAACTCTGTGTCGCAGGTTCGATTCCTGCCGGGGTCGCCAACTGGTTAAAGAGGCGTTCCCTGCCCGGGGGGATTGGGCAGGGAACGCATGACTTAGTATAGGCGATCGTTTGCACACAACACGAAATTAGACGCCGTTTTTCTCAAAAATTCTGAAGAAAACCCCTCAATTTTCGCCTTCACCCGTTGCCGCAGCCTCAGCGGCGGCAACTTGAGCTCGTAAATCGTCCACATCGATGTCTTTAACTGCGTCAATCAACTGCTCGAAGCCGGCGGAGTTCAACGCACCCGCCTCGCGGTAGACCAGCACGCCGTCGCGAAACGCCATCAACGTCGGGATCGCCTGGATCTGCAACTCGGCCGAAAGTTCCGGATGCGCTTCAGTGTCCACCTTGGCGAAGACCACGTCGCCATGCTTTTCTGATGCTGCTTCGAAGACCGGAGCGAAGCGCAGGCAGGGCCCGCACCACGACGCCCAGAAGTCGATGAACACTGCATCGTTGTCTTCGATGGTCGAGATGAGCGTTTCGGGTGACAGTTCAACGGTGGCCATGATGTCCTTTCATCGGTACTGATCTACCCGAACACCAACTCAACCCGAATCATTCCCCGGGGCGCACAAAGACCAGGGCTGCGACGTCGGTCCGCAACACGCTCGAACCGGCGGCGGTGCTGATTCGGACCCCACCGTCGGTCGCCTCGACCGAGACCGAAGCCCCCGGGATTACCCCAGCCCGTGCTAGGTCAGCCAGCAGCGCCGGATCCGTCTGAGCGTGCTCACTGAAATGCGAGATGACTAGGCCAGATGCGCCAGCATGCGACGGCTTCAGGTGCTCGCTGACCGCCGCGTCGGCACCACCGTCGCGGCCGAGTTCGCCCAACGCCGGAATCAGGTTTCCGTACGGGGAGTGCGTGGGGCCGTCCAGAATCTCCACCAGGCGGCGCTCCACCGCCTCCGAAATCACGTGCTCCCACCTGCAGGCTTCCTCGTGGATCAACTCCCAATCCAGCCCGATGACGTCCAACAGCAGGCACTCGGCGAGTCGGTGCTTGCGAGTGACCCGAGCCGCCAACGTGTACCCGATGTCGGTCAATCGAATCTGACGATCCTCGGTCACGACCAGCAGACCGTCACGTTCCATTCGGGCAACAGTCTGCGAGACGGTCGGCCCGCTATGCCCCAACCGCTCAGCAATCCGCGCCCGGAGCGGCGGGATGCCCTCTTCGATCAATTCGAAGATCGTGCGCAGGTACATCTCTGTGGTGTCGATGAGATCGGTCACGGCCCTCCTCACGGGTCTGGTGCCAGCGTAGACCGCGGGACGCCTCCCCGCGACATGGGGCGATGAACCGGTGACGCTCGGCTCGGTCGCCGAACCGGTCAGCGCCTGACCAGCACCACCAAGCCAGCGAGCGCCGCCACCCCCAGCGCACCGACCACAGCTATCGCCGTGCCGGTCTGCGGGATGGTTGACAGCACGGACTTCTCTTTGTTGGAACTGCCCTTCTTGGGTTTCGTTTTGGACGCCGAATCTTCAGAATCCGACGCCTGCTGCTCAGGCTCTGGAGGCAAAGCCATCAGTTCGGCACTGCCTCCAGACCCAGCCGCCGCTACGAGCGACTTACCGTCCAGCGCTAACGCCAACGCTCCCCCGCCTGGCTGATCGGGGATCTTCTCTGACGAGATCTTGTTGAACACTTCGTCGAGAAGGTAGAGGTTGGCCGCCGAACGCATGGCAGATTTGCCGTTTGCCAGCATTACCGCGTCCACGATTCGGGGGGACGGCGCGTCTCCTACTTGCTCCAACACAGTGAGTTCATCCGAGCTCGGCTTCTTGGGAGTCCGGTAGATCTTGCCTGCTGAGCCCGTAGTCACAACGTAGACGCGGCCTTTGGCGTCCACCATCATCGCCTTGGCGTAGTGGCTGCCGTCCGGGTACCTCAGCCGATACGACTTGGCCGCACGGATCGTCGTGGTGGGCACCGGGCCAGTCATCTTCCACACGGTCAGGTTCAGCCGCAGCCCTCCGATGTCCCCGACGTATAGATCGTCGTCGACCGCGGCGAGCGCCTGGACGCTAACAGTTTGGTCGAGCGAGGCTGCTGGCCCCAGTGGCACACCTGTCGGGTCGACCGCCCAAACCCGCAACTGCCCAGAACCGCCTGCGGCAGCCCAGTAGCGCTGGTACTCGAAATCCGCAGCCATCCCCACAGGTGAAGCCACGTGGCTGTCTTGGATCACGAACCCGGTCTCGGCGGCGGCACTGATCGGGAGTCCGACCCCAATCAGCACCACAATTGCACTAGCTGTGGTCACCCTGGCGCGAATGCGCCGGCCTAAGCTCATGGTCGAAGCCTACGCGATCGTCATCGACCCGACGATCGCCAAAATCAACATGGCGACAAGGGCTCCGGTCACAATCATTCGGCGTGTACGAGGATTCACGCACACTAATGTAGCCGCCCACTACGCTGGTGCCATGGGGACGCTTAGACTCCACGCCCTCAACATTGACGAGGTTCGCGACTTGTTCCAGGGCAAACCCGAAGTGGCTGACCTGGTTCGCAGGCTGGTGGCTTCCAGCTACCCGCCTGTCACGACCCCGTCCGCTCGGGGGCTGCTGGCCAAGTTGGGGCCGTTGATGCGCCGCGCTGCGGACGCTCCGGTGGTGCTTCCGGGCGTGCCCACCCCAGCAGAGATTGAGATGGTGGTGCATGGCCACTACGTACCCCCGGAGCGGTTGAGCGCCGCCTGGGCAGTCGCTGAGCTGTGGCTGACCGATCGGGCTTGGAGCAGCGTGAGCATCTCTATCGACGAAGCCACCGGCGACGACCTAGATTTCGAGCTCGCCGCAGCGGGAGTGCCGCCCTCGGCGTCCCTTCGGTCGCTGTTCGGACGCTCGCTCCGCCTTCCGCTGCAACCTCCGCCGGGGCAGGCGTCCGGTTACCTGCGCGGAACTCGGGTGGACGCCTTCCGTGCAGCTTGGCTCGCAGCGCTGCCCGGCGTCTACGGCCCGAACGCAGCGACCGCCCAGCAGGTGGTCACCTGGCTGGGCGGTCTGGAGGATTGGCGATCGCGGGCGGTGAGCGCGGGGCGTCCGCAGCCGGACGTCATCGCACTCTTTGCCCGATGATCAACTGCCGAATATGGCTGGGATCGTCCCCTGGATGAAGTAGATGACGAACGCCACCGACACTCCCCACATGAGCGGGTGCACGTCGCGGACCTTGCCGCGAACGGCCTTGATGACCGTGTAGAAGATGAAGCCAGCGCCGATGCCCACAGTGATCGAGTAGGTGAACGGCATCAAAACCATGGTGAGGAAGGCAGGGATGCCTTCCTCGATCGAATCCCACTTGACGGTCGTGACCTGCTCCATCATGAGGAAGCCGACGAACACCAGAACCGGTGCGGCTGCTTCTGAGGGAACCATGTTCACCAGCGGCGCCAGGAAGAGGCTGAGCAGGAAGGCGATGCCGGTCACCACGGACGCCAAACCCGTACGGGCTCCCTCACCGACGCCCGAGGCGGATTCGATGTAGGAGGTGTTGGACGACACCGACCCGACGCCACCAGCGACAGCAGCCAGCGAGTCGACGAGCAGGATTTCGCGGGTGTTCGGCGGGTTGCCGTCCTCGTCCAACAGGTGGCCTTCGGCGCCAACCGCGACGATCGTCCCCATCGTGTCGAAGAAGTCGGCCAACAGCAGCGCGAACACCAGCATGACCAGGCCGAGGATGAATTCTGGGCCCTTGGCGAATGCGCCGAACATGTCGATGCGACCCAGCAGCGACAGGTCGGGCAAAGCGATGCCAGCGCCTTCCAGCGCCGGAACGTTCAGCATCCAGCCGGTCGGGTTGATTTTGTCTTCAGAAACGAAGTTGGGGCCGATCTTGAAGACCGACTCGAACAGGACGCCCAGCACGGTGCTGGCCAGGATCGCGATCAGCATGGCGCCCTTGACGCGCTTCACATAGAGGACGATCAGCAGGAACATGCCGATGACGAACAGCAAAATTGGCCAGCCCATCAGGGTGCCGTTGATACCCAGTTCGACTGGCGGGGCGCCTGCGGGCTTACGCACGACACCAGCGTTGATGAGCCCGACGAAGGTGATGAACAAACCAATGCCGACTGAGATACCCGTCCGCAGCGAGCGTGGAACCGCGCGGAAAACTGCCTCCCGGAAGCCGGTGAGCACCAAGATCGTGATCAGGATGCCTTCCCACACGATCAAACCCATCGCCTGGGGCCACGTCATCTGCGGCGCGATGATGTAGGCGATCATGGCGTTCAGCCCCAAGCCAGCGGCCAGGCCGATCGGGAACCGAGCAACCACGCCCATGAGGATCGTCATCACCCCTGCGACAAGGGCAGTCGCAGCCGCCACCATCGCGATGGAAGCCCCGACGTTCGCCCCAATCACCACGCCAGCTTCGTCCAGTTTCGGCTGACCAGAGATCAGCAGCCCGTTCGCATCGGTGGTTGTGCCGATGATCAGCGGGTTCAAGGCCAGGATGTAGGCCATTGTGAAGAACGTGACGAGACCACCGCGGATCTCTGTAGGAATATCCGAACCACGTTTTGAGATGGAGAACCAGCGATCCAACCCTGATGTGGGTGCTGACGCCGGTGATGTAGCAGTCGACATGGCGGTTAGTTTAGGACCACTCACGCTCTGGCTAGGCTTGTGTCCGTGAGTGACCCGGTCTCCCAGAAGAGTGGTATAGAGCGTCGCGACCTGCTGGTTCAAGCCCCCGTGAAGGCTCTGGACGCCGATGGCGTCGGCATCGCTGTCGTCGGAATGAGCGCGTTCGCAGTCGCCGCCCTTGCCTGCTGGCTGAACTTGGCCGCGCTCAGTGAAACCGGACGCGAATGGTGGCTGTGGGTAGCCCTCACCGGGGTGGGCATCGGCGTCCTCGGAGCCGCCTACGCGATCCACCGCTCACGGCGTCGCAGAAAGCTGTCAGTCGAATAGTGCGGCGTCAATGTTGATGGTGTCCCAGACCGGACGCGGCAACTCGACGCCCCTGTCGGACGCGACCACGTCGCTGTGAGCCCCGCACCCATGGTCGACGCTGACGATATTGCCGTCGCTGGGCGACTGCCCGTTGGCGCAAGCCCCGAACATTCGTCCCAAACTGCCGGATAGCCGCACGAAGTAAGCGCACTCCTGGCAGTTGCCGGGTGCCTGGCGGGTCATCGCGTTGCGCGGCCCGCCGTCCCCCGCGTACCACCGCTCGGCAGTGTCGTCGCGACCGGCCGCGCTCAGGACGCGTTCGCGTCCCAAACCAAGCTCAGCCACCAACGCTCGGGTCTGAGCCCACTCGGCGGGATCGGCGTCCCGCGCCTGATCGCCGCCGGTGAACCCCGCCTCAACCCGAGGATCATTGTCTGGAGTCGGCACTAGGACGCCGGGGGCCACGTCGTCCGGCTCCATGCGCTCCGCCCAGGGCACCCAACGCGGCGCGAGAAGTGCACCTTCGCCAGGCAGCAGGCAGATTTCGCTGATCGTCACGACGCGGGCGCGAGACGCCCGGGCGACCGTGACGGCCCACCTCCAACCGACATACCCCGGGTGCGTGCACTCGAAGTAGTGCGTCGCAACCCGGACGCCCTCTGGCACCACCAACAGGTGCTCGCCCACTTCGATGACGCCAGCGCGACGCTCCGCCGCCAACCGTGCGATCTCTACGGCCTCGGCGCACGCGGCGTCCAACTCGATGGTGCGCGCCACCTCAGAGCTCCAACTCGTCGGCTACAGCCCGAAGAACGGCTGCGGTCTTCTCGGCATGACGCGCATCGGGGTGGCGGTGCCGCCGATAACCGTTACCCAAACCGTCGAGCATCTTGATCAGATCCTCCACGATCACCGCCATCTGGTCGGGCGACTTTCGTTGCGCCTTCGACAGTGACGGCGGCGGATCAAGCAGGCGCAGCGAAAGCGCCTGTTCACCCCTCTTGCCCTCGATAACCCCGAACTCGACCCGCTGACCGCGCTTGAGGCTGGTCACCCCTGCGGGCAGCGCAGACGAACGGACGTAGACGTCGTCGCCACCGTCGTCCTTAGTCAGAAACCCGAAGCCCTTCTCGGCGTCGAAGTACCGCACACGGCCAGTCGGCATGGTTGCACTCCCTGTAGCTGATAACAGTGGTCTCAGGGTATCCGACGGCGGCAGTCCACGCGCGGGGCACTACCATCGTGCCATGGCTACCTGGCGGGACGGACCCGAGTATGCGCCGGTTGAACGACCGGACGCCTACTCGTCCCCTGACGTGGCACCCCTCGGCCAAACCGAACCCACCCCAGCGGAGTTCGAGGCTCCCCCGGAGCGTCCTTTCGATTACGGCGCACCGGACGCGGTCTCACCGCTTGGGTCGCTGGCTGCACCTGTTGCGAACATTCGAGACCCGCACGAGGCCTTCGACGTGGTCAGCACCCCACTAACCATGCTCGGCCCGTCGACGCCGCCAAGCGAACCCGCTGCGGCGCCTGCGCAGGCGTCGAAAGAGCCGTGGCCAGCCCCTGCCCAGGGTGC
>CAYMMF010000043.1:0-14349 GCA_964391475.1 uncultured Propionibacteriaceae bacterium | reverse complement strand
AGAAAGCGTCGATGATTTCCACACCCCGGTTGAGGAACCCGGCGGTCACTTTTGCGGTCAGGTCTTCGGGGAACATGTTGGCTTGCACGTGGTCGCCGACCATCACCAGCGTCACTTTCACGTCGTTTTGGACGAGCGCCGATGTGAGTTCCGCACCTATGTAGCCGCCGCCGACGATGATGATGTGGGCGCCCGGGGTCGCGACTTTGTGCAAGGCTTCGAAGTCGGCAGACTCGCGGTACCCCATGACGCGGGGGCCGGGGGTGACGCCGCCGAGGCGGGGCTCGGATCCGGTCGCCAGCAACAGCTTGCCGTAGCCAACCTGCTTACCGTCAGCCAGGGTGACGGAGTGCCCACCCGGGTCGATTTCTGTGACCCCGCAGTTCAGGTGAATTTCGACGGCCACGTTGTCGGCAAGAAGGTAGGAGTCGGACACCTTGCGGTTTCCCTCCAACCAAAGCGCCTTCGACAGATCGGGTCGGTACAAGGGTGGTGTGGCTTCTGTTCCGAACAGTGCCACGGACGCGTCGGCGTCCAACTCGCGGATGCCCTCGACTGCGCGCGCACCAGCCACACCCGCGCCGACAATCACATAATCGTATGAATCTTTGATGGTGCTCACGGGAGCCCCCTCTTCACTTGTTCGTTTTTTAGAAGGCTACACACGATTCTTTGATGGCAATTCCTGGATTAACTCGGAGTGGGAATCTGCCCCCAATCGCTGGCTCGCAAGGTTGTTTGCGTGTCCGTTCTTTCGCTGTGAGGACGGCCACTGCCCCAACGTCCATTCGAGACGGTGCAGTGGGTGGTCGCACTTAAGGGTTACCGTGGCTTGGGATCCAACCGGGAGAAGACAACATGGCTGAACAGAAGCACGCACCTTGGGAGTGGTCGGTCGGCGCAGGTGCGACCGTGATCGTCTGGTATGCGCTGCCTGACTTGGTGCGCAACCGAGGTGTTCGCGCTTTGGTCAAAATCGGTCTTCTTGGAGTCACAGCCTATGGAGCTTCGATGGTGCCGAACACCTGGGAGGACGCCAGTGAGCTTCCTTCCCGCATTGAGGCGCAACTGGCTGAGCTTCCCAAAGCCGCCAGCACCGGGTTGCTGGTCGGTGGTTTGACCGCGTTGACGGCAGCCTCGATCCTGTTTGAGAAGGCGGCGTTCGCTCGTGGGGAACGCAGGCGCTCCAAAGGAGTCCGTTGCGCTCACACGCGGCAAGCTGTGGCTATTGCAGCCGCAACCGCCGCTGCGGTATTCGTGCCGGATTCGGCCACCGAAGGACTCTGACGCTCCACCAGCGCGGGGGTTCTGTGGGTGGACGCCCGGTCAGGCGTATGGCTGCGAGGCGGCGTCCAAGCGTGCGACCTGGGACGGGCTCAACGCCAGTTTTGCCCCTGCCAGCAGTGCGGGAACCTGTTGACGAATCCGTGCTGATGCGATTGGGGCGGTGACGCCCTTCGCCAACAGCCAAGCCAAGGCAACCGACGCCGGTGTAGCTCCGACGCTTTGCGCCACCAGGTCGAGGGCGGTTAGAAGTCGGAGTCCTTCTGCTGTCACGTATTGGCCGGCAGAGTTGCCGCGTGCTCGGCCGCGGGCGTCCTCCACGCTGCGGTACTTTCCAGTGAGAAATCCGGACGCCAGCGCGTAGTACGGCATCACCGCAAGCCCGTTACGTTCAGCCAGCAAGCGATACTCAGACTCGTAGCTGCGGCGGTGGACGAGGCTGTAGTTCGGCTGGATCGCGGCTGGCCGCGTCCAGCCATTGGACGCCGCGGCGTCCAACCACGCAAGTTGGCGTTCCCCAGAGAGGTTGGACATGCCGATCGCACGCACCTTCCCTGCGCGTACGAGCTCGTCGAACGCGAGCGCCACGGCTTCGATCGGTTGGGAGGGGTCGTCGTGGTGGGCGTAATAAAGATCGATTCGGTCCGTCCGCAGCCTGCGGAGCGATTCTTCGGCGGCTGCTCGTACGTTGTCTGACGAAAGGCCCTTCCTGGACGACAACCCGCCCACCTTGGTCGCCACGATGATCGAGTCGCGATTGCCTCGGGACGCCATCCAGCCACCTAGGATCGTCTCTGACTCCCCACCGGCGTTGCCAGGCACCCATTGGGAGTAGGAATCCGCAGTGTCAACGAAGTTCCCGCCACCAGCCACAAAGGCGTCCAGCACCGCTGCCGATTCGGTGGCGTCCGACGTCCAACCGAACGTGTTACCGCCTAGGTTGACGGGAAAGATGTCAGCGTCGATACCCGGGATTCGTGTCATGTGGTGGACCCTACCCACTGTTCGACGGTCGAGGTCAACCAGTGGCACTAATAACCAATGAGTGAGTTTCCTAGCATCCTTCAACCAATATTTCTAGTGAATGAAAATGATATGCGGCGTCCGCGCCCCCGAAGAGTCACTTTGATCTTCTTCACACCGACAAGGCAATAGACCCTTTACCGACCCCGGAGTAAAGTCGAAATGTATCTTGCTGGCTTAGATGTCGTCACCTAGACGGGTGACCTCTACCCGGCATATATACCCGTTCGTCTGAGTTCGGAGGGGAGGCGCTCAGCGTGACAACAACGCAGGATGTTGCCCAACCCAAAGTCGTCCTAGCACAGCCAAACAGTATTCCTCGTCCGAAACCTCGGCCTTCGCTTCCTCATGACGATTGGTCCTACCTCGACGAAATCCCAAGACCGAAGCGGCTCCACCACGTCTTCGAACAGGCCGCTGACACCGTGCCTGACGCGACGGCACTTGTGGTCGGCGACGACTCGTTCACTTACGCGGAACTCGACGAACTCAGCAACCAACTCGCAAACCTACTGAGGCAGGAGCACGGGATCGGGTCAGGTTCCACAGTCGGGATTCTGATCGAGCGCTCGGTTCCCATGTACGTAGCGATACTTGCCGCACTGAAGTCCGGTGCGAAATATGTTCCCATCGACTCCAAAGCACCGCTAGACCGCGTTGAGTACATAACTGCAGACGCTGGGGTTGACATCCTCCTAACTTCAAACGCAAAAGTTCACCTCAGTGACGGTCTTCCTCTGAAGCAGTTACTTATCGACGACCTTGGTGCCACATTGCACGGATCGGACTCTGCCAGACCTCAGTTGCCAATCGATGACGACCCTGTCGCCTACATCATCTACACCTCTGGATCTACCGGGCGCCCCAAAGGTGTCGCGATCGCCCATTCGAGTGTCTGCAACGCCGTAGTGGTGGTCACGGAGCTTTACGGGGTTCACCCAACCGACCGGGTCTACCAGGGGCTGTCCATTTCATTCGACTTTTCTCTGGAGGAGTTCTGGACAACCTGGGGCGCAGGGGCCACGCTCGTCGCTGGCCCAACAGACGGCCGACAGGTTGGGTCAGGCCTCACGGGCTTTCTCGAAGAGAACCGCATCACCTTCGTGCATGCGGTGCCGACGGTCCTGGCTACGCTGGACAGGGACCTCCCCCTCATTCGAACACTCAATCTGGGTGGGGAAGCGTGCCCGCAGGAACTTGTCGAACGTTGGGGGCCGGGAAGGCGCATCCTAAACACATACGGCCCCACCGAGGCCACCATTAGCTGCACGTGGGCGGTGGTGAAACCTGGCGTCCCTATCACCATCGGCGTCGGCATGCCAACGTACGAGGTGACACTTCGCGACGAGGACTTCCGCATCGTCCCCGACGGCGAGGTCGGCGAACTTTGCGTCAGCGGAATCGGCGTTGCGGTTGGCTATGTCGGGCTCGATGAACTCACCGCGCAAAAGTTCGTCTTCGACGAACAAGGACGCCGCACGTACCTGACCGGCGACCTGGGACGACTAAACCACGCCAATGAGATCGAATACCTGGGCCGCAAAGACGCCGAGGTGAAAATCCTGGGCCACCGGGTTGACCTGGGCGAAATCGAATCCGTGGTCATGTCGCTCCCCGAAGTGTCTGTCTGCGTGGTGAACAAGCGGACGGGTGAGGACACCGGAGACGAGCTGGTCGCATACGTGTTGGCGATGCCTGGCGTCGAGGGTACCCGCGAACTGGCGGCGCAAATTCATGACCATTGTCGCCTTCAGTTGCCGCCATACATGGTGGCCGACTACGTGGAGTTCATCGAAACCGTTCCGCTCATGCCCTCGGGCAAGGTCAACCGCAACGCGTTGCCAACCCCAGTTCACCCGCGTCTCATTTCTGGGTTGGTCAAATTCGCCCCGCCGTCCACCCCAACCGAAGTTAAATTGGTTGAGCTTTGGAGCGTCCTTCTAAAGATTCCGGCAGATGCACTGTCTGTGGACGCTGACTTGTTCACCGATCTCGGCGGGCACTCGCTAATTGCCGCCACGTTGGTATCGCGGCTCAGGGCGTCCAGCATCCCGGGTACGGACGACTTGTCGATTCCCGACCTGTACGCCCAGCCCACTGTGCGAACCATCTCGGAATTCATAGATGCCGCTGCAGCCACCTCCCCGACTACGGAAGCGCAAGAGGCTGTGCGCCGCCGTTACCCGGCCGCCAAGATCTGGCTCTTCGGCTTCTTCCAGTTCTCGTACATCTACCTGATCGTCACGATCTCGATGTTCCCCATCGCAGTCATCTACTGGCTGGCTGGTGGTTACCCGTCCCGCAGGATGTTGTTCCAGATCTTGGCGTCAATTCCAGTGTCGTACCTACTCACTCGGTGGCTGCTTCCGGTGATCACCTGCAAACTGCTGGGGAGGGGGCTGCGCGAAGGCGAATACCCGCTCTATTCGCCAACTCACCTGCGCGTATGGGTAATCCAGCGGGCACTCTCGCTGTCACCGCTACAAAATCTGGCGGGTTCGCATCTAATCGCTCCATACCTGCGGATGGTCGGCGCGAAGATCGGGGACGCCAGCCAGATAGGCTCCGAACAAATCCCCCTTCCGTCGTTACTTGAGGTGGGTGACAACGTCACAGTGGGTCGGGGCGTCCATTTGTGCACCTTCGAGATCGAGGACGGCCTGCTCCACCTTGGGCGGATCACACTCGGCGACAACGCGATCGTCACATCGAACTGCGTCCTCATCGGCAACTGCTCTGTAGGTAAGGACGCGGTCTTGCGACCCCAATCACTACTCCGCCACGGAGAGCACATCCCGCCAGGCCAGGAGTGGTCGGGTTCTTGTGCAGAACCCTTGCGCACCCGCACCGACCCAGCCTTGGCTACTATGCGTCGCTGCGCGGATGCCCCCCGAGAATGGAGCTCAGATCTCAAACTCAAGATGGTTGCGGGTATCGCCTTCTTAGAGTTCCTACCGCTACTAGCGATAGCTCCGGCAGTGTTCTTAGTCTGGTGGCTGCTACTCACCTACGATCACAGGCCAGCATTGTTGGCGACCCTGGCCTCAGGCTTGATATTCGTGGTAACTGCATGCGCATTGATTCTTTGGTATCGCCGATTTGCCATGCAGGTTGTGCCTGTGGACGTCCACCACACCCGCACACTCCTGGGTGTCGAAAAATGGTTCAACGACAAACTGCTTGACGCAAGCTTGGAGTACACCAACGCGCTGTTTGGGACGTTGTACACCCCCCATTGGCTCCGGATGTTGGGCGCCCGGATCGGACGGGACGCCGAAGTCGCCACTATCGCGGGTTTCGACCCCGACCTACTGACCATGAAGGACGGTACTTTCGTGGCCGATATGGCCACCGTCGGTTCGACCACGTACGCGAACGGTCACATCGCGTTCCGGAAGACCGTGGTCGAGGACCGCGCATTCATCGGAAATGCTTCGTTCATTCCATCCGGTTCTCATCTCGAAACCAACTCCCTGGTCGGTGTCCTTTCGGTTCCGCCAGTTCAAGGCGTCCCCGAGGGAACCTCATGGTTGGGCAATCCGCCCATCTTCCTGCCGAAACGGGAGACTTTCGACCAATTCTCTGAGGACACCACCTATCACCCTCCACGCAGTAAAGTCATCGCCCGGTACATCATCGAGTTCTTCCGGGTGATCCTCCCGGCGACTTTGCTGGGTTTGTCCACGTTCTACACGCTGACCGCGATCGCATTGCTGACCCGACAAGGCTGGTCTTTGGCGGAGCTAATCGCGATCCAAGCGCTGATCGCTTTGTCGGGCAGCCTCATGGTCACGCTGGTGATCGCGCTCATGAAGTGGGTGCTAGTCGGACGCTATAAGCCGAGGATTGCACCACTTTGGGGCAACTTCGTGCGACGCACAGAGTTCCTCACTGGTATCTATGAAACCGCCGCTGTGCCGGCTGCGCTAGGGCTGGTGCAGGGGACGCCGATGTTGAACCCGCTGCTGCGACTCTTTGGCGCCAAAGTCGGGAAGCGCTGTCTGATCGATACCACCTACATGAGCGAGTTCGATTTAGTCAGGATCGGCGACGACGTGACCGTCGGTTCCACAGTGTCATTGCAGACGCACCTCTTCGAAGACCGCATCATGAAGATGGGGTACGTCACAATCGATTCGGGAGCGAGTGTCTCCACGCGCAGCATCATCCTGTACGGCGCGACCGTCGGGGAGGACGTCCACGTCTCACCGCTAACACTGGTGATGAAAGGCGAGGCTCTGCCAGCAAACACCGGTTGGGCTGGGATTCCCGCAAGGCGCGATCATCGTCCCCGCCTTGGTAGAACTCTGCAGGGGGCGCCTGCCGAGACCTACCCCGATAAGGGTGAGCCCGGCTTGACGCTTGACGTGTCAGAACTGCAAAACCCGGTCGAACAGGAAGAAGTGCCGGTTCTTGTGCCTCATCCCGACGTTGATCCGGTGGAGGTTGCCGCGCTTGCCGCGGAATCTGACCGCGTCATCGGTTTCGACTTAGCTCGCGCTTTGGCACTGCTTGGAATCATGTTCGTGAACATCACCCCAAGCGTCACTCCATCTGATTCGATGTCGTGGCTGTGGCGGATCAGCACGGGAAACTCGATGGCGCTGTTCGCCGTCCTTGCCGGTGTCGGTGTGGCGATTACCACGAGGAAAGCAGGTCGACGGCGGCGCGCTGGCTTGGTGACAGATTGGGCTTCAATATTCACCCAGGCAGTTCTATTGTTTGGAATTGGGCTAGTAATGGCCACTTTCGTACCCAGACAACTCGCCGAGGTGGTGCTTCCCTACCTCGCTGTCCTGCTCCTCTTAGCGCTTCCGTTCGTTAGGACCCCGCCTTGGTTGATGGTCATCTTGGCAGCACTGGTTGCGTTATTCGTCCCGATCTGGAGCCACATCGTTCGCCAGTTCCTCCCGACAGCCACAGCAAGCAACATCGACTTCCCTGCTGTTTTCACCGACCCCACCGGCGTGCTGGTCAAGTTGTTATTGACGGGCGCATATCCCGCTTTGGCTTGGTTGGCCTACGTGTTGGTTGGTATGGCTATCGGACGCATCGGGATCTCCCGTTCGTCTTCGGTGGTTCTGCTGGCGTTCGGGATCGTGGTGGCAGCAATCACCGCTGGCGTGTCGAGCATTCTGATGCGTCAGATGGGTGGATTGGACGCCCTCGGTGCGGTAGCGCAAGAGACGATGCCATTGGACGAATTCACCAAACTGCTCGTCCTGGGTGCTGAGGGAACTTTGCCAACCACATCAACATGGTGGCTGGCAGTGATCGCTCCTCGCACCACCACACCGTTCGACCTGTTCTTCACCATTGGGATCTTGATGTTCGTGCTGGGGGGCCTAGTTAACGTCGGCTTCGTGCTACCCCGGTTCGTCAAGCCCATTTCGATCTTCGGGTCGATGCCACTTACCGGGTACACGCTCCACCTGGTGATGATGACTATCCCTCCCCTCCAGGATGGGTGGATTGGTTACCTGATACAAGTCGCGATTCTGGTTGTGTTCGTTTGGTTTTGGAGCAGATTCGCCCAACACGGCCCGCTGGAAAGCGTTGTCCGAAGTTCCGTCTTGGGGGTTCGCTCACTGATCGGCCGAATCGAGAAGGTGCGAAATGGGTCAAGCGCCACTGGCGATCGTCTATAGAGGCCCGGCCGCGCTTCCCGGGTGCCCGGAGGCGGCAGCGAACGCACTGGCCAGCAGTCGGTACCGGTTCCGGGTCGAGTTCACGGATTCGCCAGCGAGGAATCTTGGTCGGGCCGCTTTGTACTGCCAGCCAGGTGGTGGCAGCTTGAAGCCTGCCTGGCGTCGGCTGCGCAAGGACGCGGACGCCATCGCTGAATTCGTACGCGCGGGTGGTCGCTATTTAGGTTTCTGTCTGGGTGGGTATCTTGCTGGCGACGACCCCGGGTTTGGGCTGCTGGACGGATCCACCGACAGCTATGTTGGTGCCCCCGGAAGCGAGGTGCGCGACGAGGATCCCCAACTCATCGACATTACCTGGAACGGCCAGCGACGCACCCTGTACTTCCAGGACGGCTGCTTCTTCAAGCCAGGCCCTGCGACCGAGGTCGTAGCACGCTACCCAAATGGCCTAGCCGCAGCTGTAATCACGCCTTTTGGCGCCGGTTGGGTGGGTGTGGTGGGGCCACACCCAGAAGCGACGGACGACTGGTTCATAGATGACGACCTGCCGGTACCAACTCGGACTTCGGTTGATCTGGCCCACGACCTGATTCACAGGCTGGTGGAGCGATGATTGAAGTCTGGTTCTGCGAAGCGGGGCAGGTGCCGCACGAACTCGGACTTCTGTCTCGTTACGCGCGTCGCCACCTAGCCGAGCGATTGGGCGTCCCTCCCGACGGCGTGCCGATCCGTCGCCATTGCATGGTGTGCGGGAGCACTGGCCACGGAAAGCCTTACGTCGAGGGATACCCGGTGCACTTCAGTTGCAGTTCCGCCGGCGGCTTCATCGGAGTCTCCATCGGTAACGTTCCCCATGGTGTCGATCTTGTGCGCATCTTAGACGTGACACCCGACGCGTCCACTGCGATCGCCGCACCAGATGAACACACCAAGAATCCGGTGGAGTTAGCCACCATTTGGGCGCGGAAAGAGGCTGTGTTGAAAGCCACCGGACACGGGCTAAGCATCGATCCGGTCACGATCGAGGTTTCTGCTCCGGACGTCCCGGCGCGCCTGCTGACCTGGCCAGAAATTAGGCGACCGTGGGTGTCGATTTCCGACCTCGACGCCCACGGCCTGGATGGGTACGTCGCGGCGTTGGCGTGGCTCTCGGGGGAAACGCAGCAGATCGCGCTGCATGCGAACAATGGGGGGCGCAGGAGGAAACATGAGGCTTAGCACGTTCCCACTGGCGGCGTTCTCATTGGCGGCGTTGTCAATCGTGATTATCGGTTGCGGGCAGACGCCAGCTCCCGGGGTAACCAACGATTCGGTGAGCAAGCCGGTGGTGAGACTCGCGTACCAAGTTGCAGACGACCTGCGGTCGGTTACCGGAACCGAATCTATCGAGTTCACCCCAAATCACCAGATGTGCGAAGTCGTGCTGCGAGCGTGGCCCAATAAGCCGATGCTGACCAGGGCAGGCAACGCCATGACGGTCGAGAAAGTCATCCTCAACGGTTCGTCACTGCCCTTCCAGGTTGAGAGCTCCGGTGCGCTCCCCGGAGCGTCTGGCACGCTGGTGGAAGCGAAGTTCCCCTCGTGTCAAGCCTCAGGCAGTCCACTTCAGATTCAAACTGAGTTCACCATCACTTTGGGAGCCGACACGGACGAGCGCATGGGCTACTCCTCAGTTGACACGCTGGCTTGGTTCCAGACTGCGTTCCCCTTGCTCGCATGGCAGAACGGCGTGGGATGGGTCAGGGACGCCGCCGTCGATCTGTACGGAGAGACCGTCACCAACGAGGTATTCGAGTTGGACGATCTGGCGATAACAGCGCCGACTCAATTTAAAGTCGCCGGAGTTGGTGCTAGAGGAGAGACCACTATCGATGGGTCAAGAACCACCCACCACTTCGAAGCCCCACAGATGCGCGACGTTTCGGTCATGGTTGGCTCGTTCACGACCACCGAATTCAGCGCATCTGACGTCAGCGTCCACCTGTCTGTGCCACCTTTCGCCAGACTGAGCGACGAAACGGAGTGGAAAGACCAGGTGGCTGAGTCTTTAGATGATTTGGTCGAATATTTGGGTCCGATGCCATATCCGGATCTCTGGGTGAATGTGATTCCCAGTCTGCATGAGGGTGTGGAGTCGTCCGGATCCGTTCAGCTGGGGGGCGCCGACAGGTGGGTTCGTGGATGGCTGGTCACCCACGAGTTGGCCCACCAGTGGATCTACGCACTCGTTGGGAACAACGAGGCGCTTCACCCGTGGCTGGACGAGTCGGTGACCTCGATGATCCAAGCTGTTGTGGACGACCCGGAGCAGTCGCCAGAACCCAGTCGCGACTTCTCCCCGTTGGCTGCCGACCAGATCGGCAAGCCAATGTCCTTCTTCGAAGATTTCGCCAGGCCAGGATGGGCTTATAACGAAGCTATCTATACAGCTGGATCAGCGGTCCTGATCCAGGCTCGCGACGAAGGCGGCCACGACGCCTTCGACGAGGCACTGATTGATTACATCGATGCAAACGCAAACCGAGTCGCCAGACCACAGGACTTCGCGGACGCCTTCGCTGACGTCCCTGGAGTGATAAGAATTCTTCAGAAACATTCGATGATTAACTAATTCAGCATTTCGTCACACATGATAAATGCATTAATTAATTGCTTTTAGCTCGAAATGGATTAGCGATGGGTGGTTATCTCACCATCCAGAAATTACAATTATAACTGCAGGGGTTCACACTCCGGCATTCCTACCTTCGGGAGGAGGTGTCATGATGAAACGATCGATTGCGGTAGTGGTGATGCTTTTAGCGCTCACACTGACCGGGTGCGGGCCGCTCTACGGCTCTGATCAGGCAGTCCCCGTCGAATACGTCGAAGCCGCACACATCACAGACGAGGCGATAGCACTCGTAGGCAGAGGGCCCGCCTTGAGAGCGGCTGAGGAGGCGGTCGAATTCTCACTGAAGGCTGGCTTCGATCCCGCCCTGCTCGACCCACAACAGAAGTCATTCACCGCCGAAGAGTTAACCTCTCCACTTGTGCAAGACGCGCTGGCACCTGGCACACTCACCGTCTGGAACGAAACCGTAACCAAGGCGGTGGCAGGCGACGTCGACGCTGAGGAACAAGTCAGGGGATTGATTTTGTTCGGGATTCGACAACCCACCTGGACGGTCAACCCTGACGGGAAGATCCTCTACAACCAAGCGATCTCAGAAATAGAAGTTGATGTTGCTTCAACCACCACGGATTTGGGGTCATTACCGTCCGACGAAGTTGAGGATCAAGGCGTGCGACTCTCAGTCAGCTTCACCCACGTAGCGCGCCTCAGATTCATCGAGAACAACTACCCAATAGAGGTCGAATACACCCGCTCGACGCTCTACAAGATGGTTCCTACCGACTCCGAAGCAGGCAAACTGACACCCGAAGCAATCACCACAGTGACTGCGACACCAAGCGTCCCCTCACGAATCGGAAGCACCGCATGGCCGACGCCCAAGTTACCAAAACCCCCTCGAATCTCTAGGCCACCAATTGTTGTAAGACCCACTGCTCAACCCACTCGCCCACCAGTAGTCACCAAACCGGCAACAACCCCGAAACCCACCACCACGAAACCAACGACTGCGAAACCGACCACAACGAAGCCCGCAACGACAAAGCCACCGACGACAACAGCGCCTCAGCCAACACCGACCCCAACGCCTGATCCGACCCCAACGCCTGATCCGACCCCAACGCCTGATCCGACCCCAACGCCTGATCCGGAACCAACGCCTGATCCGGAACCAACAAGTAACACTGGGGGCGCCTCAGAGCCCATAGAGGCTGTGGAATTTGCAGGAGAAATCTCGCCGAGGGCAACACCCAGCCCAATGGCGAGCACGCCGTCAGTTGCTCAGTTGCCGTCATCAACCAAGGGCCAGATGTGGCAGATCGCTTCGTTCGACAGTTGGTACGAGATCAAGACAGTAACTGTTCTCAAGTGAGAGACACCTGAACAAATACTGGCCCTAAAAACACTGTTGGCCGCTCCTGAGCGTAGCTCTTGGGGCGGCCAACAGTTGGGAACAGGATGTCAGCTAGTCGTGTTGAACGACCCTGACCCCACCTGGGTGCTTCCGTTGGTGACCTTATAGGTGTAAGAGGTCTTTGCTTTCAAAGAACTGCTGATCTTGAGGGTCACCGTCTTGCCCGTGCTGGTCGTGTAGGTGTACCAGTAGTTGCTGTTCGGACCATAGACGTAAAGGGTCGTCCGACCGGATGTACCTTTAGGAATTTTCACGTCTACTGCGACTCCCGTCCGGTTCGGTTTGACTGCAGTAACCCAGTTGCCGGTTGCAGGCGGCTTCGACGTAGCAGTCGCAGTTGGTGTCGCAGTCTGGGTGGTTCCGGAACCCGATCCAGGGTGAGCGTCCAGTTGCTTGGCAACGATCTCACCGAACTTGCCATTTAGGGTGTGACTGACGCCTGCTGGCCACTCATAAGTTGTGCGAAGACCAGCGTTTGCGTACCACGCCTGACCACGCTGCGCAGCTGCGAGCGCGTTCCAACCGTCACCGTCCCAACCGGTGTCGTTGGCCCCGGTGTACCAGTGCATGGGGAAATTCGCTTTGAAACCGGCGCTGAAAGCCGCCGCGCTAACCGCTGGCTTGTCTCCGCCGCCGATCACGATGGCTCCGCCGCCATCTATCACCGAGGAATACTTGGGGACGAAGTACTGCGAAATGAATTGGGCCCCACCGGAGTACCCAACTAGCCAGATCCGGTCTGTTCGGACGCCGTAGCGGACTTTCAGGTCAGCAACCAACTCCCGCACGTAGTCAGCATTCTTTGAACCGGTGCGCCACCAGGTGATTCCGGAAGCGCGGTCGGGCGACAACACTGGAACCGTAATGAAGTTCCGCGCCTTGGCTTGGGCCACGATGCCCGACGCGCCACCCAGCGAATAACTGGAGGTCGGATTGTTGAATTCGTATGCGCCGTCTCCGTGGAACTGAAGAAGCAGCCCTGCGGGCTCAGTGACGCCTGCCGCGTAGACGTGGTACTGCGAGGTGACTCCCGCCGAAGACGTGAACGAGACGTTGGTCTGGTTGGTGTAGGTCGCCGCGTCAGCCTTCTTGGCATCGCCGAGCGCGGGTATCAACAACAACGACGTTGATAGCAGAGCAACCAGACCCAGTCTGAGGATTCTCATGTGGGATTAACCCTTCTAAGTTGGGGTGACTTACTCAATTAGGGTAAACCGAGAAAGTCTGGTTAAGCACATCCTGAGAAAAATTCCTCAGGATGACTCAGACTCTATTGAGCTTCCCTTGAGGGTTCAGGCCCAGAATCTGCGTCTGCGTAGTCACCAGGCGCCGTTCACCGGCTACCCGACATCGTAGTAGGACGCGATCGCGCCGATGATCGCAGGACGCAGTTCCGCGGTGCTGATCACCCGATCCACCGAACCAACTCGAACAGCACGATGAATGTCGTGGATTCCGTCGAATTCCGCCGCCAACTCGCTGATCTTCTCCGCTCTGACTGCGGCCCTAGCGTCCGCCAACTCCAACCTGAGTTCGGCGCGTTCCACTCCCGACGCCGCCCTCAGTTTCGCCTCAAGACTCGAAACTCTTCCATCGGACGCCGTCCGCGAGTTCACCTCGCCCGCGAACACCACGGCTGCTGCTGGCGCACCCCCGATCACGGAAGCGAACGACCCCTCCAGCGCCAGCACAGTCATGTTCTTGTTCAGCTGCTTGCTGAAGACGACGAACGCCCCACCGTGGTAGCGCGAGATCACGACGAACACTACCGGGCCTTCGAAGTTCACGATCGCTCTGCCGATCTCTGCGCCGTACTCGAGTTGAAGGTTGCGCATCGATTCGGGCGACCCGTCGAACCCTGACAGGTTGGCCAACACCACGACCGGCCGGTTCCCGGACGCCGAGTTGATCGCCCGCGCCACCTTCTTGCTGGAACTGGGGAACAGTGTGCCCGCGGTGTAGGTGTCCGGCCCGTCGGTTGGCGGGAACCCGGCGCGCGGCACCGGCTTGGACTCGATTCCCAGAACGCAGACGGAATGACCGCCCATGCGGGCGTCCACCACCACGGCCGTGTCGGCGTCCGCCATACCTGCCCATCGTTCCACCCGAGGTTGGTCTGCGTCACACACCGCCGCTATCACGGTGCGAATGTCGAATGCCTTCTTACGATCCCGGTTGTATCGCTCAGAGAAAATCTCACCGACAGTCGCAAAATCGGCTCCGTAGCTGTGCGGGTAGTCTGAGACGTCCCGATCCACCGGATCATTCGTTGCGGCCATTCGCGGCCTGATCTCGCCGGGAGCGACGTACGTGCGGTCGTAGTGTTCGAGAAGCAACCCGAATGCCGATCCGAGATTGGGCGTCCA
>CAYMMF010000042.1:0-14443 GCA_964391475.1 uncultured Propionibacteriaceae bacterium | reverse complement strand
GCATCCGGGACACCCGGAAGGTATCTAGCTGCTGGAATAACCTCGATTTGCCTGACGCTGGTAGCCAACGCGTGGTTAACCACCTCAACGGTTTCGGCTCGGTGGGGTGAACAAGTCACGTACGCAACCAATCCCCCGTCGTGAGCGGATGCGATAGCTGTCGCCAGCAACTCTCGCTGCAACGGCACCAAGGTCTCCAAGTCTTCCGGCTTGCGGCGCCATCGGGCCTCAGGACGTCGCCTCAACGCCCCCAGACCGGTGCATGGAACGTCCGCCATGACCCGTGCGAACGCCCCTTCCCGCCAAGCGGGACGCCTACCGTCCGCGCAAATCGTTACCGGCGCCCACTTTGATCCCGCGTACCCCGCCAGCGCCTGCGACACCAATCGCGCTCGATGCGGAGCCACTTCGTTGGCCAGCAACCGGGTTCCAGCTTCGATTGCAAGACCGGCCAGCAGTGCCGCTTTGCCCCCCGGGCCAGCACACATGTCCAGCCAGGGGCCGTCTGGCGCTTCGGCGTCCACCAAAGCCTGAGCGACGAGTTGAGAGCCCTCGTCCTGGACGCCCGCTCGCCCCTGGGCGACAGCTGGCACTTGGGCCGGATTTCCCGGACGCCGCGCCCCAAACCGCGACCACCGCGTCGGTTCCCCACCGAGTTCGGCAACCTCAGCCAACCCCGGACGGACCACGAGCGTCGGAACCGGAGTCACGTTATTCGCAGCCAACGCCTGCTCTGCTTCATCACCCAACAAGTCGAAGTGCGCCTGGGTGATCCACCTGGGGTGGTGGGTCCGTAAAGAGAGCGCGCCGACGTCGTCTTCCTCGGCCGACAGCAGCGCAATCCATTCACCCAGACTGCGGTTGCCAACCTTGCGCAGGATCGCGTTGGTCACCCCGGCGACCCTCTCCCCGATTTCGGCGGCTGCCAAGTCGACCGTGGCGGCAACCGCCGCGTGCGAGGGCACCCGCATCGACAACAATTGATGGGCTCCCAACCGCAACGCGTCAACAACTGCCGGCTGGAGGCTGCTCAACTGTCTGCCGGACGACTCAGCCAAGATCAGATCGTAGGTGCCCTGCAACCGGCAGGTTCCAGCGAACAACTCGGTGGCGAAGGCTGCGTCCCTGGCGTCGAAATCAGCCTGGGCCAGCCTGCCAGCTATCTCCAGGTTCGCGTAAGCACCGTCTGCGGTCACCGCCCTGAGTGCCTTGAAAGCCAGACGGCGGGGGGCGTCCGGCTTCCGTCGGGGACGGGTGCGGCTCACGTGAACGCCACCGGATCCCCGTGCAGACCTCGCGCCCAATCGACAGCCGTCATCACCTGCTTACCCGCAGGTTGAACCCGCAGAAGCTCCAAGTCACCTAGCCCGGTGCCTACCACCACTCGACGCTTCTCTACTGACACCTCTCCTGGACGCATCGCGGACGAATCGACTGGCCTAGCGAGGGCGATTTTGAAGCGTTCGGGTTCGGCCGGTCCGCGTCGCATGGTCGTCCACGCCATCGGATCCGGCGAACACCCCCTGATGATGCGATCCAACTCCACAGCTGACGACCTCCATGACAGTTGAGCCTGCTGAACCGTCAGCTTCGGCGCAAGAGTGACCCCGTCGTCTGACTGTTCGAAAGGCTGGGTGTTCGCCAGCCCATCGATGGTGTCGGAAAGAAGGCTGGCGCCCTCCTCGGCAAGCCTGGCCAGCAAGCCTCCGGCGGTATCTTGGGGATAGATCGGCTCGATCAGCGACCCATAGATTGGTCCTGCGTCCAACTCGGGCACGATCAGGAAGGTGGTGGCACCTGTCACCTCGTCTCCGGCCATGATCGCCCGCTGAACCGGCGCAGCCCCCCGCCACCTGGGAAGCAGCGAGAAATGCAGATTGACCCAGCCGAAGCGCGGTATCTCCAGCACCGAACTGGGCAGGAGCGCTCCGTAGGCCACCACCGGGCAGGCATCGGGTGCTAACTGCTTGAGTCGCGCGATGAAGTCGGGATCGCTCGGACGATCGGGTTTCAGCACCTCTATGCCCTGCTCGGCAGCCCATTTGGCAACCGGACTGGGAAGTAACCGCCTGCTTCGCCCCCGGGCAGCGTCGGGACGGGTCACCACCGCTACAACTTCGTGCTCGGAATCAACCAAAGCCCGCAACGAGGGCAACGCAACTTCGGGGGTACCTGCAAACACCAGACGCACGCCGACATGCTACCTACTACTGCGTTGCAGCAGCGCCGGAGTGTCTGTGGGCCGGCACCCAACACATCCCACGACAACCGGTGACGGTCAGCGCTTTCAGCCCAATTCGATCGGATCCACCCTGACACGCACTACACCGGGTGCCTTGCGACGAGCGCGCGCAGCAGACTCCAGACGGATCGCCTCAACCAACGCAAGCCCGTGCTCAAGCTCAGTTTTCAGCACTAGTCGCACGTCGCCGTCGGAAAGTTCGACAGGGCCAAACGCAGCCACTGTTTCGATCGGACGCCAAGCTGCGGTGTACTCGGCAACCGCCGACGCAGCACCGGTCAACTCGACGACCCTCGCCGCGGGCGGCAAGTGGGCAGCTTGCCTGTCGGCGAGTTCGCGCGCTGCGAAACCAGCAGCGTCCAGCCGAATCAAAGCCTGAAGCGCGCGGGAATCCGGCTCGCCCACCGCCGTCACGGTGCCACCATTCGCCGCCGACCGAACTAGCGAGCAAACCGCCAGCCAACGACGAAGCGCCTCTTCTGCGGCCGCCAGACTAGGTCGCCCCAGCATCACCTGGGTGTCCAACAAGATGGCTGCCGCGTACCCAGCGTCTGCAACAGGCTCCGCACCAGGGGTGGACAGCACCAACGCCGGATGGTCTGCAATGCGGTCGACCACGTGGCCAGCCCAACTGGTAGCCACCGGTGTTTGGGGGAAGGCTCGCCCCAACTCCTCAGCCGTCCGCTGCACTCCGACACCTGGCGCCCGCAACCTTGTTGACCCGCACTGCACGCATCGCCAACCGTTTGGCAGTGGCCCACACCAAGCGCACACCGGGTTGATCGTCGTGCCCACTGACTCCCCAGACAACGTCCGCCCGCAAGTCGGGCACTTAGCCTGAGTTCGGCACTGCTGGCAGGCGAGCGATGTCAGATACCCCGCCCGTGGAACCTGGATTAGCACCGGGCCTGTGGGCAGCGCGCCTCGGATAGCCGCGAAAACCGCGTGAGGAAGTCGCACCGTCGCTGCTTGCGGGTCGCGTTCCAGGTCGTGATCGGACGCCACGGCAACCCGAGCCACGGGAGACAACTGCCTGATCTGGGCGGGTGGCAGTTCAAGCGGGACGAGCCAATTTCGCTCGACCAACGCTTGGGTCTGGGCTGTTCGGCTCCACCCGGCCAGAAGGAGCCCACACGGCTCCATGCTGGCACGCAGCGCCGCTACTTCTCTGACGTGGTGGTAAGGGGCTCTGGGTTCTGCCAGCAAATCGTTGCCTTCGTCCCACACTGCTATCAGCCCGAGGTCAGCCACTGGCGCGAAGATCGCAGCGCGAGTGCCCACAACCACCCGAACTTGCCCGCGCAGGATCGCCAGAAAGTGGCGGTACCGCCGGGCAGGCCCAAGATCAGAAGTGAGAGTCACAAGTGACGGCTCGCCGATCGCCGCGCCGACGCGCTTGGCGACCTTCTCGACGTCTGCCACATCGGGGACGACGATGATCGCGCCCCGCCCGGCCCGCAGGGTTGCCAACACCGCGTCCAGGACGCCCCCTGCCCAGTCGCCCGCAAAGTCGGCTACCGGCGCGGGATTCCAAACCGCCCGAACCGGACGACCAGCCGCCAACTCGGACAGGAATTCCGAGCCTCTGCCGTAACCCGAAAGCACCCCGGGAGGTTCAGCCAGCACCGGTTCTGGACGCACCGCTGGCAGCGCGGCCTCGGTGCGGGCGTGCCGCGGCGGAATGGCAAGTCGCGCAACGTCAGCCCAGGTGCCCGCGTAATGATCGGCTACCACCCGGAGCAGACGCGCAATCGGTGTTGTGAGCACCACCTCGGACGACACGACGCGCTCCAGGTAAGCCAACTCGCCAACTGCTTGCGTGTGCTCGCCGAGAGCCAATACCAAGCCGTTCCGCAACCGCCCAGCAAACCGCACCCGCACACGGCAACCGACTGCCACCGACTCCCGCTGGATATCCGACACCAAGTAGTCGAACGGATGATCCAAATGGGCAAGCGGAATGTCGACAGCCACGCTAGCGATCAGCGGAGGGGACGACTCGGTTGCCATGGATTGATACTACGAGCAAGCTCTGACACTCCTGGGCTAACCGGAATCCAGCGTCAGACTCAGCCGCGTACCGCGTTAGCTAGGGCGTCCGCCCTGTTGGTCCGCTCCCAGGTTGCCACGTCTAAGTCGCGTCCGAAGTGGCCGTAATTCGTCAGTTGCGAGTAGATCGGACGCAGCAGGTCCAGATCGCGGATCAACGCTGCTGGACGCAGGTCGAACACCTCCTGGATCGCCCGGTTCAGTTGGTCGAGCGGAACCTTCTCGGTGCCGAAAGCATGCGTATACACCCCAACCGGACGCGCTCGTCCAATCGCGTAGGCGAGTTGGATCTCACATCGGTCCGCGAGCCCAGCAGCCACGACGTTCTTGGCAATCCATCTGGCCCCGTAAGCGGCGCTCCGATCGACCTTGGACGGATCCTTACCCGAGAACGCCCCACCGCCGTGGCGAGCCATCCCACCGTAGGTGTCAACGATGATCTTTCGGCCAGTGACCCCGGCGTCACCCATTGGGCCGCCCAGCACGAACCGGCCGGTCGGGTTGACGAACACTCGCCTGTCTTTGGCGTCGATTTCGTAGCGAGCTAGCACCGGGTCAATCACCTCGGCGGTAATCCCAGCAACGATTGAGGTGTGGTCTACGAACTCGTCGTGTTGGGTTGACACGACGATCGTGTCGACCCTCACCGGGGTAGCGCCTTCGTACTCGATCGTGACTTGGGTCTTTCCATCAGGCAGTACCCAGGGCAGGATTTCGTCCTTGCGCACCTGAGCCAACCGCTCCGAGAGCCGGTGTGCGATGTCGATGGGCAGCGGCATCAATTCGTCGGTATCGCGGCAGGCGTACCCAAACATCAACCCCTGGTCGCCAGCACCCTGACGGTCCAACTCGTCCCCGGACGCCTCCAGTCGTGCCTCCTCTGCAACGTTGACCCCACCGGCGATATCCAGCGACTGCTGGCCCAGCGACACCAACACGCCACAGGACTTGCCGTCGAAACTCTTGTGTGCGGCGTCGTAGCCGATTTCCAAGATCCGTTCTCGAACAACCTTTGCAACGTCGGAGTAAGCGTTAGTGGTCACCTCGCCTGCCACGATCACGGTGCCGGTCGTGACAAGGGTCTCAACCGCCACCCTGGCTTGCCGGTCTTGAGCGAGAATGTCATCCAGCACCGCGTCCGATACCGCGTCTGCCACCTTGTCTGGGTGCCCTTCGGTCACAGACTCCGACGTGAAAAGACGACTCATGAGATGGGCTTCTCCTTAGCGCGAAAGTCGGCCACCGCATCGAGGATCCGGTGGGCGACGGTGTTCTTGTTACCGCTGGAGCGGGACACGACACCTGATTCGTCGATGATCACGACGCTGTTGTTGAGATCTCCGAAAACCGCGCCACCGCTGACGTTGTTACAGACCAGCAGGTCGCAGCCCTTCCGGGCCAGTTTGATCTGCCCCAGCCGAAGTAAGTCTTCGGCGTCCTTGGCAGTTTCGGCGGCAAACCCAACGATCACCTGGCCGGTACGCCGACCGCGAGCTAATCCGGCGAGGACGTCGGTGGTTTGTACCAATTCCAGGGTCAACCCGGCGTCCGAGTCTTTCTTCAACTTGGAATCGCTGGGGCTGGCGGGGGTGAAGTCAGCCGGTGCCGCGGCCATGATGACGACATCGGCGGTGCGCGACAACCGCTGCATTTCTCGATCGAGATCTGCTGTGGAGCCCACCTCAACCACGTCCACTGATGCCGGGGCGGGCTCTTGCACGTTTGCCGCTACCAAAGTCACGCTCGCACCCCGTAGCCTGGCTGCGCGTGCGATGGCGACCCCTTGTAGCCCGGAAGACGCGTTGCCCAGGAAGCGAACCGGGTCAAGATGCTCGTGAGTTCCGCCGCCGCTCACCACCAGGTGAACGCCCGTCATATCTTGCGATCTGGCCGCAGCGACGGCGTGGGGATCCTCCAGGAGTGCGAACGCGACCTGGGCGATGTCTGACGCCTCAGGGAGTCGCCCCGGCCCAGAATCGGTGCCGGTGAGCCGACCGGATGCGGGCTCCATGACGATCATGTTGTCGCTGCGAAGAGTGGCGACGTTTCGTCTCGTCGCGGGGTGTTCCCACATCTCGGTGTGCATCGCAGGAACCAGCAGGACGGGACAGCGTGCGGTCAAAAGGACGTTGGTCAGCAAGTCGTCTGCTCGCCCGGACGCCGCCCGGGCCAACAGATCCGCAGTCGCTGGGGCGACCACCACCAAGTCGGCGCTTTGGCCGATGCGCACGTGTGGAACCTCGTGAACGTCAGCCCAGACCTGCGTCCGAGCCGGACGCCCAGACAGCCCCGCCCAAGTCGCCTCACCCACAAAATTGAGTGAACTCGGCGTAGGCACGACAGTCACGTCGTGCCCGTCCTCGCGAAGACGCCGCAATAACTCGCACGCCTTGTACGCCGCGATGCCCCCGGCGACGCCGAGGACGATGTTGCTCATATCAGGCGATGTCGTCAGGCTCAAAAGAGCCCAGATCGAAGTCAGGGTCAGCCTCGACAGCCGCCTGTGCGGCTGCCTCAGCCTCAGGATCGATGTCGCTGTACTCAAGGACGTCTGCGGCAATTTCGCGCAGCGCGATGGTCAGAGGCTTCTCCTGAACAGTGGTGTCTACGAGTGGGCCGACGTTTTCAAGCAGCCCTTCACCTAGCTGGCTGTAATAAGCGTTGATCTGCCGGGCGCGCTTGGCTGCGTACAAGACCAGCCGGTACTTCGAATCAACCTTTGAAAGCAGGTCGTCGATCGGCGGATTGGTGATGCCCTCAGGAATGTGCGTGCTCAAGTTTCACCTTCAGTCGTTGGATTTAGGCTCTAAGCCAAGCAACCTTACCAACTCTTCTACTGCTCGGCCCAACTCATCGTTCACCACGACGTGGTCGAACTCGTCCCTAGACTCCATTTCGAGCCGCGCGGTCTGGAGTCGGCGCTCCATTTCAGCGGACGTTTCGGTGCCACGTCCGGTTAGCCTTCGACGTAATTCACCCCAACTCGGAGGGGCGAGGAACACCAACCGGGCGTTGGGCAGGTGCTGGCGCACTTGCCGCGCACCCTGGATGTCGATTTCCAAAATAACGTGCCGCCCATTTGCGCGGGCTGCCAAAGCGGGCGCTGCTGGAGTTCCGTAGCGTTCACGCCCGTGGACGGTGGCCCACTCCAGTAGCCCGTCGTTGGCGACCAAATGGTCGAACTCCTCATCGGAGATAAAAATGTAATGCTCGCCTTCAACCTCACCTGGTCGAGGCTCGCGGGTCGTCACAGAAACAGAGACCCACACGTTGGGGTACCGCTTCACGAGGGCAGAAACAACCGTCCCTTTCCCCACAGCGGTCGGCCCAGAGATGACCGTGAGGTCACCCGTCACTGGAATTCGGCCTTCAACCCCGCGATCTGGTGACGTCCGAGCCCACGAACCCGGCGGTTGGGTGCGATGTCGAGGCGCTCCATGACCGCAGCAGCGCGCTTCTCGCCTACTCGCGGTACCGATTTGAGCAGATCGACGACCTTCACGTGAGCCAACACGTCGTCTGCCCCAGCCTGGTCGAGGGCATCGGACAGGCTCAACTCGCCGGAGCGAACCTTCGCCTTGAGGTCGGCGCGCTCCCTGCGAGCCTGGGTGGCTGCCGCTCGGGCTGCCTGCAACTGCTCACTAGTCAACTGGGGAATTGGCACAGTGTTCTCCTGGTTTTTTCAACGCCGCTTGCTGGTCCCAAAGATAGTGCCTCAAATGGCTTTGGTGAACTGTGCGCGCGACAAGAAATCCGACACCCGCTGCCGAAGCGCCGCCGGATCAGGACCACCAGCCAAGACGCCCCGG
This sequence comes from uncultured Propionibacteriaceae bacterium, assembly GCA_964391475.1. Classification (GTDB taxonomy): domain Bacteria; phylum Actinomycetota; class Actinomycetes; order Propionibacteriales; family Propionibacteriaceae; genus Propioniciclava. The sequence continues at coordinate 6,343 of CAYMMF010000042.1, read as the reverse complement.
CCAACAACCGGCAGAACCTGCTCTACGGCGTCCCCAAACAGCTTGGGAAGTTCTTCCATGCTGCCGCCTTGGACTCCAATTCCGGGAACAAGAATCGAACCGTTGAACTCCGAGACGTCGCACCCGAGACGACGGTGAGTGCCACCTATCACGAGGCCGATCGCCCGTGTTCGAGCCTTGGAGTTGAGTTCGGTGGCGGCGTCAATGATCTCTTGGCACACCGACCCCTCGTTAGCCAACGCCAACTGGATGGCAGCCCCCTCAGGGTTCGAGGTGCGAGCCAGCACATAGACCCCTCGCTTGTTAGCCACGGCGCGCTCAAACGCCGGCATCAAAGAGCCAAACCCCAGATATGGGGAAACGGTGATCGCATCGACGCTGAGCGGGGAACCCTCTGCCAGATACGCGTCTGCGTAGGCGGCCATCGTTGACCCGATGTCGCCGCGCTTGACGTCAAGCAGGGATAACGCCCCAGTAGCCGCAATGTCTGCGATTACCCGCTCCAGCACTGCGATGCCTGCAGACCCGTACTGTTCGAAGAACGCCGACTGGGGCTTGAACACCGCCACCTGGTCGCCAAGCGCCTCCACTACGGATCGGGCGCACTGCTCCAGCCCTGCCGCGCTTCGCGGCAGCCCCCACGAGTCGAGCATCGACGGGTGCGGATCGATACCGACACACAGTGACCCACGCTCGTGGACAATTGAATCCAGTCGTTTGCGATATGTCAGCATGCTCGCCTCCTTGCGTTGATTGCCCCGATCAGGGCTGGCCCTTCGTAGACAAAACCAGTGTAAAGCTGGATCAGTTGGGCGCCAGCGTCCAACATCGCATGCGCGTCGTCTGCAGTCATGAGACCCCCCGCCCCGATGACCGGCAGCGAGGTGTGCCGGGTCATGTGAGCCACCACTTCGCGGGCTCGGACGGTCAGGGGACGCCCCGACAACCCACCTGTCTGCGACGCGAGACCCTGGTCTTCGGCAGCGATCCCCTCGCGGGAAAGCGTCGTGTTCGTGGCGATCAGCCCGGCCACACCGCTGTCGTGAGCCACCTGGATTACCTCATCGAGCTGACTCCATGTCAGATCGGGAGCGACCTTGACCAGAATTGGCACCGGGGCCTCCCCGAACGCCCGCTCGTTCGCCCTTTTGGTGAGCGCACCCAGCAGTTCTGCCAGCGCGCCTCCGTCCTGCAGTGACCGCAGACCAGGGGTGTTGGGGCTGGACACGTTGACCGCGATGTAATCTGCGTGCGGGCTGACCGCGTCGAACGATTCGAGGTAGTCGGCTACAGCGTCCCCCACAGCCACAACCTTCGTCTTGCCTAAAGAGATGCCGAGTGGGATGCCAGCTCGCATGTTGCCACGGAATATTCCTGCGACCGCAAGCCGGTTGGCAAGCGCGAGCGCGCCAGAGTTGTTGAAACCCATTCGGTTGATGATCGCCTGGCTGCTGCGTAACCGGAACACGCGGGGTTTGTCGTTACCGGGTTGAGCCTGGGCAGTAACCGTCCCCAGTTCTGCGAACGCGAACCCCAGGTGCTGCCACGCCAAGGCGGCTCGGCCGTCCTTATCCATCCCAGCAGCCAGACCCACCCGGCCCGGGAAGTTGACCCCAAACACCTCCACCGGATCAGCGGGTACGGCCGTGAGAAGCCGGACGAGATCTCTCACCCCTGGCAGCGCCGATAGAACCTCCAGTGACAACAGCATGTCTTCGTGGATCTTCTCAGGGTCACCGCCGTGAGAAGCGAACAACACGGGCCGTAATAAGCGCTCGTACCCCTTCGCCACGATGGCCTGGCGGATCATAATCTGGCCTCCTCTTGCCGTTGCCCTCATTCTTGCAGCGAACACCGACAGATGTTCGTCAAGCCGAACGGGTGGGAGTCCGAACTAGTTGGTTGCGTCAATCTCCGGCTGCACGATGGGGACCGTATCGGTGAACACCTGCGAGACATCGATCTGATCAGCCCGATGGTACTGGAGTGCTTTACCTAGCAGACCATTTACGAAGTCGGGCGACTCGTCGGTAGACAGCATCGCAGTCAACGTCACTGCTTCGTCGACCGCAACTTCGGCGGGGGTGTCGGTCCACCAGATCTCGTAGATCGCGATGCGCGCCAGGTTGCGATCCACGATGGGCATGCGTTGGGCAAGCAGCGACGAATCAGGTTGTCGATCGGCACCTGCTCGCGAACCACACCCTCAACGATCTCGATGGTGAAGTCGCGCACCGGAGGAGTCGCTCGCTCGACGTGAGCCTCCAGCGAGTCCAAAGGATCGCACTGCCTCAGATCGGACTCGAACAAGATGTCGAGGGCGCGTTTTCGAGCCTTGGTGCGGGTTGGGTTCGGGTAGCGACGACTCACGCGTTGACTCGGCCGAGGTAGCTGCCGTCCCGGGTGTCAACCTTCACTCGCGTTCCGGCTTCGATGAACAAGGGCACCTGAATCTGCTTGCCGGTCTCAAGCGTTGCGGGTTTGTTGCCTGCGGAACTGCGATCGCCCTGCAATCCCGGCTCCGTGTAGGTGATCTGCAACTCCACCGAGGCGGGCAGGTCGATGTACAACGGGTTACCCTCGTGGGTGGCGACGATCGCACTCTGGTTCTCGAGCATGTAATCCTTGGCGTCACCCACGATCTCATCGGCGATAGGAAGCTGATCGTAAGTTTCGGTGTCCATGAATACGAAGGCATGACCGTCGTGGTAGAGGTACTGCATCTCTCTGCGGTCTACCGTGGCGCTTTCGACCTTGGTGTCGGCGGTAAACGTCCTGTCTACGACCTTGCCGGTCAGAACGTGCTTGAGCTTGCTGCGAACAACCGTGTTGCCCTTACCCGGCTTGTGGTGCTGGAACCACATGACCTGCCACAGTTGGCCGTCCAGATCCAAAACCGTGCCGTTCTTGATGTCGTTTGTCGAAATCGTGGGCATGCGAGTCCCTTCAAGATTTGCTGCGTTACCAACTGGTTAGTCTACCGAGTCGGGGAGGCTCCCCGCGAACCGGCGTCGGGGACGCGGCGGCTTCGCACGTCAGCGATCAACTCCCGGCGGGCTTCAGCGTGCGGCAACGCCAGCTCCGCCATTGCGTCGGCAAGCTGGATTTCGTTGGATTCCCGAAGCCCGGCGATGATTCCAGCAACGTCCCCTGGGGTCTTGTTTTGCGACAGTTTCGCCTTAGCGGCGACCCGGGTTATTCGCAGCTCCAAACCGACGATGGCCCGCAGTTGCGCGTCCACGACCGCTGCGGGCACCTGATCCGGGTCGTAACCGTGGCGACGAGAGAGATCCTCCACCACCTTGCGACACCAATCGGGGTCGTCGTGGACGATCAACTCACCATAGGCGTGTACAGTCACGTAGTTCCAGGTCGGGACGCCTGGGGCGTCCACGAACGACTCCAGCCAATGCGGCGCAACGTAGGAATCTGGCCCTGACAGGATTGCCAAAACCTCGCCGAGCCCTGGGTCCCCCACCTGGGGGTTATTGCGGGTCAGGTGAAAAACAAGCGAGCCGAAACCATCCCCCGGCTCGTGGAGCACCGGGACGAGGGTGGCCGCGGGCCCGTCCGGATGCGCAGTAACCAGTTGGGCGAGTTCTGCCGTGTCTAGCATGTCCATGACTTGCGCGTGCGGTAACTCGAAATGACGAGGAATGTACATGTCAGGACCCAACCCACTCCCATGCTGAGAGTAGCGCGTCCTCAGGCGGCCCGGCTTCGACGTAAGGGTCGGCAACCGCGTCCAACAAGACGAACCTCACCGATGCTCCTCTGGCCTTCTTGTCGATGTTCATCGCTGCGCGCAGCTTCGGCCAGGCGAGCTTTGGATACGTGGTCGGCAACCCAACCGACTCGATCACCCGTCGATGCCGGGCAACTGTCGGCTCATCGAGTCGACCAAGCTCACGGCTCAACTCGGCGGCGTACACCAACCCGACCGCCACCGCTTCGCCGTGTCGCCAGCGGTAGTTCTCATTCGCCTCGATGGCGTGCCCCAGAGTGTGACCGTAGTTGAGCAACTCGCGCCCGACCTGCTTGCCCTGGCTGGTGGCTTCGCGCAGGTCTGCAGAGACGACCGCAGCCTTCACCTCGATCGATCGGTGAACCGCCTCAGCGAGTTCCGGGCTGCTCGGGTCGAGCAGCGCGGTGGGATTGCTCTCGAAAATCTCCAGCGTGCGAGGGTCAGCGATGAATCCATGCTTGATCATCTCGGCCAAGCCGCCGCGCAGGTCGGCGACGGGGAGTGTCTGCAGGTACTCCAAATCGCAAAGCACGGCCGCCGGTTCCCAGAACGCTCCCACCAGGTTCTTGCCAGAAGGAAGATTGATCCCCGTCTTACCCCCGACAGCAGCGTCCACCATGCCCAACAGTGTGGTCGGCACCGACACGTAACGGACGCCCCTCAGCCACGTCGCCGCAACGAAACCCGCCAGGTCCGTCGTCGCGCCTCCCCCTAACCCCACGACCGTGTCGGAGCGGGTGAACCCGGCTTCTGCCAGTTCCTCCCAGACGGACGCCAACACCTGGGAAGTCTTGGCGGCTTCTGCGTCCGGAAGCTCAATCAACTTCGGATTCGGCAGGTCGACGGCTAGCTCGCGGGCAGAGGACGCCACTGGTCCGGCGTGCAGGATTGCCACCCGGTTAGCTTGACCAACCTCAGCCAAAAGGCGAGTCCGGACGCCGGAGCCAATCGTCACTTCGTAAGGCGACTCAGCCGCAACTCTCACCCTCATCGCTGCCACCATGAGACGACTTGGTCGGCGATCTCTTCCGGACTAGAGCTGTCGCTGTCTACCGTGAGGTCTGCCAAAGACTGATATACCGGTTTGCGTTCCCGCAGAAGCCGGATGAGGGTCGAACGCATGTTCCCAAGCAAGAGCGGACGTCCATCGTCGATTCCCACTCGCTTGGCTGCCTGCCCCACCGAAACCGAAAGCCAGACCACAGGCACATCGACCAGCTTGGCGGCGATAGCTGGGGTCATCGGGGCGCCGCCTCCCAGCGCAACCACGCCCGGCTGAGCCAGCCAGCGAAGGCTCGCCTCCAGCTCTAGGTCGCGGAAGTAGGGCTCGCCGTCGGTGGCGAAAATCTCACGGATCAACCGGCCCTGCTCTTTCTCGATCTCCGCGTCCACGTCGGTGAACGGCATCTGCAAAGCATTGGCCACCAAGCGACCCACCGTCGATTTCCCAGCCGCTGGGGCGCCGATCAAAACCAGCGTCTCGTTCACTGCAACCCTCGCTCTGCGAGCCGGGACAGGTAGGACGCGTGGTTGCCACGCGTTTCGTTGAGCGAGTCGCCGCCGAACTTCTCAAGCGCCGCCTCGGCAATCACCAACGCAACCATCGCCTCCGCGACGACACCCGCCGCGGGCACCGCGCACACGTCCGAACGCTGATGATGCGCCACCGCTGCCTCCTGCGTGGCGACGTCGACTGTTCGCAACGCCCGCGGCACAGTCGCGATGGGTTTCATTGCGGCTCGCACCCGCAGCAGATCCCCCGTGCTCATGCCCCCCTCGGTGCCCCCGGACCGGTTCGAAACGCGCTCTGGGCGCCCAACGCCCGGCACCATCTCGTCGTGGGCAAGTGAACCCGGGGTACGAGCTAGCTCGAAGCCGTCCCCCACCTCGACACCCTTGATCGCCTGGATTCCCATCAACGCTCCGGCAAGCCTGGCGTCCAGACGCCGATCGCCTTGGACGTGAGATCCCAACCCGGGCGGGAGTCCGTAGCACAACACCTCGACCACGCCGCCGACTGTGTCGCCCGCGGCCTTCGCTGACTCGATCTGGTCTTGCATCAGTTGAGAGGCTTCCGCATCAAAACAACGCACCGGGTCGGCGTCGACCGCCGTGATGTCATCCGGCGTGGGCCTGGTGGTGGGGGCTGCTTGGGCGGAACCAATCTCAACCACATGGCTGACGATCTCGATTCCGAACGCCTGCAACAAGAAGCTTCTGGCGACCTGCCCCAGCGCTACCCGGGCGGCGGTCTCTCGGGCGCTCGCGCGCTCCAGTATCGGACGAGCCTCATCGAAGTCGTACTTCTGCATCCCCGCCAGATCCGCGTGCCCGGGACGCGGTCGAGTGAGCGGCGCATTTCTCGCCTGGCCAGCAAGTTCGGATTGCGAGACCGGGTCGGGAGACATCACCGTCTCCCACCTAGGCCATTCGGAATTTCCGATCGTGATCGCGATCGGCGAACCGAGAGTCTCCCCGTGCCGAATTCCGGCCAGCATGGTGACTTCGTCCGCCTCGAACTTCATGCGGGCTCCCCTGCCGAACCCCAACCTGCGTCTGGCCAAAGCGACCCGGACGTCGTCGGTTGTGACTCGCACG
>CAYMMF010000041.1:6700-14504 GCA_964391475.1 uncultured Propionibacteriaceae bacterium | reverse complement strand
CAAGGAAGAAGGCGAGCAGTGCCTCGAACGCCAGCGGGGCGCCGAAGATGTCACCGACGAAGCGGGAGTATTCACTCCAGTTCATGCCGAACTGGAACTCCTGGACGATACCTGTGGCGACACCCATCGCGAAGTTGATCAAGAACAACTTGCCGAAGAACTTGGTGAGGCGCAGGAACTTGTCATTACCGGTCTGAACCCACTTTGTTTGCATCACAGCGACGAGGAGCGACAGTGCGATCGTCACCGGAACAAAGAAATAGTGGTAGACCGTCGTAATACCAAATTGCCAACGGGCAACTGTGACCGGACTCATAACGATTACACTACTATGCGGAGTCCGCGCGTCCCAAACTGGGGAATGCGCTCCTACTCGATAATCACGCCAATGGGCGCACCAGGCGAAGCTTTCGTAGCAAAATTAGCTGCGATGTTGTGAATAACATCATAATCTATGAGATGTGCGCGATTCGTGATGGAAACCGTCATCTTTATTCCGGCAACCGTCGGCGTGGCCTTCCACTTTCCCGCGATCCGCACCCTAGAGATGACGACACCGCCGGCGGTGTTCGTGGGTGAGGGGACGCCCAAAGTGCCGGAAACCAGCGGCCAGGAGACGTCGTTGTAAGCCCAGATGGCCTCGTCGAAGGACGGCAACAGCAGCGTCGCCTCACTGGCTTTTGCCAAATGTGGGGTGGCAGCTTCAACCGCCTCGGCGTCGAACCATAAGGTCACGCCGTCGACATCAGTCGATGCGATTCGCGAGTTCTCAGCGAGCGCGGCTGCGACCTCTTGTTCGCTGATGTTGACCCAACGGAGAATGTCGGCGACGCTCACCGGCCCGTGGCTAGCCACGAACCGGGACAACAACTCGTCGACCGCAGACTGTCGACTTCGCGACGGGGCGTCGCCTGGAACGTCCGAAGCCAATGCGTAGGTGTGCCCACCGTCCTGCGAAGGGCGGGCGACGACGGCACCGTCCAATTCGGCCGCCAGCAGCAGGTGACCTACCTGCCGTCCGAGCATCGAGCATTCGCCGAGCACGCCCTCACGTTGAAGCGTCACCTGCAGGTCGCGTCTGCTCAGCGGGCCATCGGCGAGCGCGCTCGCGAACGACGCCAACGCCGCCTTGCGGGTCTGCTCGTCGAGGTCGAGCTGACGCTCACGAGTCGTCATTGCGTCACGCGACTTTGCAGACATCAGTTCGCGGAGCCAGGGCAGATCCTCGGCAGCGACCATGTGCCATGTTGGGCGGAGCACGTGGGTGCGAACTACGGTGCCGGCAGCCAAGGCGTCCAGCGCGTCAGCGGTCGTCGCTCGACTTCGAAGCGCCACTCCCACGCCCCGGACGGGGGAATCCGGATCAGAAACCGCGAGCAGGCGCGAGACGGCGTCCGTCACGCTCTCCTGCGGCGGCCCCACGAGACCCTGGGCGACAAGTCGGAGGGCGAGAACGTCGTCATGCAACATGCGTCCACCATCCCCCAGTTAGCTCAATCGGGCAACCTTCGGGGCGCCCGGATCAGGCGGCGTCCTCTACGTCTTGTTCGCCGGCGAACTGGGATTGGTACAACCGGTAGTACGCGCCTTGGGCTTCGATGAGTTCGTCGTGCGAACCTTGCTCAACGATCGCGCCTTGTTCCATGACGAGGATCACATCGGCATCCCGGATCGTCGACAGCCTGTGGGCGATTACGAACGCAGTGCGGTCGGCGCGAAGCGCGCGCATCGCCTGCTGGACGAGCACCTCGGTGCGGGTGTCCACAGAGCTGGTCGCCTCATCGAGAATGAGGATCTCGGGGTTCGCCAGGAACGCTCGCGCGATCGTGATCAACTGCTTCTCGCCCACCGACACGTTCGAGCCCTCTTCGTCGATGACGGTGTCGTAGCCGTCAGGCAGCGAGTGCAGGAACCGGTCGACGTAGGCTGCGGTGGCCGCCGCCTTAATTTCGGGTTCAGTGGCGTCGGGACGCCCGTAGGCGATGTTGTCGCGGATAGTTCCGCCGAACAGCCAGGTGTCTTGTAGCACCATTCCGAACCGTTCGCGCAACTGCGAGCGGGGGACGGACGCCACGTCCACCCCGTCGAGGGTGATCCGTCCGCCGTCGAGTTCGTAGAACCGCATCAGCAGGTTGACCAGCGTGGTCTTTCCGGCTCCGGTCGGCCCGACGATGGCGACCGTCGAACCGGGCTCGGCAACCATCGACAGACCTGAGATCAGCGGTTTGTCGGGGGAGTACGCGAACGAAATGTCTTCGAACGCTACCCGACCAACGGTCGGCGTGGTGAGCGTTCCGGACGCCTCGGGGCTGAGCTCGTCGGCGTCCAACACCTCGAAGACGCGCTCGGCGGACGCCACCCCAGACTGCAGCAGGTTCGCCATTGAGGCAACCTGGGTGATGGGTTGGGTGAACATCCGGGAGTACTGGATGAACGCCTGGACGTCGCCGATGCTCATCTGCCCCGACGCTACCCGCAGCCCGCCGACGACGGCGACCGCGACGTAGCTGAGGTTTCCGATGAAGAACATGGTCGGCATCATCAAACCCGACAAGAACTGTGCATAGAACGACGCCTTGTACAGGTCTTCATTGTGTGAGGCGAAGGTCTTAGCGACGTCTTGGCGGCGCCCGAACACGGTCACCAACTGGTGCCCTGTGAAGGACTCCTCGATGTGGGAGTTCAGCTCGCCGGTGTGACGCCACATGGCGGTGAACCTGCTTTGGGACGCCTTCCCGATGATCATGGCAGCGACCAGTGACAGTGGTACCGCAACCACGGCGATCAGCGCTAACAGCGGTGAGACCCAAAACATCATCACGAGCACACCTAGAAGCGTCAGCAGGTTGGACAGCAACTGCGACAGGGTCTGCTGGAGTGAGGTCGAGACGTTGTCGATGTCGTTGGTGACCCGAGACAGCAGTTCGCCGCGCGGCTGGCCGTCCAGGTAAGCCAGCGGCAGCCGTTCGATCTTGGCGGCAACCTGCTGCCTCATCCGGTATACGGTTCGTTGCACGACGCCGTTGAGCAGCAGGCCTTGAACCCACATGAACAGCCCACTGACTACGTATAACGCAATCGCCAGCAGGATCACCTGACGCAGCCGGTCCATGTCGATTCCAGCCCCGGGCACGAGGTTCATCGCGCCGAGCATGTCGGCGAACGTGTCTTGGCCTTTAGAGCGAAGCTCGTCGATCACCTGCTGCTTGCTGACTCCGGCTGGCATGTTCTTGCTGATCAGCCCGGCGAAAATCAGGTTCGTGGCCTCGCCGAGGATTTTGGGGCCGGCAACCATCGCGGCCACGCTCAATAAGGTGAGAGCTGTGACGAGCGCGATGCGCAAGGTCTCGGGGCGAAGCATCGCCAACAGTCGTTGCAGCGACGCGCCGAAGTTGATGGCTTTCTGCTGAGGCCCCATCGCTCCCGGTCCGTGCCGCCGAGCCTGGGGGCCGTGTTGGGGACGGGCTGCCGAGGCGGTGATCCGGGGCGGGCTGTTCTTTGTCGGCTTGCTCATGCTGCCGCCTCTTCAATGTGGAACTGCGATTCGACAATTTCGGTGTACGTCGGGCAGGTCGCGAGCAGTTGGTCGTGGGTTCCGATGCCTTCGATTCGGCCGTCGTCCAACACGACTATCTGGTCGGCGTGGCGAATCGTTGAGACTCGTTGCGCCACGATCAGCACGGCGGCGTCCTTGGTTTCGGACGCCAACGCGGCCCTCAGCCGGGCGTCGGTCGCCACGTCGAGCGCTGAGAAGGAGTCATCGAACACGTACAAGTGGGGACGCCGCACCAGCGCCCGCGCTATCGCGAGCCGTTGCCGCTGGCCGCCGGACACGTTGGTTCCGCCCTGAGAGATGGGGGCGTCCAGTTGCCCCGGCATCGCTTCGACGAATTCGCGGGCTTGGGCGACGTCCAACGCCGCCCAGAGTTCGTCGTCGCCTGCGTCGGGTTTGCCGTGTCGAAGGTTGGATGCGACGGTGCCGGTGAACAGGTATGGACGCTGCGGTACCAGCCCGATTTCGGCCCACAGCGCGTCAGGGTCGAGTTGGGCCACGTTTGTGCCGCTCACCAGAACTCGCCCGGCGGTCGGGTCGAATAGCCGTGGGACGAGGTTGACCAGGGTCGACTTGCCGGAGCCGGTCGAACCGATTACAGCGGTTGTTTCGCCGGGACGCACAATGAACGAGATCTTGCTCAGCACGGGCGCTTCGGCGCCTGGGTAGGTGAACTCGACGTTGTCGAATTCCAGGACGCCCGGCTCACCCATCGGCTGGGGGTCGGTTGGGGGGACGACGGTGGTTTCGGTCCGCAGCACTTCGCAGATCCGCTTTGAGGAAACCGCGGCCCTGGGCGCCATCATGAACAGCATCGTGCTCATCATCACCGACATCAGGATCAAGGCGAGGTACTGCATGAACGCCATCATTTGACCGACCTGAAGGTCGCCTGACTCCACTCGGAGCCCGCCGAACCAGATGACGGCCACGGTTGCTAGGTTCATGATCATCATGACGGTCGGGAAGAGGGTCATCATCCGGCGTCCGACGCGTAACGCGGTGTCGGTCAGTTCGGAGTTGGCGGTGTCGAAACGTGCCGCCTCGTGCGGCTCCCGGACGAACGCGCGAATCACTCGCAGGCCGGTGAGTTGTTCCCGCAGTACTCGGTTCAGGGCGTCGATTCGGGTTTGCATGACGGTGAACAGCGGCAGGGTTTGGGCGATCAGCACGGTGATGACGAGCCCCATCAAGCCGACGGTGACTGCGATCAGCCAGGCGAGACCGGCGTCCTCCCGCAGAGCCATGAAGATGCCGCCGATCATCATGATCGGGGCGTTCACGATCATCAGCGCAGTCATCAGCACCAACTGCTGCACCTGCTGAACGTCGTTCGTGGTGCGGGTGATGAGCGTCGGCGCGCCGAACTGGTTGAGCTCGCGGGTCGAGAAGTGCATCGTGGTGTCGAACAGGTCGCGGCGCAGATCTTTGCCGACGGACAGCGCCGTCCTAGCTCCGAACCAGGCTGCCCCGACTTGGCCGAGGATCTGGATTGCGGAGACGCCGAGCATGATCGCACCCACGCGCCAGATGTACTCGGTGTCGCCTTTCGCGACGCCGGAGTCGATGATGGACGCGTTGAGGCTGGGCAGGAACAACGACGCAGAGACTTGCACCAGTTGGAGCCCGATGACGAAAGAGACGAAGCCGAGGTATGGGCGCAGGTACCTAGCTAGCAGGCGGATCAGCATTCGGGGTCCTTTGAGATTCCATACAGCAGTATGCGAGCTACGTCAGCGGCGCCCGGGGCATGGTCGCCAGCGGTCGGAGCGAAGGACGATCCGAAGCTGAGGGCTAGCAGGGTGGCGGCCGCCGAGCGGACGGGGAGCTTCAACTGACTCTCGTAGGGAGTCAGGAGTTCTGTGACCAGCTCTACGGTGCGGCGTCCGAGTTCGGAGTGGTCGGGGTGGGGTGGCCGTCCGCCTTCTGAGTGCTGCAACGCGCTGAACAGCCGACGGACGCTTCTGGCGTGCTCTTGGAGTTTGGCGATGAGGTCGGTGGCGAGGGTGGGGAGGTCGTCGGTGTGCGCGGCGGCGCGCAACCGTTCGATCAGCAGATCGGGGGAGAGCAGGTCGGTGATCGCGGCGTCGATCAGGTCTTGCTTGGAGTCGAACACCCGAAAAATGGTTCCCTCGGACACCCCCGCCGCGAGGGCGATTTGCCGGCTCGTGACGTCTGGCCCGTGGGCCAGCAGCAGCGGCTGGGTGGCGGTGATTAGCGCTTGTCTGCGTTCACCGGGTGGCAATGGAGATGCTCTGGTCACCGAACGAAGATACCTGAGTGAGCGCTCACTCAACAAGCTGAGCAGTTCGACTCGAAAATTTCCGGTGGTGACGGATCGGCGGGTTAGGGTAGCCGAGTGATTGGATCCAAGCTGGGGTTGTCGTCCCCCCACCCCTCCGCCGGGACGCCGCTGCTTCGCCCGGGCGACCGGGTTGGGTTGGTCGCGTGCTCGGACGGGTTGACGTCTCGGGACTGGGCCGAACTCGTTGACTTGAGGGCTGTTGCTGTCCGCCTCGGGCTGCAACTCGTCGAGAGCCCCCACCTGTTCGCTCCCGACTTGGCGCTCGCAGGTGGTTCGGTGCGCCTCGCCCACGACCACCTTCATTCGGCTCCGGACGAGGAGCGGGCGCGCGCATTGGAGGACATGTTTTTCGACCCGTCGGTCAAAGCCATCTTTGACGTGTCGGGCGGTGACTTGGCTGGCGGCGTCCTCACCCACCTGGATTTCGAGTTGATCGCGGCCAACCCCAAGCCGTTTTTTGGCTACTCCGATCTCACTGTCGTTCTTAATGCTTTGCAGCCGATCACGCCGGTTTATCTCTGGACCGTCCGCAACCTCGTCCGGTCGGACGCCGCGACCCAACTGGAGCGGTTCGCGGCCTCGGTGATGGGGACGGCCCCTGATCTGTTTGCGCTCAATCTGACCGCGATTCAGGGCGAGTTGCCGGTGGCGCCGGTGGTGGGGGGCAATCTTAGGTGCCTGTTGAAGCTGGCCGGTACCGGCCGATTCCCTCAGACTGCGGGGCGAGTGTTGGCGTTGGAGTCGCACGGGGCCTCGTCGTCGGGGGTTTACGCGGGCTTGCACCAGTTGCGGCAGATGGGGGTGTTCGACGATCTCGCGGGGGTTGTGTTGGGCACGTTCACCGCGCTAGAGGTCAGCAGCGGCACAGGCGCCCCGGCGCGCGTCTTGTTCGACGCGCTTTCCGGGCACCCCGGTTGTCGGGCTCTGCCGGTCGCTCGGGCCGACTTCGGCCACGGCGCGAACTCGAAGGCCATCTCGTTGGGGACGCCGCTCCCGCAGTGAGCCGGACGTCGGTGCACCGACCGCCGCCACTGCACCGACGTTTTTTGTCAGTCCGCCAAGGCATCATGGATGCATGGCACACAGGTTCGTAGATAGCCCCTTTGGTCCGCTCACATTGGTGGTGGACGCCGCTGGCGCGCTGGCCCGCATCTCGACGCTGGATCAAAAGCATTTGCCGAGCACGGCGTCCTTCGGCGAACTCGACGACAGCGTTGCCGACGAGGCGGCCGGCCAGTTGGCGGAATATTTTTCGGCCAAACGCTGCGAATTCGATCTGGAGTTGTCTCCGGTCGGCACGCCATTTCAGCGCCGGGTGTGGGCCGAACTACAACGGATACCGTTCGGCGAGACGGCGACCTACGGTCAGGTCGCCGAGCGGCTCGGGGCTCCGAAGTCCGCTCGGGCGGTAGGGGCGGCGGTTGGGCGTAACCCGTTGCTGATCGTCGTGCCTTGTCACCGGGTGGTAGCGGCGTCCGGTGACCTGATTGGGTTCGCGGCGGGCATCGACACCAAGCGCTGGTTGCTCGCCCACGAGCGCGAGGCCAACCAACGGCAGCCCGGCGAGATAGGGTGTCCGGGTGAGTAAGGAACAGGTCAAACAGGGGGCGATTCAAGCCAGCCCGTCGGTGTCGGAGCAGATGAGCGTCCGGCTCGAAAAGCGTCAACGGTTGTTGGACGCTGGTCGGCAACCCTACGCCGTCGACGTTCCACGCACCCACTCTTTGACCGAGGTTCGCAACACCTGGGGGCATCTGGCGACCGGCGAAGAGACCGACGACGTCGTCAGCGTCACCGGGCGCATCATGTTTCAGCGCAATACCGGCAAACTTTGTTTCGCCACGCTGCAAGACCAATTCGGCACCGATGACGCGGGTGAACGACTCCAGGTCATGGTTTCGTTGGCTGAGGTTGGGCAGGAGTCGTTGGACGCCTGGAAGGCCGAC
>CAYMMF010000041.1:0-6690 GCA_964391475.1 uncultured Propionibacteriaceae bacterium | reverse complement strand
TCTGATCTCGGTCACCGGGCGTGTGATCTCGAGCCGACGGGGTGAACTGTCGGTGATGGTGACCGACTGGGCGCTGGCGTCCAAGGCGCTTCGCCCGTTACCGACGCTGCACAAAGACCTTTCCGAAGAGACCAGGGTGCGGCAGCGGTACGCCGACCTAGTCGTCCGCTCCGAAGCCCGCGACATGCTACGCAGCCGCGCGCAGATCACCCGGAGCCTGCGCGAAACCATGCACAGGCTGGGGTTCCTCGAGGTAGAGACGCCGATCCTGCAGTTGATTCACGGTGGGGCCGCAGCGCGTCCGTTCAACACGCACCTCAACGCGTTCGACATCGGCATGACTTTGCGCATTGCGCTCGAACTTTTCCTGAAGCGAGCGATGGTCGGCGGTGTCGACAGGGTCTACGAGATGGGGCGAATCTTCCGCAACGAAGGCATCGACCGGGAGCACTCTGCCGAGTTCACGATGCTTGAGGCCTACCAGTCTTGGACTGACGAAAAGGGCATCGCCGCCGTCGCCCAGACACTGATCGTGGACGCGGCGGACGCCATGGGTTCACGCCAGGTCGAGAGCCCGGCAGGCACTATCGATCTCGACGGCGAATGGCCGTGGCTTCCCATGTACCCGGGGCTTTCAGAGGTGGTGGGCGAAGAGATCACCATCGACACCCCACTGGCAGACCTAAAGCGAATCGCCGCAGCCCACGAGGTGGAGGTCGACCCGCTCTGGAGTTCCAAAAAGTTGGCAGCCGAGCTGTTCGGCGAGATTGTCGAACGGACGCTGATCCAACCCACATTCGTCTGCGACTACCCAGCGATCGTCCAACCGCTCGCCAGGCCGCACCGGTCGAAGCCTGGTCACATCGAAGCTTGGGATTTGATCATTGGTGGTGTCGAGCGGGGCACCGGGTTCACCGAGTTGGTAGACCCGGTGATTCAGCGGCAGCGGTTCTTCGAGCAGTCTTTGCTGGCTGCTAAGGGCGATCCAGAGGCGATGCAACTCGACGAAGACTTCCTGAACGCCCTGGAGTTCGGCGCGCCACCGATGGGCGGTCTAGGCATCGGTATCGATCGGTTGATCATGCTGCTCACCGGCGGGAGCATCCGCGAGACTATTTTGTTCCCGCTGCTGAAGCCGCACGGCTGAGGCGAACCGGCGGCGGCGTCCTACTTCCAGAGCATGGAGACGCCGAAGGCGCCGCCCATGAGAACCATGCCGATCAGCATGTTCCAGTTGCCGAGCGAACTCATCAACGGCACGGCGATCCCGGTCACTGATGTGATGTAGAAAACGACGATCCACGCCACGCCGAGCAGCCCAAGCGTGATGAAGGTCGGCACTACCCAGGCGCGTTCGCCTGCCAGCGGTTGGATCCGCCGCTTCTCCTGGCGGTCTGCGACCAGTTCAGCCTGCTGCTGCCGCTTCTTCTTATCCGCGGCCTGCGGACGGCCTTTGGACTTGGGCACGGGACCTCCTGTGAATGACATCTGGACTTTCAAAGCGTACCTTGCCCTCGCCGGGTCAGTCACACGGGCTGGTCGGCGGACGCTTCCGTGACCGCATACCCTAGTGCCCATGCGGGAGACCGGACGCCGAGCGTTGGAGCGGATCAGGCATGCCAGCGAGTGGGCAGGCCTGAACACTACGCGCGGACGGATTCTTACGATCATCACCTGCGTTGTCGCCGGTTTCATGATGGCGACCAGCGCGCAGGCGTCCCGAGACGGTGACCTGCGTCCGAGCCGAAACACCGAGATGGTCGGGTTAGTGCGCGCGCAAGCGGAGCACAACGAGAAGCTGAGCCGCCAACGCGACGAGCTACGGGCCGACGTCGAAAGGTTGACCGAAGAATCTGTGGGTGACCCTAAGCCAGCGGACGCCGACCTTGAGATGGCAGCGTCCATGGTTGCTGTGACGGGGCCGGGGGTGCGCGTCGCTCTATCGGACGCGCCGCTGTCGGTGCAGCCCGCCGGCGTTGCCGAAGACCTGCTGGTGGTGCACCAGCAAGACATTCAGGCGGTGACCAACGCCTTGTGGGCTGGCGGTGCTGAGGCCATGACGCTGCAAGGGCAGCGCATCAATTCGACCACCGGCATCAAATGCGTGGGCAACACGGTCGTGCTCGAGGGCGTACCCTACTCACCGCCGTACGTGATCGAGGCGATCGGTGACCCCGACTCGCTGTTGCAAGCGCTGGACGAATCGACGTACCTGCACACCTACCGGGAGTACGTGGACGCCTACCGGCTCGGTTACGAGGTGACTGTTCTCGCCAAGCTCGAAGTGCCCGCGCACAACAGCCCGCTAGATCTGCAGTTCGCCCGCCCGGTCGACTGATCGACCATCGTTGGGTGTGGGCTTAGGGCTCGTCTGGCTCCGGGTCTGGGCTTTCCTCGGGTGTGGTCTCAGGGGACGTCGTTGGGGTCGTGGGCTCCGGCGGAGCTTTGGCGATGATCACGGTGAGCGGGTCTGACTTGTAGACCAGGGTTCCGGCGCCGGGTCGGGTTGTGATCACCAAACCTGGAGTGTCTGTTGACGACTCCCTGGTTTCCCAACGCAAGACCTTTGAGCTGAACCCGAATCTCTCCGCTTCTGCGGTCGCCTCTTCTTTCGTGAGGTTACGCAGTTCGGGGACGCGGGCCTGGCCAGTCGCAACGGTGACGGTGACTGTTTGGCCGACGAACACGGATTGTCCGGCACCCGGTTCGACGCTCAACACCGTTTCGGCTTTGACGTTCGGTGGTTCTTCGGTGGCTGCAACTCGTCTCGGGACGAGCTGCAGCTCGCTCAAGATCGCCTCGACTTCTGAGTAAGACTTACCCTCCAGCCCGTCCGGAATCGTGACCGACTCGGGGCCGACGTTCACCGTGATCGCAACCTGAGAGTCGCGTGGGACGAGTTGGTCGCGCGGCGGGTTCTGGGCGGTGACTCGGCCGACGGTTTCGTCGTCCGGGCCGTTCACCGTGGTGACGACTGGTACAAGCTGGCTGAGTCGGATCTTTTCGACGGCCACAGATTCGAGTTCGTTGAAAACGTTGGGTACAGCCACCTGCTCGATGGCAGGCTCCCGGTTGAGCAGCAGCAGCGAACCTCCGACGAGGGCTGCGAGTAGCACCACAACCAGGGTTACCCACAGACCCCGTTTGCTTCGGGGTTCTTCAGGCATCGCCCGTTGGGGCGAGCCGTAGTCGGTGGACGTGCCGCCGAGGGTTACCTCAGTGATCGGGGGCATGGGCGCGGTGGCGGTAGGTAACGCCTGGGTCGGTGCCATCTGGGTGATGGCTTGGGTGGCGGTTCCCCCGGCGGCAACCACAGCACCTAGGGGTGCCGCGCCTGCCATCACCCGGGCAATGTCGCTGCGCATGTCCAACGCGGACTGGTAGCGCTCGGCCGGGTCTTTGGCCAGTGCTTTGAGCACGATGGTGTCCATGCCTGGGGTGATGCTTGGGTCGAGTTGGCTCGGTGGAACCGGCTCCTCCCGGACGTGCTGGTAGGCCACCGACACCGGTGAGTCGCCGACGAACGGGGGGCGTCCAACCAACAGCTCGTACATCAGGCACCCGGCTGAGTAGATGTCGGAGCGGGTGTCAACCGTCTGCCCGCGCGCCTGCTCAGGTGAGAGGTACTGCGCAGTGCCGATCACAGCGGCGGTTTGCGTCATCGTCGCCGACGTGTCGGCCACCGCACGCGCGATGCCGAAATCCATGACCTTGACCAGGCCGTTGTTGGTGAGCATCACGTTGGCCGGTTTGATGTCTCGGTGGATGATGCCAGCCTTGTGGCTGTAAGCCAGGGCGTCGAGCACGCCCTGGGTGAACTCCATTGCCCGTCGGGGTTGGATCGGACGCCCCTGCCGCAGGATGTCGCGCAGTGTGCGTCCTTCGACGAGTTCCATGACGATGTAAGGCACGAGGGTGCCGGTGGCGTCCAGTTCTTCCCCGGTGTCGTACACGGCGACGATGTTGGGGTGGTTCAAACCGGCTGCCGACTGCGCCTCCTTCCGGAAGCGCGCCTGGAAGGTGTGGTCGCTCGCCAGATCCACTCGCAGTTCTTTGATCGCTACCTGGCGTCCTAGCCGGGTGTCTTTTGCGATTCGGACCGTGGCCATCCCCCCGCGGCCAATGACCTCGCCAACCTGGTAGCGACCGCCGAGGGTCCTCGGTTGGTCGTTCATATGGCTCGTCCTTTCGGGTGCACGGGCTTGAGAAGGAGGTTACACCTGTTCCCACCAAGCCCGAGGTGGAGTGCGGCACTGGACGAAGAACCTTCGTGCCGACTGTTCTGCAGTTGGGCGGTCATCTCATCGCCTCGATGACGGCTTTGGCGATCGGGGCCGCGAATCTGCCACCGGAAACCTCGCTGCCGTCCACCCCAGCGTCCTGCACGAACACCGCGACGGCCACCTTGGGGTCGTCTGAGAACGCGACGAACCAGGCGTACGGGGCGCGCTTCTTGTCGGTGTGCGCAGTGCCCGTCTTCCCGCCGACGCGGACGCCGTCGATGCGGGCTCTGGAGCCCGTCCCGCTGTTGACTACGTTGACCATCATGTCTTGCAGTGAGGCGGCGTTAGCAGACGTCATGGCCACAGAGAACACTTGCGGTCGGTGCTTTGAGATGACGCTGAGATCCTGGTTGCGAACCTGGCTAACCACATACGGCTCCATGACGACGCCATCGTTGGCGATGCCAGCAGCGACCATGGCCATCTGCAGCGGGGATGCGGCAACCTCGAACTGGCCGATAGCGCTCATCGCGGTTTGGGCGTCGTCCAACTCGCGCGGGAAGCGGCTGGCGACCCCCTCCAGGTCGGACAGATGGCGAGAACCAAAGCCGAACTTCTCGGCCTGGGCGCGCAGGGCGTCCTGGCCGAGGTTGATCCCGAGGTTGGCAAACGCCGTGTTGCACGAGGTTTGAAGCGCGTGCTTGAGCGTGATTTTGGTGCCGCCGCAGTTGCCAGCGTTTCGCATCACGGCGGTCGACCCCGGCAGGGTGAGGGACGTCGGGGCGTCCACTTCGGTTGATGCGGTGATACCCGAGTCGAGCGCGGCTGCGCTCACCACGAGCTTGAACGTCGAACCTGGGGGGTAGATCTCGCGAACCGCCCGGTTCGACATGGGCTTGGAGTCGTCCTTGTTGATCGATTCCCAAGCCTTCTTGGAGGCGTCCAGGTCGAGCGACGCCAATGCTGACGGGTCGAAGCTGGGCGAACTGACGAGGGTCAGCACCGCGCCGGTCGACCAGTCGAGCGCGACGACCGCGCCCGCTCGTCCGGCCAGGCCATCCGATGCTGCCTGTTGGCCGCGGGCGTCCAGAGTGGTTTGGACGTTGGCGCCCTTGGGGCTCGCGCCGGTGGCCAGGTCGATCATGCGCGTCAGGAACTGGGCGTCGGACGTGCCGGCAAGCTGCGACGAGTAGGCGCGTTCCAAGCCTGAGGAGCCGTACATGAACGACATGTAGCCGGTGACCGGCGCGTACAACGATCCCGAGGGGTAGGTGCGCTGGAACCGATTCTTGGCGGGCACGCTCTTCGCGATCGGAGTGTTGCCGACCAGAATGTCGCCGCGTTCGGCACCGAACTCCGCGTCCCGGACGCGCCTGTTTTGGGGATCGCTGGTGAGCGACGGCGACCGAACCGCGTACGAGAAGCTCAAGTTGACCATCAAAGCCAAGAACATGACCATCACCACGATGCTCACCCGCCTGATTGGGCCATTCATGGGACGACCTCCCCTGCGGGCGGGTGGTCGGCTGGGTCGGGGCGGACGCCCGGGGTCGAGATGACCTGTGTCGAGTCAGCGGCGAACGAGGCGACCACATCGTCCACCACGGTCTCTGGACGCCGCACCTGGTCGGTGATCGTCATCATCAACGCCAAGAGAATGTAATTGGCGATCAGAGACGAGCCACCCTGAGAGACGAAAGGCGTAGTCAGGCCGGTGAGAGGCAGCAGCCGGGTCACGCCACCGATGATGATGAACACCTGCAGGGCGAACACGAATCCGAGCCCTGCGGCGAGCAGTTTGCCGAACGGCTCACGCGCGGCCAGCGAAGCTTTCAGAACGCGGGCGACGATGATCAGGTACACCATGATGATCGCGACGAGCCCGAACAACCCCAACTCTTCGCCAAAAGCTGCGGTGATGAAGTCGTTTTTGGCAAGCGGTGTCATGTAGGGGCGTCCGGCCCCCCAACCGGTGCCGAACAGGCCACCGAAAGCGAAACCGAACTGGGCGTTGATCACCTGGTAGTTCTTGTCGAAGTCAGAGAACGGATCCAACCAAGAGCTGAATCTCACCTGGACGTGAGAGAACATGCTGTAGCCGAGCGTCCCCATCGCTACTAGCATCAACGTGCCCAGGATCGCCCAACTAGGACGTTCGGTGGCGATGTAGAGCATCGCCACGAACAACCCGAAGAACAACAGCGTCGTACCGAGATCTTTCTGGAAGACCAGCACCAACAAGCTGGCAACCCACATCACAAGGATGGGGCCAAGATCGCGGGGTCGGGGCAGGTCGATCCCCAGGAACCGGCCGCCCGCGCGGGCGAGGACGTCCTTCTTCTCAACCAGGTACGAGGCGAACGCCACAGACAGGACGATCTTGGCGACCTCGGACGGCTGGAAGCTGAACTGGCCGATCTTGATCCAGATTCGGGCGCCGTGGTTCTCGAACCCGATCACAGGCAGC
>CAYMMF010000040.1:439-14668 GCA_964391475.1 uncultured Propionibacteriaceae bacterium | reverse complement strand
CAGGCTGCACGTAGGGCGGCTGCCCGGCCGGATTCTGACCGTCCCAAGGTTGCCCGTGAGGATTCTGGGACGTCCAGGGATCACCTGGGTTCGGGGTTTGGTTGCTCATCTAATCCTCCGCCTGGCTGAATGCGGCGCAGTTGTGTCGCCTTCGGCAATGATAGAGCCATGGTCCAGGAGCCAAAGCCGAGGGCACGCGCGTGGGCGAACACGATGATAGGGCACGCAGACGCCGGGATGGTCCGCGCCCACGCTGATTCGGACGCCCAGGTGCCGCCGGGGCGTCCCGTTGGTCGAGTTGCTCGCGAGGAGGCGCTGGCGGCCACGCTCAACCCGGCGGCCACGCTGCCGTCCGGTGCTGGGAACCGCGCGATCGCCGAGGAGCCGGACGTCGAACGCACGTGCTTCGAACGGGACCGTGATCGCATCGTCCACTCCACGGCGTTTCGGCGGCTAGCCGGTAAAACGCAGGTCGTGGTTTTCCCCTCCGACCACGAACGAACCCGACTCACCCACGCGATCGAGGTGGCTCAGGTCGCCCGCTCTTTGGCTCGCGGGTTGGGGGTGAACGTGACCCTCGCAGACGCTATGGCGCTCGGCCACGACTGCGGCCACGGCCCTGGTGGGCACGCTTCCGAGGACGCCTTCGACGCATTCATTCCTGCAGGCTACGACCATGGGCCGTGGGGCGCGGACGTGACGCTGGCGTCGCTCAACTTGTGCGAAGAGACCCTTGACGGCATCCGGAACCACTCTTGGTCTCGGCCTGCACCCGCGACGGTCGAGGGCGAGTTGGTCTCGTGGGCAGACCGGATCGCCTACTGCGCCCACGATCTGGAGGACGCCGTGCACGCTGGCATCGTCTCGCTGGCTGACCTTCCCGATGAGGTGGTCGAGGTCGCCGGTGACTCCCGGCGCGAACAGTTGTCGACGTTCATCAGGGCGGTAATCGACTCCACCGCACGCACCGGGGTGGTGGGGATGGACGCAACCACGGCGTCCGCACTGGCGGCCTTGCGCCGATTCAATTACGAACGGATTTACACCCGACCAGAGTCGCTCGCACAGTCCCACGCGGTCGTGGAGGTGCTGCAAGCCTTGGTGGCGTTCTACGCGAAGTCGATCGGCGATCTGCCCGCCGACCTGCACCAGGCTGCCGAGGACGACCCGGTACGCACTGCGGTCACCTACGTCTCCGGGATGACTGACCGCTATGCATTCGATGCCGCGCTGCGGCTACTCGACTGGGATCCCGCCAGATTGCCCAGGGGGATCGGACGCAATCAGACCCCCTGACCCGCAACGAGTCTCCCGCCTGAGACCACCGCCGACGAACGGCAACCGCAATCGTCGGCGGGCGGCGTTACACTGCGCTCGTGGTGGGTCGGATCAACGACGAGGACGTGACGACGGTCCGGGAGCGAGCCCGGATCGACGAGATCGTGGGCGCCCACGTCGCGTTGAGGTCGGCAGGTGGCGGCGCACTAACCGGCCTTTGCCCGTTCCACGACGAGAAGACGCCCAGCTTCCGGGTGACGCCCGCCAAGGGGTTCTACTACTGCTTTGGGTGTAACGAGGGCGGCGATGTAATCCGGTTCGTGGAACGCATCAATAACATGAGTTTCACCGAGGCCGTGGAGTTCCTGGCTGACAAGGTCGGCGTCCAGTTGCGGTACAGCGACGCGACTGGCCCGCGCCACGAACCCGGTTTGCGGATGCGGATCCTGGAGGCCAACGCGCTCGCCGCCGAGTTTTACGCGGCGCAATTGGAGACTGCGGCTGCCTTGCCAGCTCGCCAGTTTCTGCACGAGCGCGGGTTCGACCGAGAGTCCGCGGTGCGTTTCGGTTTGGGGTTCGCCCCTCGCGGTGGGCGAGAGCTGCGGGATCACCTGTTGGCGCGCAAATTCGCCCGAGAAGATCTGGTGAGCGCCGGGTTGGTGCGCGAGGTGGGCTGGGATTTCTTCCAGTCCCGGTTGCTGTGGCCGATTCGGGACGCCGGGCGGTCGGTTCTCGGATTCGGGGCTCGGCGGATTTTCGAGGACGACCGGATGCCAGCCAAATACATCAACACCCCAGAAACGCTGGTGTACAAGAAGTCGTCAGTACTCTACGGTCTCGACCTGGCGCGAACCGCCATCGGACGCCGAAATCAGGCGGTCGTCGTCGAGGGCTACACCGATGTGATGGCTTGTCATCTGGCGGGTGTCGACACGGCGGTCGCTTCGTGTGGCACCGCATTCGGCGAAGATCACAGCCGGATGATCGCCCGGCTGATGACGTCCGATGCGCATTCCGGCGAGGTGGTGTTCACGTTCGATGGGGATGCAGCCGGGCAAACCGCCGCGTTGAAGGTTTTCAGCTACGACGACCAGTTCACGTCGCAGACCTATGTGGCGGTTGAGCCGAACGGTCTGGATCCATGCGATCTGCGGTTGCAGCACGGCGACGCCGCAATCCGAGATCTGGTAGCCCGTAGGGTGCCGTTGTACCGGTTCGTGATGGCGAACACCTTGGCCAAATTCGACTTGGATCGCGCCGACGGGAGGCTCGCAGCGGTGAGGGCGGCGGCCCCGCTGGTCGGCAGTGTGCGAGATGTCGGGTTGGTCTCTGGTTACGTCCACGAGTTGGCTGGCATGGTGGGCATGGATCCCGACGAGGTGCGCGCCGAGGTTTCGCGCGCCAACCGTAGGCGGACGCCGGACGAACCGTCGGGAGGCCGAGCCGTCCAGGTGCGCCAGCAGCAGTCTGAGCCGCAAGCCGAGCAGGCTTCGATGATGGAACTTCCAGACCCGCGCGATCGACGCCTTGAGGTCGAGCGGGGCACACTACAGTTGCTGGTTCAGCATCCGGGTGACTTCGACGAGTCTTTCGACGAGTTGTCGTCCGATGACTTCACTCATCCGACCTACCGGCACGTTTTCGCTTGCGTTGTCGCATTGGAACGCGGCGCCCCCGACTGGGTGCAGTCGATTCGCGAGGCCATCGAAGACCCGGTTGCAGACCAACTTGTGGTTGCGCTCTCGATGGAACCGCTGCGTGGTGAGCCGTCGCGGGTCTATGCGCGCGAGCATGCTGCGAGGCTGCGGTTGCGCTCGGTAGAACGCAAGATTGCGGAGCTGAAATCTCGGTTGCAACGCACCAATCCGCTGCAGGATCGCGACGCCTACGGCGTCATGTTTGCCAGTCTGCTCGAGTTGGAGGCGTTGCGTCGCGACCTGCAGACTGCTGCGATGGGCAGTTGAGGCGCTGTCAAGGCTTTTTAGGAATCGTTGTTGTCCGATTGCGGCACCCGATGTTCGTCCACACCCCCTGCCGGTGGGCGCAGGCTGTGGGCAACGTTGGGGGCATGGATCAACTCAAATTCACTGAACCTCTTCTCACAGCGGAACAAGAGGTGGAGCTGGCTCTGGCGATTGAGGCGGGGTTGTTGGCCAGGCAAATGTTGGACGCAGGCCAGCACGAGTTTGCCAGCGCGTCCGAGTTGGCGCAGCTGGTTGAGATCGGCGAAGCCGCCCATGGTCGGCTGGCGCGAGCGAACATGAAGCTGGTGGCCTCGGTCGTCAGGTCGTATCGGGTCGAGGTCGAGGATCACCAGGAACTTTTCCAGGAGGGCGTCCTCGGCCTTCTGGAGGCGATCCGAAGGTTCGATCACATGCGCGGCTGGCGGTTTGCAACGCTCGCGCTGCATTGGATCCGGATGCGGGTCGGGGACGCCGTCGCTACCCAGTGCGGTCGGGCAGGGATTCCCACTGGGCGAGCCAAGTTGTGGCGGCAGGCTCACGGTAAGTTTTACGAGTTGGCGATCCGGATAGGTCGGACGCCGAGCATCGCCGAAGTGGCGGACGAGTGGGGGTATCCACTGGAGTGGGTTGCCGAGCTTTTAGCTTGGGAGACTCCGGATTCTTTGCCTGCCGAGTTGGCGGTCGAAACGCTAAACCCAGGGAATGCGGCCTTGGACGTCTTGGACGTCCGTGGTTCGCTCAGCTCGATCTCTGCCACCCAGCGGCAGATCATCGTGTTGCGCTATGGGCTCGACGAAGGCGAGGTGTTGTCGGCCAAGCAGGTTGCGGACAGGCTTGGCCTAAGCGAGTCAACCGTGAGGCGACGGGAGCGGGACGCGCTCCACACCCTGGCGTCAGTGTTGGAACCGCTGCTTTTAGCGGCATGATGTGACGATGGCACTGACACGTAAGGGCAGATTGGACGCCCGACTGGCCGATTCGCTCAACCAACATATTGGACGCCGCGTCCGGCCTCTGGCTGTCGGAACCGGGCCCGATGTGGCGGCGGCGGGCCTACACGATCGACTCTGCCTTCACGTTGAGGGTGCCTGGGTTGACGTCCGGTGGCACGACATTGCGCGTGGCGGGTGGGACGCCGAGGCGTCCGCCCTGCATTGGGTCGCGTTCGACGGCACAGAGCACCACCTTGCTTTGGACGTTCCTGGGCGCGTCCCAGATCTTTTCAGGGAGCGTGTCGAAGCGACGATTCTGCTTCAGCGTCTTGTGGACGTCGGCGGCCGGGCAACGCTGGTGGTGAGCGCGCGTCGTGACCTGGCCGACGCCGAAGCCAAAGCCATCTGGACGATCAGCGGGAACCCGAGAATCTTGGCCGATCCGAACGCGGTGGCCGTCGCGAACGTGGAGTTGGAGAGGCTCCGAACCGAATATGAGTTCTGATCCAGATCTGCTAGTGTTTCTTCTCGCGTTCAGGCGCGGTCCCCTGTAGCTCAATCGGCAGAGCGTCGGACTGTTAATCCGCAGGTTGGTGGTTCGAGTCCACCCGGGGGAGCCAACCCGGCATCTGTGTAGGTGCCGGGATTTTTGGTTTTCGACGCAGGGGTAGGCACAAGTCCAGAGCGCCGGACAGCGGGGTTCGTCCATTTGAGATCGATTTGGTGGGTCTGACCAGTCGCGCTAATGTCATCGGTATGGAGAACCTGATCATGCTCGCGCGCTGCGCCACCATGATGATGCTCCCGTGCTGTCAGTGACTGCCCGCCTGACAGCACAGGTGACCCGGGCACTCCTCTTCGAGTCGCAGCGCCCAAGGGCAGACAAGCCTGAACCCCTAGCTAACCTGAGGAACAATCATGTCTATTCGTAAACTAGCCGCTGTTGCGTTGGCGGCTGTGGTCGCGTCCGCCGCACTGACCGGCTGCGGGGCAGCCAACCAAGGGAACGGTGACGCGGCCGACCCTGCCAAGCCGTTGAGGGTGATCGCCGACGTCATCCCGCACGCAGAGCTCATCAAACACGTCCAAGACACCGGTCAACTCGGTGACGTCAAGGTCGAGGTGACGCAGATCGCAGGCGACATTGATCCCAACCAGCTTGTGGCTGCGGGTGACCTGGACGCCAACTTCTTCCAGCACATCCCCTATCTGAAGGATTGGAACGCCCAGCACGAGGGCGCCGACCTGGTTTCGGTTGCGGCCGTGCACATCGAACCGTTGGGCCTGTACTCCAAGAAGGTAACGCTCGACGCGGTGCCGGACGGGGCTGTCATCGCGATACCCGCTGATGCCACGAACCAGGCCCGTGGGCTGTTCCTGCTTGAGGACGCCGGGCTGATCAAGCTGAATGTCGATCGGACCGACCCGAATCTGGACTACTCCCAGATCACCGACGCAAACGTGTCGGAGAACCCCAAGAAGATCTCGTTTGTGAAGATCGATCGGCCGCAACTCGCGGCGTCCTTGGACGACCCGAAGGTGACCCTTTCGATCGTGAACGGCAACTACGCACTTGAGGCGGGCCTGAAGCCTTCGACCGACGCGCTTTACCTGGAGACCGCCGAGGGCAACCCCTACGTAAACATCCTGGTCGTCAAGTCCGACCTCGCAGAAGACGCCCGGGTGAAGAAGTTGGCGGAAGCGTTGACCTCTGAAGAGACTGCCAAGTGGATTACCGACACCTACTCCGGTTCGGTCATTCCCGCCAAACCCGCCAACTGACCCGATGATCAGGGTCGCCAACCTAACGAAGACCTACACCGGTGGAGCCACGGCGGTGACCGCCGTGAACGACGTCAGTTTGCAGGTCGAACCCGGCCAAATCTTCGGCATCCTAGGTCGAAGTGGGGCCGGTAAGACGACCCTAATGCGATGCCTGACTGCCTTGGAACGACCAACGTCAGGCACTGTGAGTGTCGCTGGCGTGGAACTCACCACTCTCACGGGCAAAGAGCTCCGCGCCACGCGCCATCGCATGGGAATGATTTTCCAGCACTTCAACCTGTTCGGTTCGCGCACCGCGGCGGCAAATGTGGCGTTCCCCCTCGAAGTGCAAGGCACACCCAAGGCGGATCGGGATGCCCGAGTCGCCGAACTGCTCGATTTGGTTGGGTTGGGCGACAGGGGGGACGCGTGGCCGTCCCAACTGTCCGGTGGCCAGAAGCAGCGGGTCGGGATTGCGCGCGCGCTCGCCGCGGGGCCCGACGTCCTGTTTTGTGACGAGGCGACCTCTGCGCTGGATCCGACGACGACCGAGCAGATCCTCGATCTGCTGGCTGAGATCAACCGACGCACAGGCGTGACGATCGTGCTCATCACTCACGAGGCTGAGGTTGTGAGGCGCATTTGCGACTCCGCAGCACTGATGGAGCACGGGCAGGTGGTTGAATCCGGACCTTTGATTGACCTTCTTACCGACCCGGATTCTGCACTGGCCGACATTTTGTTGCCGGTGGGGTCCTCGCAGGTAGACCCGACGTCGGTGGTGTTGAGCTTCGCCCACGGGCACGTGACTGATCCGATCATCTCTGGGGTCGTGCGAGATTTGGGCGTCGACATTTCGATTCTCGGCGGCTCGGTCGAGCAGATCGCCGGGAGTCAGGTAGGACGCCTCCGCGTCCGGTTCTCTCGGCCCGATGGGGAAGTCGACTTTGACGCCGTCGTGGACTATCTTCGCGAACGCCAGGTGGGGGTGCACCTGTGAACAAAGCAACTTGGATTGAGGCACTGCCCGAGTTGATGTTTGCGCTCGGCCAGACCGGCTGGATGGTGACCTGGTCGTTTCTGATCACCGTGGTGTTTGGCACCATCGCCGGTGTTTTGTTGCGTAACTGGGCGCCTGATGGCCTCACCCCGAGCCGGGCCTGGTATGCGGGCTTCGGCGCTGTGGTTAATGTCGCGCGGTCGCTGCCGTTCCTGATTTTGATGATCGCACTCATCGGGTTCACCCGATGGTTGGTGGGGACAGCTTATGGCCCCACGGCTGCAGTCGTTCCGCTGGCGGTCGGGGCGATCCCGTTCTTCGCCCGGGTGGTTGAGGCTGCCCTGCGCGAGGTGTCGCCAGGGAAGATCGAAGCCGCCCAGGTTATGGGGGCTACGGTTAGGCAGATCGTGTGGAAGGTGCTGCTTCCTGAGTCTCTGCCGGGGTTGATCGCTGGGGCAACTCTGACTCTGGTCACGCTTATCGGCTATTCGACGATGGCGGGCGCTATTGGGGGCGGCGGAGTCGGCGATTTTGCCATCCGTTACGGCTACCAGCGGTTTAACTCTGAGGTGCTGTTGATGGCGGTGGTGATGCTCATCGTCATCGTGCAACTCGTCCAGTCGGTCGGGGACGGGATCGTGGCACGTATGGCCCACCGGCGCAGTTGACGGGTAGAGTGACCTGCGCTTAGGGGCGTTAGCTCAGCTGGTCAGAGCAAGGGACTCATAATCCCTGGGTCGCGGGTTCAAGCCCCGCACGCCCCACCTAGTCGGAGACGGATCTCGCCATCGTGTCGTCCCCGTCCACAAAGTCCCCGTCCGCCAAGTGGCGACGACGAACGGACGTCCCGGGGTTAGCGGCACGTTTATCCACCCGGCTTGCCCAATACATCGGCCAAGTTGTAGCTCACTGGCTCTTCAAGCTGGTCATACGTGCATGACGTTGGCGTCCGATCCGAACGCCAACGCACGAACTGAGCGGTGTGCCGGAACCGGACGCCTTCCATGTGGTCGTAGCGAACCTCGACGACCTGCGAAGGCTGTAACGGCACAAATGAGAGATCCTTCTTCGCGTTCCATCGAGAATGGACGGCGGCGGTCGGCGTCCGTGCGATCGCTTGATCCCGATCGTCTGGAGTCGCACCCGCGGGTTGTGTCGTCGCCCACGGATGCCCCTCCAGGGAGGTGACCAGAGGCTGCAGTTCGGTGAAAAGTTCCCGGCGCCGCACCATTGGGAAAGCTCCGATCACGCCCACAAAATTTAGGTGGCCACCTTCGTTGTACAACCCCAGTAACAACGAGCCGATGGCGTCAGATTCATTGCGATAGAGACGGTAGCCAGCAACGACGCAGTCTGCGGTGCGTTCGTGTTTGATCTTGAACATGACCCGCTTGTCTTCGGCGTAAGGGGCATCCATGGGTTTGGCTATCACCCCGTCCAGACCGGCTCCCTCGAACTGGGTGAACCACACCCTTGCCAACTCGCGATCAGCGGTTGCTTGAGTCAGGAATATGGGAGGTTGTGCTCCCCGCAAGACGTCCACCAGGGCTGCGCGACGTTCGCGGAAAGGACGCTCAGCCCAGTTCATTGGTCCGACCGCGAGTAGGTCAAACGCCACGAAACTCGCTGGTGTTTCCAAAGACAACTTCTTGATTCGGGACGCTGCTGGATGGATTCGCTGCTGCAACAGGTCAAAATTCAGTCGGTCGCCTCTTTCTGGATCGATCAGGATGATCTCGCCGTCGATGCAGCACGGATCAGGAAAATTTGCCTTAACCGCTTCGACGATCTCGGGAAAGTATCGCGTGAGCGGACGCGAGTTGCGGCTGCCGAGTTCCACGGCGTCCCCCGACCGCCAAATCAGCGTGCGAAACCCGTCCCACTTGGGTTCAAACAGCACATCTGCGCTCGGTAGCTCCTTCAGCGTCTTCGCCAGCATCGGCCCAAACGGCGGGACGATTGGCGTCCCCCATTCCGAATCACGCTCGGCTTTCGGGGCCAGGTAGCTACTTTCGGCCCTATCTGCCTTGCGCCGACTTGGTGGCACCCGGGGTGGTTCGCCTGGCATCTTGGGGTAGTCGGGTGGGAAGTTCAACTCACCCAACCCACGTTCGAGATCGGCCTGCCACAATCCGAGCGCCCCTGCTAGGTCGCCCGGTTCGGCGTCCATGCCCGACCATGGGCAATCTCGTTCGGCAAGGAGCCCCGGAACGGTGCGCACGGTGAACGCCGCCGGGTCGGCGTCCGGCAACTCCTCCCAGCTCAGGGGCGTTGAGACCGGCGCCCACGGCAGCGGGCGAGGTGAGTACGCGCCGGAGATCGTCCGGTCGCGGTTGGCCTGGTTGAAGTCGATGAACACCCGTTGCCCGCGTCCCTCTTTCCACCAACTTGTGGTGACCAGATCGGGCAGTCGGCGTTCCAGTTCGCGGGCGACGCCGATGACGGCGTGTCGCACTACCTGGAACTCGTGGATCGGGCGAATCCGTGCGTACACGTGGACACCCCGGTTGCCCGAGGTCTTGG
This sequence comes from uncultured Propionibacteriaceae bacterium, assembly GCA_964391475.1. Taxonomy (GTDB): domain Bacteria; phylum Actinomycetota; class Actinomycetes; order Propionibacteriales; family Propionibacteriaceae; genus Propioniciclava. The sequence continues at coordinate 5,207 of CAYMMF010000040.1, read as the reverse complement.
CATACGCCCGCAAGCCCACTTCTGCCATGACCTCGCGAAGAGCAAACGCGGATTCGACTGCGTCGGCGAACGACCTGCCTGGCTGGGGGTCGAGGTCGATCCGAAACTCATCTGGATTGTCGAGATTGGCAGTTCGCACCGGCCATGGGTGGAAAGTGATGGTGGCGATTTGAGCAGCCCACGCCAACGCCGCCGGTTCATCGAAAACTAGTTGCTCGTGTTTGCGTCCGGAAGGGTAGGCGCATGTGACCGTCCGGATAAAACTAGGTGCACCGCGGGGTGGACGTTTAGCGAAGAACTCCTCGCCGCTAATGCCATCAGGGAAACGTTGAAGGGTCATTGGGCGATCACCGTTGAGATGAAGGAACGGCTTTGCCACCGAGAGTAAGTATTCGGCCAAGTCGCGTTTGGTGATCGACATGCTGCCGGAATCGGACGAAGGCCACAGCTCCTTCCCGGTGCTGGTCAGCTTCACTTCCCGGACGCCTCCAGGCCCCTCGATGTGGAGTAACGCGCCCTCACCGGTCATGACTGACAGGCTAATCCCTGATGTGGTTCGAATTCACTAGGCATCCGGCCTGGGTAGTCTTCCAGCCATGGCAATCGAGGTTTCGCGTGAAGCGTTCGAGGGATTCGTTGAGCAAGCGCTCGCCACGATTCCCGACGACTTGGCGAACCTCATTGAGAACTGCGTGATTCTGGTTGAGGACGACGCCCCCGCTGACGAGCCTGATCTGCTCGGGTTGTACGACGGCGTCCCACTCACCGATCGGGGTTCCTGGTATGGCGGCGTCCTACCCGACCGGATATTCATCTACCGAAACCCCACCTTGGAGATCTGCAACACCGTCGAAGACGTGATCGACGAAGTCCACATCACTGTCGTTCACGAGATCGCCCACTTCTTCGGCATCGACGATGATCGGCTGCACGAACTCGGCTACGCCTGATGATCCTAAACCGGACGCCCCAACAACCGGTTTAGCGTGCGACCGACTCCGGCGTCCGCGTTGGACGCGACCACCTCGAAACGTGCCAGTAGGTCTGGGTGCGCGTTACCCATGACGAATCCGCGCCCGGCCCACTCAAGCATCTCTTCGTCATTGGGCATGTCACCGAACACCACGAAGTCAGCCGCGTCCACCCCCAATTCGGCGGCGACTCGCCCCAACGCCTGAGCTTTGGTCACCCCCGGTGCGCTGAGTTCGATCAACCCGAACTTGTTGTGGGTCAGCGAATGGGTGGCGGTAGCTCGTCCTGCGATCGCCACCTCAGCCTCAGCGTGGAGCCGGTCGGAATCCAACGAATCATGGAAAACCAGCAGCTTCAACGGTGGACCCATAATGTCGAGTAGCTCGTGAGCGGGTGCGCGCAGCGTGCCGGGCTCAGCCTCGAACCGCGACCAAGCGAGGGGTTCACATCCGAACAGGTCACCTCGCTCAAGCGCGAACAGAGCCCCGGGAAGCGCATCAGACAGGTCAGTCAGCAGGCTTGAGACCGTCTCCACATCCAGCCAAGCATGATCGGTTGGCTCCCCTCCCCGGATTATCACCGCGCCGTTGCTCGCGATCACGATCGGATCGAGTCGTTGAAGCGGCGCGAGAACGTCAAGCCAACGCGAGGGGCGTCCGGTCGCAACCACGATCGCCACCCCAAGCGAATGAGCTGCGTGGAGCGCCTCAGCGTCGACCGGATGGATAGTCCCAGCGGGTGTCAACAAGGTTCCGTCCAGATCGGTGGCTATCGCTCGCATTGCGTCACAGCCTGGAGTTGGGCGTCGGGGAACCGCCACCCGCCGACTCGGAGGGGGACGGCTGTGGCGACTGCGGTGACGGCGACGCCGATTCCGGCGAAGGTGAGGCTGATTCGGGGGATGGCGAGGCTGATTCCGGCGAAGGGGACGCCGAATCCGGTGGTGGCGAACCTGTGGTTGGGACGGGTGGCGGGGGAGTCTGAGGGGGAGATCCCTGGAACAGCAGGATCGCCACCAAAACCGCCAACGCAGCCAGCAGCAGCATGATCAACCACGACGCCAGGATCGACAGCACTCCGGCGCGGTCGTGGCGTCCTGGCCAAGGCAGCGGCCACAACCGAACCGTGCCGGGCATGATCCGATCCACCCAATGCAGCTTGAAAGAAGGGCCGGCGACTTGACCTTGGAGCGGTAACCACGCCAAGTCGACATCTGCCAGGATCCGCTCGGCCTCCGCAACTGCTCGCTGGGTGCCATCGAAACCCAAGGCAACCCAAGGTGCGGGCTGAGCGGCGCCGTCCGGGGCGTCGATTGGCGCACGATAGCGGACGGCCAGCCTGCCGGTGCTTTGATCGCGACCACCGCGGGCAACCACCGTGTCGATGTGCATCTTGTTCACGGTGCCGGCGAGCCGTTCTCGAGCCACAGGATCACCCGCGGCACCTTGGGACAACAAAACCACCATCACCGGTGTCTTGGTTTTGTCGTGTGCGACATAGGCGACCCCGGACGGGCTGGCCGCCAGCCGGGCGTCCAACCAGAATGCGTTCACCCGAGGGGGATCGATGCTCAACAGCGGCGACAGGCGCGCCAATTCCGGACGCGGTGCAGTTGCGTCCGGATCAGGGGGCTGTTCCATCGTCATCGGGTATATCTCATCACATGGGTCAATCGCGGGTTGAATGTGATCTCTTGCCGGTCCACGGATCAACCGGCATGGTCCCGACTCAGAACCGCGGTTGGGTTGTCAGCATGGTCGGGTATCGTTTCCGACGTGACGAACCAGACGTACCCAGACACCGCCGGTAGCCACACCATTGATTCAGTCACCCTGCTGGGCAGAGCAATCGCCGAGGTGCAGCGGGTGATCGTGGGCCAAGAGCATATGGTCGAACAGTTGATGGTAGGTCTTCTGGCGAAAGGGCACATTCTGCTGGAAGGTGTGCCCGGCACCGCCAAGACGCTTGCGGTTCGCACTTTCGCCACAGTGGTGGGTGGCGATTTCGCCCGGATCCAGTTCACGCCAGATCTAGTGCCCTCCGATATAGTCGGGACGCGCATCTACTCGTCCAGGCAAGAGAAATTCGACATCGCGCTGGGGCCAGTGTTTGTGAACTTCGTGCTGGCTGACGAGGTCAACCGGGCGCCAGCAAAAGTTCAGGCAGCAATGCTCGAACTCATGGCTGAGAAGCAGGTGTCGATCGGCGGCGTGACGTACCCGGTTCCCAAGCCGTTCATCGTGATCGCAACCCAAAACCCGATCGAATCCGAGGGTGTTTACCCGTTGCCCGAGGCTCAACGAGACCGTTTCTTGTTGAAGGTAGATGTGCCGTACCCGCGTGGCAACGAAGAGTTCGAGATCCTGCGGCGCATGAGCGTGACGCCTCCTGAGCCAGCCAACGTTCTTAACCCGGACATGGTCCGCAAACTTCAAGACGAAGCGTCGAAAGTTTTCGTTCACAATCTGGTGGCCGAGTACGTGGTTCGGCTGGTGATGGCGACGCGAACCCCATCCGACTTCGGCATGCCCGATTTGGCTACGGTGATCCAGGTTGGCGCATCTCCTCGAGCAACTCTTGGGCTTGTCGCCGCGGCGCGCGCGTTGGCCTTGATCCACGGCCGCGACTACGTGCTGCCTACCGATGTGCAATCGATCGCCACAGACGTCATGGCGCACAGGTTGGTGCTCGGATTTGATGCTGTAGCAGACAACATTTCACCAGTTCAGGTGATCGAAAGAATCGTCGCGATGGTTCCCGCGCCGACCCCGGTGTGGAGCGACCAGCAGCGCGCAAAGGCACAAACGCAACACGGGTGGACGCCGCCCGCTGGGGTCTCCTGAACCGGCTGCTCACGATGGCACGTCCGCAGTTCTCACCGCCTCCCGACGATCTAGACGTCGCCCAGACAGTGCTGCGCGCACCGACGAAGGCGACGTTGCCGCTGGCCAAGCTCGCTCCCGAGCAGGCGTTGCGTCGACTCGAACTCACGATCGTGCGCCGCATGGAGGGCTTCCTTCAGGGCGATCACCGGGGCTTACTGCCCGGCCCAGGCTCCGAGGCCAGCGACGCGCGTCTCTACGTTCCGGGTCAGGACGACGTTCGGCGCATGGATTGGGCGGTGACAGCACGCACCCAGGTCCCCCACGTGCGTGACACCATCGCTGACCGCGAACTCGAAGTGTGGGCACTGCTGGACGTAACCCCGTCCATGAACTGGGGCACTCAGGGGGTTACCAAGCGCGATCTTGGGATCGCGGCGATAGCGACCATCGGGTTCCTGAGCCAGCGCATGGGGGATCGCTTCGGAGGGTTCATCATGAGGCCCGACGTGATCCGACGAATTCCCGCCCGGTCAGGACGAATGGCGCTGTATTCCCTATTGCGACGCATGCTCACAGAACCGATCGTCCCGGATCGTAGCGAAGGGCCTTACTTCCATCTTGAGGCTGGGATTGAGCAGTTGATTCGCCTCCAGCGTCGCAGGGGGCTCCGAATCGTCGTTTCGGACTTCCTGAGCCCCGGTGAGAACGAGCTGGATCCGAATGCCGAACCTCCGTGGGAGCGAGCGTTGCGACGTCTTGCAGTGCGAAATCAGGTGCTCGCCATAGAGGTGGTAGACAGGCGAGAGATTGAACTACCAGATGTCGGTGACGTTCTAATCAAAGACCCAGAGAGTCCGTTCACCAGGTACGTGAACACCTCCGACGCGGCGGCCAGGGCACGATTCGACGCGGCAGCGGCAGCCCAGCGGGAGCGAATCCGGGCGTCCCTGAGGCGGGCAGGGGTGGGGCAC
>CAYMMF010000040.1:0-429 GCA_964391475.1 uncultured Propionibacteriaceae bacterium | reverse complement strand
TCGGATTGCCTTGCGCCGCGCAGGTGTGGGACACATCCAACTGCGCACCGACCGAGACTGGGTGCACGACATCGCCAGGTTCGTGCTGACCTACAAGCGGACGGCAGCCGTGCTGCACACCCCACCACAAGGAGTGACGCGGTAGTGCTGGGCATGCAATTCCTAGATCCGCAACGGCTTTGGCTGCTGCTTGTGATCCCGCTTTTGGTAGCTGTCTACGTTTGGGCAGTTCTGCGGAAGAACCGCTCGGGGATGCGGTTCACCAACACGGCCGTGCTGGGAGCTGTGGTTCCTCGCCAGTCGCAGTGGCGCAGGCATGCCGCGGTGGCGTTTTCGCTGCTGAGCCTGGTTGCTTTAGTGATCGCCTGGGCTCGGCCCAACGGGGTCGAGCGGGTGCCTCGCGAGCGGGCCACCGTCGTGCTCGTGATC
>CAYMMF010000039.1:0-14694 GCA_964391475.1 uncultured Propionibacteriaceae bacterium | reverse complement strand
GACACCATCTCGGTGACCGGAAACGTGCTTCGGGATTACAACACCGACCTGTTCCCGATCCTGGAGTTGGGCACCTCAGCCAAGATGCTCTCGGTGGTGCCGCTGATGAACGGCGGCGGCCTGTTCGAGACCGGGGCTGGCGGCTCCGCTCCCAAGCACGTGGAGCAGTTGGTAAACGAGAACTACCTCAGATGGGATTCGTTAGGCGAATTCTTGGCGCTGGCCGAGAGCCTGCGGCACTTGGCGACCACGCAGGGAGTGAAGGGTGCGGCCGTCCTCGGAGACGCCCTCGACAAGGCAACCGAGACCCTTCTCAACGAGAACAAGTCCCCGGCTCGTCGCGTCGGCCAGATCGACAACCGGGGATCCCACTTCTGGTTGGCCCTCTACTGGGCGCAGGAACTCGCGAAGCAAACAGCCGACCGGGATCTGGCAGCCGTCTTTGAGCCGGTGGCAGACCAGCTTGCGGCGAACGCAGAGAAGATCGATGCCGAACTTATTGCAGTTCAGGGCTCCCCGGCTGACATCGGTGGCTACTACTCCCCAGACGATGCGAAGACGACGGGAGTCATGCGTCCATCTGAATCGTTCAACCAGATCCTCGACGCGCTGGCCTGAAACAGGCTAACATCGTTAGTTGACCTTCGAGGGGGCGCTTCGCACGGGCAATCGTGCTGAAACGCCCCCTCTTTTGCGTCCACGGGGCTACCATCTAGGCCTAATGACGTGGCATTCCAACGTTGGTATGCCTGCTTACGCCACCTTTGCCCGGAGAGGACCCCCGCTACAGTGCCGGTTTCGGTTAGTGCCTACGTTCCATCGCCCGAGTTGAGCGAGTGGCTCGCTCAACGATGGGGGGAACCGACGGTCGAATGGCACCACGAGGTGTTCCATCCAAATGATCTTGAAGGTTTCGTTGCGCACCGCGACAAGTTGATCGGCGGGGTGATCACCTTCGCTGCGTATCCGGACCGCCTTCACATCGTGTCAGTGGACGCCTCTCAGCGCCGCCAAGGAATCGGCAGCCTGCTGGTCGCAAGAGTTCTGAAAGAAGCTGTGGAACGCGGCGTGAAGCGGATCACAGCGGCCACCACCAATGACAACCTTGAGGCGTTGGCGTTCTTCCAATATCACGGGTTCCAGTTGACCGCGCTGCGCACCGGAGCTGCGCTGAACTTGACCGACCCTTCAGGTTACGGCGTCGCGCGGGCAGGCACTCCGGCCGAACCGCAAGAAAGCATCGTCACGCGGGACGAGATCGACATGGAGTACGTGCTACCCGAGCCGGAGCCAGACTCGCCGAGCTGACGGCCGATCAATCACTTTCGATCCCGGACCTCGCAGCTACCGAGCGGGCGGCATCGATCAGCGCATGCGTCGTTAACTCCGCGTGCGTTCTTCCCTGGGAATCGACGGCTTTGGCGTCGAAGTAATCCTTCACCCCATTGTGGCGCATCGGGCCGATCTCTTCGACTGTGGCTCGTCCCTCTCGCAGCGCCTTGTTCCATGAACTGAGCGGTGCGGTGGGCCAGCGTCCAGGGAACAAGTAACGTCCGGAATCGGCGAGGCCATCCTTTGAGCCGTAGACGTGCCACAGGTGGTCGATCCGATCCAGACCCGGGTCGTCGGAGAGCATCCCGCCGATGGAGACGACAGACACATCGAACCCCGCCAATCCTAGGTACCAGGCGGAACCAATGGCGATCTGGCCACCCCCTGAATACCCCACGATCAAAACAGGACAACCGCTTCCGTGCTGATAGCCGTGACGAATCAGGGATCTTTGGATCTCTTTGGCGACCCCAAGGTTGAACGTCGGGCCGTACCTTGGATCCGCCGACACGAACATTTGGAAGAAGTTGCGGGCGTTTATCAGCAAGTGCAGCCCGAGAAAGGGCTTGTTCCTGCGAACCAGCCGCAATCGTTTCCAAAGCCATGTTGTCGTCCGACTTCCCGTGAGCAGCCCTCGGTTCGTCACCGAATAGGGGAACACATCGGCTGCGATAACAACTTGCGGAACCAGCCGCTCAACAGCAGCAAGCACCGCCTTCTCTCGACGAGAGTTGGCGGTGCCGTCAAGCGAACCGACACCGGAAAGGTAGACCAGGTAGACCCGCCGCTGGGCCGGGCCTTCGGCGTCCACCGGCCCCAGCAAGTCTTGGACAACGGCTGAAACCTCGTCCTGACCCTGCCTTGACCACCACGCCAACGATTCGATCGGGGCTAGGGCAGCGTAGATCCCAACCAGAACCAGAATGCCAACCAAAATGACCGAGATCACGAGTCGTCCCCCACCAGATTGACGAAGGGGGAACCCGCCAACACATCGCGAGGGGTGATGAGCGTGGGGCGTCCGGTCAGAACTCGCCAGCCTCTGGCACTAACCCAGCTGACCGGGCCCGCTGCCAACTGGGCTAGCAGGTGGCGGATTAGCCAACCGGCACTAGTGATGAGCAGCGCTCCCCACAAGCTGACCTTGAACAGCGGCGAGATGGCTACGACGAGGATGAAGAACGACCACATCTGGAGCAGCCTGCCGATGAACAGACCGGAATAGGGAATGAGGATCAGGAAGTTGAAACACAACGGTGCTGCAGACAACATGACCACGGCAAACAGCGTCAGCCAGTCGGGGCCTCGACCCAACGCGAGGTGACCGACGACCCCAACCAACGCACCTTGGACGAGGAAAAAGAAGACCGTCCAAAGGCCAGCACCCAGCAAGGCGAGCACGAACCGCAAGCCCCTAACCCGGTTGAGGAATAAAACGACGCTGTGACCGAGCATGGTTGAAGCACCGGCCAGTAAAGCTACTCCCCCAGCGACCGGTAAGAACCCGGGGTGACTCGCCTTGGCAAGCAGAGACGGGTCGAGAGCAAGCGCTCGGCTGATGGCGTTCAACACAGCTAACAACCAGCCCCAAAGTGAGATCACGATAGAACTATCGTGCGTCACACCGGTCGGCGTCCACTACAACCGCCCGGCAACCCGGCTAGCGGCGTCCTCACTGACAGAACAGGCTGGCAGGATGAACACATGACTGAACCACGCCGCCCACATGGCCCGCGTGATCCCGCTGACGCCTGGGCTGAGGGGCCAGAAGGGCGGTTTTGGGGTCTGGCCGGCGCCGCTGGTTTATTGGCACACGACCCGGATCAGGGTGTGTTGCTGCAACACCGAGTGTCGTGGAGCGACCAAGGAGACACTTGGGGTATCCCCGGTGGGGCACTCCACATGACCGAAGCGCCCGTGCCAGCCGCGTACCGAGAGGCAAACGAAGAAGCGGGGGTGCCGACAGGCGCCGTCCAACGGCGGTTCACCCACCACTTCGATCTCGGCTACTGGAGCTACACGACAGTCGGTGGGAATGTGGTCACCCCGTTCGAACCGATAATCGGAGACGCCGAAAGCGAAGCGCTGCGGTGGGTTTCGTTGGAAGAGGTCGACGGTTTACCGCTTCACCCCGGCTTCGGCCGCATGTGGCTCCAGCTGCGAGATCGTCTGGAAAACCCCGCCACGTTGGTGGTGGACGCCGCCAACGTCATCGGCGCCCGCCCTGACGGATGGTGGCGCGACCGACGCGGGGCGGCTCGTCGGCTGTTGGCTGGTCTGGCCAGCTTGGCCGACCACGGGGTGCCTGGGACGTGGTTCGGGCTCGCCGAAACCTGGACTCTCTGGCCCGACATCGTGGTGGTGTTGGAGGGGGCTGCGCGCGGCGTCAGGTTGGACGCCGACGGCCTCCTCACCGTTGTGGACGCCCCCGGCGAGGGTGACCAGACGATCGCCGAAACGGCTGCGAAGCTCGCTGGCGAGGTGCTGGTGGCAACCTCGGATCGGGGCCTGATCGCGCGCGTGGCTGGCGAGCGCCGGCATACGATCGGGGCCGGTACGCTGCGGAGCCTGATGTAGCATGTGGCCGATTCATAACGTGTCGAGCACTGGAGCTACATGACCGTCATTGCTGCCCCCACCGAGCAGGAACGGCGCCGATCTGTCGTCGCTGGCACCCTGGGAAACCTGGTCGAATGGTTCGACTGGTCGGTGTACGGCTTCTTCGCACCGTTCTTCGCTGCTTCGTTCTTTCCGCAGACCGACGAGCGCGCCCGCCTGTTGAGCGCCTTCGCGGTGTTCGCGGTGGGCTTCTTCTTCCGCCCGCTGGGTGGCGCCGTGCTTGGCTCTTACGCCGACCGGCACGGCAGGCGCGCAGGTATGACGTTGACGATCCTGCTGATGGCCGCCGCCAGTTTGATGATCGCGGTGATCCCGACGTACTCGACGATCGGAATCGCTGCCCCGATCCTGTTGGTGATTGCGCGCTCGCTCCAGGGTTTTTCTGCGGGTGGCGAGTTCGGAACGTCGTCCGCCTTCTTGGTTGAGAACGCTGCTCCCGGACGCCGCGCGCGCACCGGAGCTTGGCAACAGGTGTCAGTGGGGGCGGGCACACTGTCGGCATCTATCCTAGCCAGCTTCATGTTCGCGACCATGGCGCCCGGTGCAGTCAGCTCGTGGGGCTGGCGCGCCGCGTTCGGTTTGGGCGCCGTTCTCGGTCTGCTCGGGCTCTACCTGCGCATGCGGGTGCCAGACACCCACGCTTTCACCACAGCGAAGGCTGCCGGACGACTCGAGAAGCGTCCGCTGCTGGAGGTGTTCCGCAAGTACCCCAAGGAGGCGCTCCGCGTCGTTGGTTTGGTCGCTGCCGGAACAGCACTCGTCCAGTTCTGGTTCGTGTTCTCGCCCACGCTCGCTCACCTGCAAACCGGGATCGACATCAAGGTCGCCCAACCAGCGGCGGCGCTTGGTCTTGCAATCTTTACGATCCTGCAACCGCTCAGCGGCCATCTCTCCGACAAGTACGGACGCCGGCCCTTGCTGCTCTTCTTCGCGCTGGGATCAGCAGCCACCTTCGCCCCTCTGCTGCTTGGCTTACAACCGACCTTCGGCAGCGTCCTGTTGGCTGTTGGTGCCAGTGCAGTGTTCCTAGCTGCGTACGCGGGATCGCTGGCCGCGGTGATGGCAGAACAGTTCCCGCCCGAGGTGCGCACCGCCGGAATCTCGCTGCCCTACGGGATCGCCGTTGCCATCTTCGGCGGCCTGACCCCGACGTTGGCGACAGGGCTGATCCAACGCGACCAGTTCGTGTGGTTCCTGGTGATCATGATCGTGCTGCTGCTGGTTTCTGCTGTCGTGTTTTGGCGGATGCCCGAAACCCGCGACTACGAACTTTAGGACGCCTCGGGCGCGACCCAGATCGCAGCCATTCCGCGGTGGGACAGTTCATAGCTTTGATCGCAGCGACGTAGCCTGAGGCCGTCGTCGTTCGAGATGAGCACGGTCGTGCCCGCTTGGATAGCCATCTTGTGGATGTCGCTCAAAGCTTCAGGGTCGGCGTCCGATATCCGCACAACCTGGTAGCGCCCGGGCGAAGCGTCGGTCGCCTTAATGGCGACCGACGGGTAGTGGACGCTCCCCGTAGGGGACGGGATCGGGTCGCCATGTGGGTCAGTCTGCGGGTGCCCGAGCAGCGCGTCGATGCGATCTATGAAGGTGTCGGACGCTGCGTGCTCGAGTCGCTCCGCTTCGTCGTGGACTTCTGTGTAGTCGTACCCCAAAGCCGAAACCAAGTATGTCTCGATCAACCGGTGTCTGCGGACCATGGCGAGGGCGAACTGCTCCCCCGCTGCGGTCAGGGAGGCTGGCCGATATGGCTCGCGGGTAACCAAGCCGGCATCGGTGAGGCGTCGTAGAGTGTCCGAGACGTTGGCCTGGGTGGTGTTGAAACGCGAGGCTAGGTACGAGGTGGTGGCCGGCCGTCCGCCCCACTCTGTGGCCTGCCAGATGGTTTTCAGGTAATCCTGGACGACGTGGCTCAGTTCTAAAACGTGGTCTGTCACGCGTCACCCGCTTCCCGTGGCTATCAACCAGACCAGCAGTAGGTTCAGCGAGATGACAAGGGCTACGACCATCCAAGCCAATGCGATGAGTAGGCGACCGTTGCGGAACGGACCCATGACGACGCCGTCGCTAGTCAGCTTCACAAGGGGCACCAAAGCAAACGGGATGCCCAGACTCAACGCAACCTGGCTGAGCACCAGCGCCCAGGTCGGTTCGACGTTCATGGCCAGCAAGACGAGCGCCGGGATCATCGTCACCGCGCGGCGAATCACGATCGGGATTCGCACGTGTAGCAGGCCTGACATGATCTCAGAGCCCGCGTAGCTGCCCACCGAGGTGGACGCGAGCCCGGATGCCAGCAAGCCCACGGCGAACAGCACGCCAACAACTGGTCCTAGGTTCGCCGTGATGGCGGCATGAGCGCCCTCGATCGTGTCGGTGCCCTCATGGCCGGGAAGTTTCGCGGCTGCGATCAGGAGCATGGCTAGGTTGACAGAACCCGCGACGACAAGCGACACCAGGACGTCCCACCGCATGGCGTGAAGCAGACGCGGCAGCGACCGCTCCGTTTGAGGCCCAAAACGGTGGACACTCAAAGAGGAGTGAAGGTAGATGGCGTGAGGCATCACCGTGGCGCCCAGCATGCTCGCAGCGAGCAGCACCGATTGGCTGTCGGCGAATCGGGGCGCGAGCCCAGCCACGGCTTCTGGCCACGAGACGTCCGCAACAAACAATCCGGCGAGAAACCCGATCGCGATGATGAGCAGGAAGCCCATGATCACCAACTCGAAGGCACGTTGCCCGCGTTTGGACTGCAGCGTCAGCATCAGCATCGAAACCGCCCCGACGATAACGCCGCCGATCAGCAGCGGTATGCCGAACAGGATCCACAGCGCTATCGCACCGCCGATGACTTCTGCGATGTCGGTGGCGGCAGCCACCAGCTCGGCTTGCCCCCAGAACGCGAGTCGCTGCTTGCGAGTTAGCCGCTGCCCGATCAGCTTGGGAAGGCTCTGACCCGTGACGAGGCCGAGTTTCGCCGAGAGGTACTGGACGAGCACGGCCATGCCGTTTGCCAGGACGAGCACCCAAACAAGCAGGTAGCCATACTGAGCGCCGGCCGTCAGGTTTGCGGCAACGTTGCCGGGGTCGACATAGGCGACAGCTGCAACGAATGCTGGCCCCAGCAGGCTAGCTAGCGGAGCCCGTTTATTGGGTGTTTTTGCGCCCGAATCCGTGTGAGCGGCTCGAGCATCATGCATAATGTTAATCTAGCTTAACTTTGCGATTCCCGCCGGTTTGCCGGTGCGAGCAATGTGGGAGTGAATGCTTATCACGAGGGGTTTTCCGACCCGTTCACCGAAAACAACTGTTTATTCTCTGCTGACAAGCGCATAGAGTGGCGCCCCAAGTGGTTGCCCCAGCCTGACTCGACCCGGGGAAGTCGCATGATCGAGCTGACCGAAGTCACCAAACGCTACCCCGACGGCACAGTCGCGGTGGATTCTTTCAGCGCGCAATTCCCGCCCCGAACCACGACGGTGCTGCTTGGATCCTCCGGGAGCGGCAAGACCACCCTGCTCCGGATGATCAACCGCATGGTCGAGCCGTCCGCTGGCCGAATTACGATTGATGGCGTCGACATCGCCGAACGCGATCCGGTGGCTCTTCGGCGAAGTATCGGGTACGTGATGCAAAACTCCGGCCTTCTCCCACACAGGCGGGTGATCGACAACATCGCAACCGTCCCACTGCTCAACGGCGTCTCCCGGGCGGACGCTCACGCGCGGGCCCGGGAACTCATGGAGATGGTGGGGCTGGACGACGCCCTGGCGTCCCGCTACCCCGCTCAGCTCTCAGGAGGCCAGCAGCAGCGAGTCGGTGTGGCTCGCGGATTGGCAGCGGATCCGAACATTCTTTTGATGGACGAGCCATTCGGCGCGGTGGATCCCTTGGTGCGCCGCGAGTTGCAGGACGAACTGCTGCGGCTCCAACGAACCCTCACAAAGACGATCGTTTTCGTGACTCACGACGTCGAAGAGGCGCTGCGGTTGGGCGACCAGATCATCCTGCTCCGCGAACGCGGGCATGTGGCCCAACGTGGCACTGGCTCCGAATTGTTGTCTCAACCCGCGGATGACTTCGTCGCTGACTTCCTCGGCTTGAACTCGGGCCAACGGACGCTTCGCGACGAAGGCGGAGTGCTGTTCGACGCGCACGGCCGAGCGGTCGGCGTCCTGAGGCCGCAATGAACTGGCTTTTGAACAACCTCGACGTGGTGGTCGGCCACACCGCCAGCCACCTGCTGCTGGCGCTGCCTCCGCTGCTGGCCAGTTTCGTGATAGCGCTGCCGCTGGGCTGGCTGGCAAACCGGATCCCCGGGTTGCGGACGCCGCTGCTCGCCGGGGCGGGCTTGCTGTACGCGATTCCATCCCTGCCGTTGTTCGTGGTGTTGCCGATCATGCTGGGCACCGGGGTGCGCGATCCGATCAACATTGTGGTGGCGCTCACCCTGTATGGGTTGGCGCTCATGGTGCCAGCGGCTGCGGACGCCTTGCGTCAGGTTGACCCGCGGATCGAGGACGCCGCCGACGCGTTGGGCTACCCGCGCTGGCAACGGTTCTGGGCCGTCGAACTGCCGTTGGCCGGGCCAACGCTGCTGGCGGGAGCCCGGGTGGTTGCGGTGAGTACTATCTCGCTGGTTACTGTGAGCGCGGTGCTGGGGGTGCCGAGCCTAGGCTTGCTGTTCACCGATGGATTCCAGCGAGGAATTCTCGCCGAGGTGATCGCCGGGATCCTTGCGACGGTGGCGCTCGCACTTGCAGTCGATGCCGCACTGGTCGGTGTGGGACGCCTTGCGCTGCCTTGGGTGCGTTCCACACGACCGGTTGGCGGGGGGTCTGCGGCATGAGATACCTGATCGAAGCTTGGACGTGGCTGGTGACCCCGGCCCATTGGCCGGGGCCGGATGGAATCACGGTTCGACTGGCTGAGCACCTCGGGTACTCGGTGGTCGGCGTCTTGCTGGCTTGCTTGGCCGGCGTCCCCATCGGCTGGTGGGTGGGCCATACCCGGCGCGGCCGCGGCGTTGCGGTAGCGCTGACCGGTGTCGCCCGCGCCCTACCAACCCTGGGTGTGGTGACACTGCTCGGCATCATGCTGGGGATTGGCCTTGTAGGGCCCATGATCGCCTTCGTGGTGCTAGCGCTGCCATCGGTGCTGTCAGGCGCTTACGCCGGGGTTGAGAACGTCGACCCGGTGGCGGTGGACGCCGCCCGCGCGTCCGGCATGACCGAACTTCAGGTGCTGACCCGCGTCGAAATCCCCCTCGGCATGCCGCTGCTGGTGGGCGGCGTCCGGTCAGCGTTCCTGCAGGTGATCGCCACGGCCACGCTGGCGGCCTACGTGGGGGCCGGTGGGCTGGGTAGGTTCTTGTTCCTTGGTTTGAAGACCCAGGACTACGCCCAGATGCTCGCCGCCTCGCTGCTCGTTGTCGCCCTCGCGTTGGTTTGCGACATCGCGTTCGCCGTCCTACAGCGTGTGACTACACCGCACGGAATCCGGATCGTTAGTTGATCGAAAGGAAACGAACATCAATCAAATCTCAAGGCGCAGCCTCGGTGCACTCTTCGCTCTCGTCGGCATGGCTGCCATGGTTGGCTGTTCCGCAGGCGACCCACTGGCACCCGCACCGGCGCCGGGGGCGTCCACTCCCGTGGGGGGTGGGACGCTCGTGGTTGGCTCGCAGCAGTACTACTCCAACGAGATCATCGCCGAACTGTACGCCCAAGCGTTGGAGGGGGCCGGGTTCACGGTGACCAGGCAGTTCCAGATCGGGCAACGTGAGGTGTACCTGCCCGAGGTCGAGGCAGGCAAGATCGACGTGATTCCGGAGTACAGCGGAAACCTGCTGCAGTTCTACGACAAGAACGCCGCCGCCAAGGACGCCGACGCGATCGCAGCCGCGCTCGCCGAAGTTCTACCGAAGGGGTTGCGGGTGCTCGACGCGGCGGAGGCGTCCGACCAGGACTCCTACAACGTGACGTCTGCGTTCGCTTCCGAGCATTCCTTGGCGTCCCTGGCTGACCTGACGGGCCTGCCTGGACCGCTCAAGATCGCCGCGAACAGCGAGTTGGCGACTAGGCCGTACGGCCCGATCGGGCTGAAGGAACTGTATGGAGTGGACGCCACGGTGGTTCCAGTCGAGGATTCAGGAGGGCCGTTGACGATAAAGGCACTCAACGACGGCACCGTGCAGTTGGCGAACATTTACACCGCCAACCCGGCGATCGCACGCGAGAAGTTGGTGACGCTGGCGGATCCGAAGAACCTGATCCTGCCCCAAAACGTGATCCCCCTGGTCGGGGAACGGGTGGACGACACCGCCGCTGCCGCCATCGACGCGGTGAACGCGAAACTCTCAGTCGCCGACCTGCAGGCGTTGAACGCCAGAAGTGTCGACGAGCAGAAGAAGTCCAGCGAGATCGCAGCCGACTGGCTGAAGGAGCAGGGCTTGGCCTGACCCCCAAGCCCCGAGTTACAGTTCGAGGTCGGTTTCGGTCTCGCGGACGGCGAATCCCCACGCCCATTCCGCTTCGCGGGGGTCGGACGCCGCGGCTGACCGGCCGAGCAAGCTCGGCATACCTCGCATGCCAGCCATCCCGTCAGGACCGACGTAGGAGCATTCCGGGATGTCTTCGGTTGCCGCGAATAGTGTCGAAAGCGCGCCCTGGTCTGCCGATTGGCCTACTGGCTTGGCCAGCATCCCGATTGCTCGCTCCACCCTGTCGCCGCCGATCGTCGAGTAGATGTCGGTTGGCACCCAGCCCGGGTGAACGAGTTGGACGCCGACACCACTGCCTCGCAGCCGTCGGGATAGCGCGAGCCCCCACAGCATGTCGGCCAGTTTGGACTGGTTGTAGGCGGCACCGATCGTCCACCTTCGGCGGCGGTAGTGCGGATCTCTATGGTGCAGTTTCCCGGTGCGATGCGCTTCCGAAGAAAGAATCACCACCCGATCACGCACTTGGGGGAGCAGCAGGTTGGTGAACGCGAACGGCCCTAAGAAGTTCGTACCCAGCACCTTCTCGAATCCGTCGTCGGTCTCTTCCCGCCGCCGTGTCATTGTTCCGGCGTTGTTCACGAGCACATCGATGTCACCGTCGATGGCCTCAGCCGCTGCGCGGATCGCCTCCAGACTCGACAGGTCGATCGGCACCACCTCGTGCCCGCCGCCCCATTCGACTGCAAGTTCCTTGGCGCGTTCGGTGTTGCGCGCAGGAATCACGAGGGTGGCCCCAGCCTCGGCTGCGGCGTGAGCGGTCGCTTCACCCAAGCCGCGGGTGGCACCGGTGATGAGCCAGCGGCGTCCGGTCTGATCCGCAAGCCGAGAAAGATCCCAAGTCATGCCTCCATCCAACCAGGCTTGCGGATCCCCGCCCAACACTTTGCGCAATAAGCTGGCTGGCATGCGACGGATAGGCCTAATAGGTGGCATGAGTTGGGAATCCACAGCCGAGTACTACCGGCTCATCAACACCGGCGTCGCTAAAAGATTGGGCGGGTTGCACTCGGCTCGCATCGTGCTGTCTTCGGTCGACTTCGCTGAGATCGAGGCCATGCAGGTCGCCGGTGATTGGGACGCCGCAGGCGACGCCCTGGCCGACGAGGCGTCCCGGCTGGAGCGTGCGGGAGCCGACTTCGTGGTGCTGTGCACGAACACGATGCACAAGGTCGCCGACCGGATCGAGTCTGCGGTCTCGATCCCGCTGTTGCACCTTGCGGACGCGACCGCGTCCGCTGTGCGCGACTCGGGGGCAACCCGGGTTGGGCTGCTGGGCACCGCATTTACCATGGAGCAGGATTTCTACCGCGACCGGCTAGCTTCCCACGGGTTGGACGTGATCGTTCCGGACGCCCCAGCCCGCGCCGACGTTCACTGCATCATTTTCGATGAACTGTGCCATGGGGTGATTCTGGACGACTCGCGGGAGCGCTATCAGCAGGTGATCGCCGAACTGGTCGAGCAGGGTGCCCACGGCGTGATCTTGGGATGCACCGAGATTGAACTGCTCGTGAATCCAGACGGCCCTTCACCGGTGCCTCTGTTCGCGACCACTCGAATCCACGCCGAGGCGGCCCTGGAGTGGGCGTTGACGGACGCTGCCCTCCCCCTGTGATGATCTTGGGTCGCGGTGATGATCTTGGGTGAGGCGGCGTCCGGAATTCGCGACAGCGTCCCGGTGGCGCTGGGCTATTTCACAGTCGCGCTGGCTTTCGGACTCTACGCCACCAAGGGCCAAGCGCCCGTGTGGGCGGCTGGGTTGATCAGCGCCACCAACCTGTCGAGTTCGGGCCAGTTCGCCGGGATCGTGGTGATGCTGGCGTCAGGATCACTGGTGCAACTTGGACTGACCGTGGCTGTGGTGAACTCACGTTACGTGCTCATGGCGCTCTCATTGGGTCAGCGGCTCGAGCCGGGGGCGACCTGGTGGCAGCGGGCTGCCATCGCGTTCGGTATCACCGACGAGATCTATGCGCTGGCGATGGGACGCCGTCAGGTGCCGGTCGGCTACTACCTGGGGCTGGTGCCCCTGCCAGTCCTGGGGTGGACGGGCGGGACAATCGCCGGCGCCCTGGTCGGGGAGTTTCTGCCATCGAGTTGGCAGGCGGCATTCGGGGTCTTGTTGTACGGGATGTTCGTGGCGATTGTGGTTCCGGCGGCCCGCCGAAATCGTGCGGTAGCCGGAGTCGTTGTGGGGGCGTCCGCCCTGAGTATCGCCTTGGCGACGGTTCCGTTCAGCGCCGGGATGCAACCCGGCTGGCGGATCATCATCGTCACCGTGGTTGTCGCCGCGATCGCGGCGGCGGTCGCACCCGTGCCGGCATTGAAGGTGGACGCCTGATGTCTGGTTTGGGCTGGTCGATTGTGGTGATGGCGGGAGTGACCTACGGGTTGCGAGCGCTTCCCCTGATGCTGTTCTCGCGTCCGATCGAGAACCGGTTCGTCACGTCGTTCTTGCACCACGTGCCATACGCGGTGCTGACGGCTATGACGGTTCCGGCAATCGTGTTCGCCACCTCGACCCCGCTTTCTGGGATGGCAGGGCTGATCGTGGCGGTGGCACTCGCCTGGTTCGATCGTCCGCTATTGACCGTCGCTATCGGTGCGGCGTCCGCCGTTTGGGTGGTGGAACTGCTGGTGATTTGACCGCGCGGCGTCCCCCTAGCTTGCGCGACACTCAGAACCCTGCGCCGTAAGGGGACTACTTCAACAAACCCAGGTTCGCGACCGCAATCGACATCGTCATCACGGCTACCAGCGAACTCACCGACACGATCGCGGCGATGGTGTCGGCATCGGAATCGTATTCGCGAGCCTGCATAAAGACGTTGACAGCTGTCGGCATTGCGAAGGCCAACACCAGGCTGGCCAAAGTGATCCCATTCAGACCGAGAAGACGTCCAACAAAGAACCCGACCACAGGCCCGACGAGCACGCGCATCGTCACGGCAGTAACGAGCGTGCGAGAGAATGAGAAACGGGGCGAATCGACCAGTTGAATCCCTAATGAGATCAACATCATCGGGATTGCAGCCTGCCCCACCATGTCGACCGCTGTGGCTATCCCAACGGGCAACTCAAGATGGAGCACCCGAAGTACAAGAGCGAGCACCATCGACCAGATCACCGGAAGCCGGACAATATGCCAAGCCATGTCGACAAAACGTGTGTGTGAGGCCAACAAAGCCGGACCGACCGTCCACATCAACACCAACGACGCCACAAAGATAACCACCGCCTGGTCGAGCCCAGGCTGACCGAGCGCGAGCAGCGCCACTGGAAGCCCGAAATTGCCATGGTTTCCGATGATCGAACAGGCGACCACGCTTCGGATCGAGCGTGCCGACATCCGCAAGGACGCGACCCACGCCAACCCAGCCAGGACTACGGAACCCAGAAGGTACCCCGCTGTAAGTTGCAGGGTCTCCTCTGCCGATACTGTCGTGCGCAACAGCGACGAGAGCGCCAGTGCGGGTGTGAGTCCGTAGAACTGAACCTTGATCAGCGTGTCCTGGCTGAGGGGAAACCGCCAACCAAGCAAGGCGCCCAGGCCCGCCACGAGCACGACGGGCAGGATCACACCCCCCAGCGCAGCCAGCATGGGACGACCCTATGCCCCGGCTGCCCGCCCGGACGAACCCGCCCCCACGATGGACCAGGCTTAGCCCGCGCCCACCGTTCGGTCGAGAAACTCGATGATGTCGGCGGTCACTTCGTCCCGGTTCGTCTCGTTGAGCATCTCGTGGCGGCCCTGCGGGTACAGCTTCAGCGCCACGTCCTTGATGCCAACGTCCACGTAGCGGTCTGCAACCACCTTTGGGCCAATGGCATCCGGTCCGGCAACCGGGTCGAGATCCCCGCTGAGGACGAAGATCGGCAGGTTGGTCCGCACCCGGGCGACAGCCGCGGCGTCGGACGCCGCACGCAGCGAGTCCATTCCCTTGAACGGTTTCCCCTGCCAGCCGCAGGCCGGGTCAGCGACATACTTATCTACCTCTGCCCCATCGCGGCTCAGCCACTCGAAGCCGGTGCGCTGTTCGAACCCAGCGTTGAACGATGAAAGGTCGGCCGGTTCGGGAGCGCCGAGCAGGTCAACCAACCCGGCAAGGTCGGTGGTACCCGAGAGAACCGCGGCATCGACAGTGTCGGAGTTGTCTAGCAGGTACTGCTGGGCAGCGAACGAGCCCATACTGTGGCCGAACAGGGCGACCGGTAAGCCGGGGTTGTCGCGGCGGATG
>CAYMMF010000038.1:13371-14844 GCA_964391475.1 uncultured Propionibacteriaceae bacterium | reverse complement strand
TGCCGATAGCTGCCGCGATCCAGACCGCGCCAGCCGTGGTGAGGCCACGGACGGCGTCCCGATTGACGAAAATGACACCTGCACCGAGGAAACCGATGCCCGAGACGATCTGGGCGGCGATGCGGGAGGCGTCCCACTCCAGGTGCCCACCGGCTAGGTCAGGAGCGCCATACAGCGAAACCATCGTGAACAGGGTGCTCCCCAAGCCGACCAGCACGTGGGTGCGAACTCCCGCGCTCTTGCCTCGCATCTCGCGTTCAAGACCGATCAGCAGGCAGAGCACGAAGGTCAAAACGACCGCGAGCACCTCGTGCGTCGTGGGCAGCGGAAAGTACTGTCCCATACTCCCTCCTAACCCTTACTTGCCGAAGCTACGCCCGCGGTCAACCCAGGTCAACCATCTGCTTCCAGCCTTGCCAGGTGTTGCCGGTAGGCTGCGACATTGTGGAATACAAGGTTGCCGATTTGGAGTTGGCCGCGTTCGGTCGCAGGGAAATCGTTCTAGCAGAGCACGAGATGCCAGGCCTGATGGCCATGCGGGAGCGCTACCGCGACAGCAAACCGCTCGCCGGGGCTCGGATCGCCGGATCACTGCACATGACCATTCAGACAGCGGTGTTGATTGAAACCCTGGTTGAACTGGGCGCGAAGGTTCGCTGGGCGTCCTGCAACATCTTCTCAACTCAGGATCACGCTGCCGCCGCGGTCGTGGTGGGGCGAGGGACGCCCCAGGCGCCAGCTGGTGTCCCAGTGTTCGCCTGGAAGGGCGAAACCCTGGAGGAATACTGGTGGTGCATCGAACGCATTTTCGACTGGGGCGATGATCGTCCCAACATGATCCTTGACGATGGCGGGGACGCAACCCTCTACGTGCACCATGGATTCGAGTTCACCCAGGCCGGGCGGGTGCCTGAGCCGTCGGCGTCCGACTCAGCGGAGTACGCGGTAGTGCTCGAACAGTTGCGAGCATCGGGGCTTGACTTCCTCGAACTGGGCCGAAGCATCCTCGGGGTCACCGAAGAGACCACGACCGGGGTCCACCGGCTCTACGAAATGGATCGGGCAGGCTCGCTGTTGTTCCCGGCGATCAACGTGAACGATGCCGTCACGAAGTCTAAGTTCGACAACAAGTACGGTTGCCGTCACTCGTTGGTGGACGGTATCAACCGGGCTACGGATGTGCTCATCGGCGGCAAGGTGGCTGTGGTTTGCGGCTACGGCGACGTCGGTAAGGGCTGCGCAGAAAGCCTAGCCGGGCAGGGGGCACGGGTCATCGTCACCGAGATCGACCCGATCTGCGCGTTGCAGGCGGCGATGGACGGGTTCCAGGTGGCCCGGCTCGATGACGTGGTGGGGGCGGCCGACATCGTCATCACTGCAACCGGTTGCCGCGACGTGGTGACCGTGACACACATGGCGGCGATGAAGCACAACGCCATCGTCGGCAACATCGGCCACTTCGACAACGAGATC
>CAYMMF010000038.1:0-13361 GCA_964391475.1 uncultured Propionibacteriaceae bacterium | reverse complement strand
CATGGCAGGCCTGGAGTCGTTCGACGGAGCGCAACGCATTCGCATCAAGCCGCAGGTCGACCAGTGGGTGTTCCCCGACGGTCATGGTGTGATCGTCCTTAGCGAGGGACGCTTGTTGAACCTTGGTAATGCGACTGGGCACCCGAGCTTCGTGATGAGCAACAGTTTCACCAACCAGGTTCTGGCGCAGATCGAGTTGTTCGCCCGGACGCAGGAGTACCCGGTGGGCGTCCACACGCTACCGAAACGGCTGGACGAAGAGGTCGCTCGGCTCCACTTGGACGCCCTCGGCGTCGGGCTGACCGAGTTGACGCAATCTCAGGCAGATTACCTGGGGGTGCCGGTGGCAGGCCCATACAAGTCAGAGCTGTACCGTTACTGACATGTGGACTTCGTTTGCGGTTTCGGCGGGGCTAGGGATCCTGCTGGGGATTGTGCTGACGCTGCGCGCGGTCAGTGAGAACCACAAGGGGTACCGCGTGCTGGGTGCAGCGTTGATCGGCACCGGGATGGGGTGGCTGACACTCGGCATGATGGGCGTCGTGCCCATCTGGGGTGGCTGACGGATTCCCAGATAGGCGTTGGCCTTCTGCAGCTCAGCCCCTGGGCACCTCGAAGTTCGTCAACTCCGCGCTTCGGGCGCTCAGAGTGGCCCAGTCGCCCGTGAAACGCAGGATCGCGACGGCTGAGGTGGGGAACTTATCCAAGACCTCGTCCACCAGTGGTGAGTCGATCGCGAGGTGTGAGACCAGATCCGATGCCCAAGGTTCGTGACCCACGATCAGTGCCACGCGAACGTCCGCCGGTGTGTTCCGGACGACACCCAGCGAGTCCTCGACCGACGCACCGTACAACTGCGATGCGGTCTCTACGTGTTTGGGGTGGACGCCGCCCATCTGCAGACACTGCAGGGTTTGAAGCGCCCGGGTCGCGTGTGAACACCATGCGTGGCTGATGCCAAGGCCTGACAGCATGTGACCGGCTACTACTGCGTCCCTAGTGCCACGAGCCGACAACGGCCGCGACACGTCTGGGTCGTTGGTCTTCCATGACGACTTGGCGTGGCGCATCACCACTAGTCTGCGAAAAGCAGCCATGTTCTCACCCTTCACCTTCGCCGCCGGAGCGCATTGATTCCCAGATCTTCTTGCAATCGGGGCAAACCGGGAAACGATCGGGGTTTCTGCTCGGTACCCAAACTTTCCCGCATAGGGCAAGCACAGGCGTTCCCATCACCATTGCTTCGGTCAGTTTGTCTTTGGGGACGTAATGGCTGAACCGTTCGTGGTCGCCGTCCTCATACCGGTGGTCTGTGCGTTCCTCGACAATGGTCTGGGAACCGGGAGCAAGCTGTGTCACAGTCGCCATCTTAGGCCGATGTGGTGAGAATGGGGGCGTGCCCTCTCGACGGCGTGGACTAACGATCGGTCTGCTCACTGTGGTCACCGCCATCGCTTTCGAGTCGATGGCGGTTCTGACCGCCATGCCGTCCGCCGCAGCTGAACTGGGCCACCAGGAGTGGTACGCGTGGGCGTTCACCGCGTTCGTGATCGCCCAGATAATGGCGATCACCCTGACCGGACGCCTCTGCGACTCAGGAGGGCCCGCTCGCCCGCTGGTTTTCGGGTTAGCCGTTTCGGTCATCGGGGCGCTCGCTGCAGCATTGGCACCCTCGATGGCGATTCTGCTCGTAGCCCGATTCGTCCAGGGCTTCGGCGGCGGAATGACGAACGTGGCCTTGATGGTGGTTGCTGCCCAGGCGTATTCGATGCGCGAGCGTGCGGTAATCATGACCTGGTTCTCGGCGGCGTGGATCATGCCGTCATTCGTTGGGCCGGTGATCGCGGCTTGGCTGACCACGACATGGTCTTGGCACTGGGTGTTTTGGTCAGTGATCCCGTTCATGGTAGCCGGAGCCGCTTTGATGGCTCCGTCGCTCTCGCAACTCCCAAAGGGATCGTCAGGCGATGTCTCGTCATCGACGGTTGTGCCTGCGGGGGTTGGAATCGCCATCGGCGTGGCTTTGCTGCAGTGGGCTGGTCAGTCGATAACCGCATGGACGCCGTGGCAAGCCGCTGCGGGTGTTGTGCTGATCGGGATCTTTGGGCGGTGGCTACTTCCAACGGGCAAGTCCTTGCTGGCGGTCACCGCGGTCAGGGGTCTAACCGCGGGATCGTTCTTCGGGGTTCAGGCGTTCTTGCCGCTGATGCTCGTCCAACAGCGTGGGCTGGAACTCTTGTGGGCTGGCGCCTCGATCACTATCGCCTCTTGCGGCTGGATGCTGGGCTCGTGGTTGCAGGCCCAGGCGTGGCTCAGGTTGCGACGCGATCGAATGATCGTGCTCGGGACGCTTCTGGTGAGCGGTGGGCTAGCACTGGTGTCGCTTGGCGCTTGGTTTATTTCTTGGCCGGTTTTTGTGCCCATTTTCGGTGTCACGATCGCGGGTGTGGGTATGGGGTTCCAGCAAGCGAACACATCGTTGGCGACCATGCAACTCTCACGAGCCGAAGAGCTTGGACACAACACGAGTGCATTGCAGGTTGGTGAGGCCTTAGGTGGCGCGATGCTGGCCGGGTTGGCGGGCAGTCTGTTCGCGCAATGGCATGTCACAGGCGACCTCACTGTGATGTTCGCCGCGCCCAGTTCGGCGATGTTGGCTACCTCACTGGTTGCGATTGCCGCTGCGTTTCATATCGGAATGGTTGAGAACCACAGCATTGTTTGACCCGGGTCTTGCGCAATCAATCTCGGAAGCTAGAATCTCGACATCGAGAGAGGGTTGCCTGTGGACGATGTGGACCGCATCATCGCGGCTTGGAGCCACGAGGCGCCCGAGGCTGACCTGACACCACTGGCGGTTCTGTCCCGAGTGACGCGGTTAGCTCGTCACCTTGACCTGGTCAGGAAAGAAGTTTTCGCAGCACACGATCTAGATAACTGGGAATTCGATGTCCTGGCGTCTCTGCGCAGGATTGGGCCGCCGTACGAACTGTCACCAGGTCAACTGATCCATCAGACGCTCTCGACCTCAGGCACGATGACCAACCGGATCGATCGGTTGGCAGCTCGCGGGCTAGTCGAACGGCTGCCTGATCCGAACGATCGCCGGGGCGTCAGGGTGCGGTTGACGAACGAGGGCGGGACCCTTGCCAAACGCGCGCTGAACGACCTACTAGCTGCCGAACGGGTGATCCTGGGAGTAGTTGAGCAAGACGATTGTCAAACCGTTGCCAGCGTTCTGCGTGACATTTTGACCCCGTTCGAGCCGGAGGACGAGCAGCACCAGTAAGGTGTCGGCTATGCCGCTTTCTAGCCAAGCTCTGATCGAACTTGCCGGTGCCTACGGGATTGCCACCGAGTTTTGGGACTGGAAGGGCAGGCCCACCCAAGTCGACGACGAGTCGGTCATCGGAATCCTCGCTGGCCTAGGGGTATCTGCAAATACCGAAGAAGAAGCGTGGGCTGCTCTCGAAGAGCATCGTGACCGCCCTTGGTTGCGGGCGTTGCCCCCCTTCGTGGTAACCGAGGAAGGACGCGGTAAAACCATCGAGGCGCACGGTGAATCCGGTGCGCCTGCTAACTTGACCGTTCGACTTGAGGACGGAGGCGTCCTGGCCTGCCCGCAAGTGGAAAACTGGGAGCCCGATCGGCGCATCGGCGATTGGTATGTCGGCGAAGCGAGTTTTTGGATTCCCGACTCGTTGCCCACGGGCTACCACCGGCTCCAACTCAGGTGGGGTGACGCAACTTTTGAATCCACTTTGGTAGTCAGCCCGCACTTCCTGGGTTTCCCAAAGGCGATGGGAAACAAGCGGGTGTGGGGGTATGCGAGCCAGCTTTACTCCTGCCGTTCCAACGATTCCTGGGGGATGGGCGACTTGGGTGATCTGGCCGACATGGCCATCTGGAGCAGCACCCAGCACTTTGCGGATTACATGCTGGTCAACCCCGTCCACGCGGCGGAACCCATGCCGCCGATCGAGCCGTCGCCCTACCTGCCTAGTAGCCGACGCTACGTCAACCCGCTTTATATTCGCCCAGAATTGGTGGCTGAGTACGCATTCCTTCCAGAGGATGCGCGTGCGCAGATCCGCGTTCTCAAGGAGTCGTTGGCGAAAGAGTTGGCCGATTCGGATCTGATTCAACGCAACAAAGTGTGGACTGCCAAAATGGCCGCTTTGCGCATCGTGTTCGATGCAGGACGATCCACCGTCCGTCAGTTGAGCCTGGAAGACTTTGGCCGACGCGAGGGCCGCCCGCTGGCGCGGTTCGCAACCTGGTGCGTGCTGGTTCAGCATTTCGGTATGAACTGGCGTACCTGGCCAGAGGAGTACCAACGGCCAAGCTCGCCCGAAGTAGCGCAGTTCGCCGAAGACTACGCGACAGAGATCGAGTTTTTCGAGTGGCTGCAGTGGATAGCCGACACTCAGTTGTCGCACGCCCAAGCGTTGGCGATCGATGCTGGCATGCGGATCGGCATCATGAACGATCTGGCCGTCGGAGTCTCAAGGGAATCGGCCGAGGTTTGGAGCACCGGGGAGGTGTTCGCTCAAGGAGTCAGCGTCGGCGCTCCACCCGACCACTACAACCAGTTGGGTCAAGATTGGGGCCAATCACCCTGGCGTCCCGACCGCCTGGAGGATCTTGCCTATGCGCCCTTCCGCGCGATGGTGGCCGGCATTCTGAGGCACTCCGGGGGCGTCCGAATTGACCACATCATGGGACTGTTCAGGCTCTGGTGGATCCCTGAAGGGTTACCTCCCACTAAGGGCAGTTACGTGCGGTACAACCACGAGGCGATGGTGGGCATCCTGGTTCTGGAAGCCCACCGAGCAGGAGCGCTGGTCATCGGCGAAGATCTGGGAACGGTCGAACCGTGGGTTAGGAGCTATCTGCGCGACCGGGGCATCCTGGGCACGTCAATTGCCTGGTTCGAAGCCAACCCTGATGGCAGCCCGTTGCCTCCTGAGGCTTATCGGGAGTACGCCATGGCCTCGGTCACCACGCACGACATGCCGCCCACCGCTGGTTACCTGGCCAAAACCCACATCGAACTTCAAAACCGGTTGGGTCTTCTCACCGAGTCTGTGGAAGAAGAAGAACGGCTCGCCGATGAGAAGTTTGGGCAGTGGAATTCGCTGCTTCGCGGTCGGCAGCTGCTGGCAGATGGCCCCGACGCCGTAGAAGAGCAGGTGCTCGCAATGCACAGATTCCTGCTTCAGACACCGTCGCGGGTGCTGTGCGCCGCGCTCACCGACGCAGTGGGTGACCACCGGATGCAGAACCAACCAGGAACCGTTGACGAGTATCCGAACTGGCGGGTGCCGCTTTCTGGGCCGGATGGCCAACCGGTAGCGCTGGAAGAATTGTGGATCAACGAGCGGGCTGCTCGACTGGCGGCGGTGATGAACGGTTTCGCCGCCTCAGAACTGGGCAGGCGCAAATGATGCTTGGTGGCGAACCCGAGGTCACGCTGCGGTTCTTGGCTGCCCCATTCGACGCTGATGCCCAGGGTAGGGTCGGCGCGGGCAAGGTCCTGGAGTGGATCGACAAAGCCGGATACGCCTGCGCAGCTGGCTGGTCCGGCGTCTACTGCGTCACCGCGTACGTTGGCAACATCCACTTCAGCCGACCGGTCGCGGTCGGCGACATGGTCGAGGTGCAAGCCCACGTCGTCCTGACTGGGCGCACCAGCATGCAGGTGGTCTGCACCGTAACCAGCGGCGACCCGCGCGGCGGCGAGCGCGTCGTCAACACCCAGTGCCTGCTGGTTTTCGTCGCGATGGGGGAGGACGGGCGTCCCACCCCGGTGCCCGAGTTCGCCCCCACAACCGACTGGGAGCGTGACCAAAACGAACGAGCACTCGCGCTGAATGTCGTCCGCAAACGTGTTGAGGCCGACATGGCCAAACAGGTTTATCAAGACCAAACGCAGGCGTGTCGGGAGACGCTGAGGTTCCTGTCGGCGCCCACCGACGTCAACTGGGGTGGGAAGGTGCACGGCGGGTATGTAATGCACTGGATCGCGCAAGCTGCTCGGTTGGTAGCCGAGCAGTGGCACGGTGGGGACGCGGTCGCGGTGTACGCCGGAGGTTTCCGGTTCTACCAACCGATGTTCGTCGGTGACCTGGTTGAGGTGGACGCTCGGCTGATATACACCGGATTCTCAAGCATGCACGTCTCGGTGCACGTGCGTTCCGGTAACCCTCGAACCCGTGAACTAACGACGACCACTCACTGCACGATGGTGTACGTGGCTTTGGACGCCGAGGGAAGAAAGACGCCGGTGAGGTCGTGGAATCCTCAACTTCCGCAAGACCTTGACCTGCAGGAACACGCCAAGAAGCTGATCCACATCAGGGAGCAGCTTCTTCGTCCGATTCCGGATCGAATGCCCTAAGCCGGATTCACCCAGATTCCTTCGGATTCCCAGCTCTCTACCAGGCCGGGCACGCTGGGTGGGCTAACCGCGGCGGTCATCCCCAACAACACGCTTGTTTCGAAACCAGCCTGCACCGCGTCCGCTGCCGTGGCGTTGACGCAGTAGTCGGTGGCGATCCCACACACGTCAACCTCGGTCACGCCGCGATCACGCAAGAATGACTCCAGACCGACGTCTTCCCGGCTGTGGTCCGCGCCTTCGAAGCCGGAGTAGGCCGCCTCGTATTCTCCCTTGTCGAACACGCCGTCGAAGTCTCGCCACGACAAATTCGGGTGAAAGTCCGCCCCCGGGGTGCCCGCAACGCAGTGAGGCGGCCAGGAATCCACGAAGTCGGGTGTGTCACTGAAGTGGGAGCCGGGATCAATGTGGTGGTCGCGGGTCGCCACCACCACGTCGTAGCCGTGGTCCCCAACAAGCACTTGGTTTATGGACGCCGCCACTTCGGCTCCACCAGCCACGGCTAACGAGCCGCCCTCGCAGAAGTCGTTTTGGACGTCGACGACGATCAGCGCACGGGTCATATTTTCCTCACTTGTTCGGGGCGTACGGGTTGAAGGTCTGGTCGCTTTCTGCGTCCAGCATGATCGTGACGATGGCTGGGTAGCCCTTGCTCATCTTGAGCGCGTTTTGTGGCAGTTCAGCACGGGCCGCGTGGTGGCGGGCTTGGGCGGTATCGAGAGTTTCACGTCCGACGATCTCGCCGTCCACGACCAGATCCACCAGCAGCGGACGGTCGTTGTAGTCACTCTCGGGTGGAGATCCGATCCCGATGACTTCGGCTTCAGCTCGGCCCGCGCTGTTGAGTCGGCGGAGCGCGAACTTGCGTCCCCCGATGCTCTGCTTGGACGGGCTGAACTTGGCGACCGGCTCGACCTCGGCGTCCGCCTCGTTGGAGCGAGCCCTCGCGACCAACTTGTAGACGAACCCGCACGTCGGAGCGCCAGAGCCAGTGACTAACTGGGTGCCGACGCCGAAGCCGTCCACCGGTGCGCCCCGAAGGGCAGCGATCTGATACTCGTCTAGGTCGGACGTGACGATGATGCGAGTTTGGGTTGCCCCGAGCGAGTCCAACAGCTTGCGGGCGTCCTTGGCGGTCTCGGCAAGGTCGCCCGAATCCAGTCGGATCGCTCCCAGGCGTCCGTCGGTGAGCCTCACCCCGGTCCGAATTGCCTGCTCGACGTTGTAGGTGTCGACCAGCAAGGTGGTTCCGACACCAAGCGAGGCCAACTGGTTGGCGAAGGCGTCCTCTTCGGAGTCGTGCAGCAAAGTAAACGAGTGAGCGGCGGTTCCTGCAGTTGGGATGCCGTATCTGCGGCCAGCCTCCAAGTTTGATGTGGAGCGGAAACCGGCTAAGTAAGCGGCTCGGGCAGCAGCCACAGCCCCCCACTCGTGGGTCCGCCGAGAACCCATCTCGATACACGGACGCTCACCTGCCATCGCCGTCATCCGGGAGGCCGCCGAAGCGATTGCTGAGTCGTAGTTGAATATCGACAGCAGCACCGTTTCGAGGATGCAGGCTTCGGCGAATGTGCCCTCGACCACCATCACGGGTGAGCCTGGAAAGAACAGTTCGCCGTCTGGGTAACCCCAGACATTGCCCGAGAAGCGGTAATTGGCCAGCCAGTGCGCCAACTCGTCATTGATGATGGACCGCTCTAGCAAGAACTCAAGCTCAGCCTCAGCGAACCTGAAGTTCTCGATCGCATCGAGTGCTCTGCCGGTGCCCGCCACCACTCCGTATCGGCGACCATCGGGAAGCCGCCTGGTGAAGAGTTCGAACACCGAGTGGCGGTTGGCGGTGTCGGCGGCCATAGCCGCCCTGACCATGGTGAGTTCGTAGTGGTCAGTTAGCAGGGCTGTCGTCCAAGTCACGAGTCAAAGCCTACTGCGGCAGTCTGCGACAATGGTTTCCATGGGGTTTGGGCAGAATCCGAAGGCTCCCGAAGGGGGCACCGCGCTGGCTGAGCGTACGGCCGACGCGGTCTCCACGGCGCCCGTGTGGATGACTATCGTTTGGGACGACCCGGTCAACCTGATGAGCTACGTCACCTACGTATTCAGCACCTACTTCCAGTACCCGAAAGAGAAGTCGCACCGGCTGATGATGCAGGTGCACACCGAGGGTCGTGCTGTGGTGTCGACCGGTGATTTGGAACAGATGGAGCGCGACGTAAACGCGATGCACGGCTTCGGTCTGTGGGCGACCTTGGAGAAGGCTGAATGAAAGCATTCCGCATGCGTGAAGATGGTCTCGTCGCCGAAGTGGACAAATACGAGCGGTTGTTGCTGAGTTCGCTTGCCGAACAGTTGACTGAGCTTCTTGGCGGGCACCAGACCGGCTTTGATCCCGACGACCCGCTGGCGGCGCTCGCACACGAGTTGACCAACGAATCGCCGCTGGACCGGGGGGATCCGGTCGTCCAACGGCTATTTCCGGATGCTCACCCGGACGATCCGGGCGCCAATGCGGACTTCTTGAGGTACACCCAGGAGGGGCAGCGGTGGCAGCGGGTGCACGACGCGGCCATTGTGCTGGCTGATCTCGCATCGTTGAAGAACAACGACCTGATGGTTCCCCGCGGGCATGCTGACGCATGGCTTCGCACACTGAACGGACTCAGGCTCACGCTTTCGGTGCGACTCGACATCGTTGACGAGCAGTCGTACGACGAACTCGGGCAACTACCCGAGAACGATCCTCGCTCCCAACTC
Source organism: uncultured Propionibacteriaceae bacterium (assembly GCA_964391475.1). Classification (GTDB taxonomy): domain Bacteria; phylum Actinomycetota; class Actinomycetes; order Propionibacteriales; family Propionibacteriaceae; genus Propioniciclava. Next base: position 4,207 of record CAYMMF010000038.1, on the reverse strand, counting down.
GCAGCGATCTACGACTGGTTGGGAATGGTTCTGGAGTCGATGCTGGAAGCGCTCTGAGGCCGAATCGTGGCCAACTGTTTCTACTAGTTAACTTAGGCTACCCTAAGCACATGACACACGTGCTTCCACTCGAGGGTGCACCGTTGCACTCACCGCTTGTGTTGGCTGACCTTGCCTTGGACGGAAAATCGCAGCGCCGCTTAGTTTCGATGGGCTTGCGTGCTGGTGCCCGACTGAGTGTGCTGCAGCGACTGGCCGGGGGCGGCAGGGTCGTGAACGTTGCTGGTGCGAGGGTGGCCCTTGGCAAGGGTGTCGTCAACGGCCTCTTGGTTCGAGAGATCACAGCGTGACGGTCTCCGCACCTCGTCGCGGCCCTCGTCAGATCCCGCTGATGCAGGCGTCCTGCCATGGCCCCGCATCGGTAGAGAGTTCCGCAGGTGCGCCCGTGATCGCGCTTGCCGGGGCTCCCAACTCGGGTAAGTCGACGCTGTTCAACGCGCTCACCGGCCTTCGGGTGACGACCGGCAACTGGCCCGGTACCACCGTCGATGTCGCCCGTGGCATCTGGCGGTTCCGTCCCGGCGACAAGTTGTGCGACTGCGAGAGTTGCGACGGCAGTCACTGCTGCAGCGCGACCCAGTCGAGCGGCGTGAGCGAGTTTTCACTGATCGACTTGCCAGGTGCCTACAGTCTTGACCCGATGAGTCCGGACGAGGAGCTTACCCGTCACCTGCTTTACGACGCACCGCCCTCTGAGTTGCCCGACGCGGTAGTCGTGGCCGTTGACGCAGCGCATTTGGCTCGAAGCCTGTACCTGGTGGCGCAACTGCGCGAGCTAGAACTGCGGGTCATCGTTGCGCTCACGATGAACGACGTCGCCGCACGCCACGGGGTGGAGGTCGACACTTACGCCCTGGCCGACAAGATCGGTTGCCCGGTCGTGGCCGTCGACCCGCGCCGCAAACTCGGTCTCGACAATCTGACCCGCACGGTGCGCCAGCACTTCGGTCGGCCCCGTCCCCATAGCCGGACGACCCTCCCGGTGGCAGCGGATCCGCTGGCCGTCTCAGATGAGAGGTTCGTTTGGATTGAGGACGCTGTCACCGCAGCAACCCGGGATACCGGCGCCGCCCGCGTCAACTGGTCCGACAGGATCGACCGCTGGGCGACCGCGCCGATCTTCGGCCCCTTAATCTTCCTGGTCGTCATGTGGCTGGTGTTCCAGATCACCACGACCGTCGCGGAACCTCTCCAAAGTGGTCTTGAATCCTTCTTCACCGGACCGGTGACGGACGCCGCGTCCGCCGGTTTGGCGGGCATCGGGCTCGGTGGCACCTGGTTTGAGGGCCTGATCACCGGAGGCTTGATCTCCGGGGTGGGCATGTTGTTGTCGTTTACGCCGCTGATGGCACTGATGTTCGTCTTGTTGTCGCTCCTAGAAGATTCGGGTTACATGGCGCGCGCCGCCGTTGTCACCGACCGGATGATGCGATCGATCGGCTTGCCCGGCAAGGCGTTCTTGCCGTTGGTGGTGGGTTTTGGTTGCAACGTGCCCGCGATTTCGGCCACCCGGATCTTGTCGGATTCCCGCCAACGGCTGCTGACCGCGCTGTTGGTGCCGTTCACGTCGTGCTCTGCACGGTTGACTGTTTACGTGATGATTGGCACGGCGTTCTTCGGCAAGGCCGCTGGAACAGTGGTGTTCATCATGTACTTGGTGTCGATCCTGTTTGTGGTGGGCATCGGGCTGCTGCTGCGCAAGACGTTGTGGCGGACGATGGGTGCTGAGCCCCTCGTCCTAGACCTACCGCCTTACCAGTGGCCGACCGCGCGACTCACCGGTGCGGTGGCCTGGACGAGGCTGAAGGGGTTCCTGCAGACCGCGTCGGGGATCATTGTGGCCACCGTGATCGCGGTGTGGGCGCTGCAAGCCACCCCGGTCTCGTCAGAGCACTCATTCGGTGACGTTCCCGTGGAGCAGTCAGCGTACGCGGCCGCTGCGAAGGCGATCTCGCCAGTATTCGCACCGGCCGGTTTCGACTCGTGGCAAACCACATCTGCGCTGGTGGTCGGCTTCGTGGCCAAGGAGGCCGTCATCTCGTCCTGGGCTCAGACCTTCGCTGTCGAAGAGCCCGAAGAGGGCGGGCAGAGTGCGGCGTTCAACGCCAAGGTCCACCAGTCGTTCGAGGAGTCGTCGGGTGGGCACCCGCTACCGGCGGTCGCGGCTTTCCTGGTGTTCCTACTGGCTTACACCCCTTGCATGGCAACGCTGGCGGCCCAAAAGCGTGAGATCGGGCTTGGTTGGACGTTGTTCGGGATCGTGATTCAACTCATCCCAGCCTGGTTGGCTGCGGTGGCGGTGTTCCAGATCGGGAGCATTTGGTGGTAGGCGGTCCGTTGACGCAGGTGTTGGACGCCTTCACGTCCGGGGCGTCCTCACTGGCTGAAATCGAAGCTCGGACGGGGTTGTCGCGCGGGATCGTCGAGGCGTCCGTCGATCACCTCGTCCGGTTGGGGCGTTTGGAGGCGAAAGAGCTCGCCATGGGATGCCCGTCCGGAGGGTGCGGTTCGTGCGCGTCCGCAACCATAGACGGCGCGCCCGGATGCGGGGCGTCCAGCCCGTCGCCGGTGCGAAACGGGCCAGTGCTAGTGGCGCTCACCCTTGCACACGTGCCGAAACCCTAGACTGGCCAGGTGAGTTCGCCCAACCTGCCCATCGGCATTTTCGACTCCGGGTTCGGAGGGCTGACGGTCGCACGTGCGGTCGTGGATCAGCTTCCCAACGAGGACATCATCTATTTCGGTGACACCGCACGCGCCCCGTACGGCCCAAAGTCGATCCCCGAGGTGCGCGAGTACGCGCTGGAGTCGTTGGACTACCTGTACAACCTGGGCGTCAAGGTCTTGGTGATCGCCTGCAACTCGGCGTCCTCGGCTGTGCTGCGCGATGCCCGGGAGCGCTACCAAGTGCCCGTGATCGAGGTGATTCTGCCTGCGGCTCGGCGGGCGGTTAAGGCGACCAAGACGGGACGGATCGGGGTGATCTGCACGGAGGCGACTGCAATGTCGCGCAGCTACGACGACGCGGTAGCTGCCGTGCCTGGAGTCGAGTTGGTCACCCAGCCTTGCCCGCTGTTCGTGCAGTACGTAGAGGCGGGAATCACCGGTGGCCCCGAGTTGCTTGAGGTGGCTCGCGGATACCTGGCGTACCTTGAGAAGGTGGGCATCGACACGTTGATCCTGGGGTGCACCCATTATCCGTTGCTGACCGGTGTCATCTCGTACGTACTGGGTGACGAGGTCACCCTGGTCTCTTCGGCGGACGAGTGCGCCAAGGAGGTCTACCAGACCCTCACCGATTTGTCGTTGACGCTGGACGGCCCTAGGGAGGTTTCTCGGAGGTTCCTGACAACGGGTAGCCCCGAGATGTTCGAAGGGATCGGACGGCGGCTGATGGGTGGGTTCGTGAAACAGGTGGAGCAGATCGTAGGTCTGAACTGACCTGATTGGTTCTGCGGCGTCCGCAAATTGTATGCTCAGCGCGTTTGGCGTTGAAGGAGAGCGTAGATGTGTAGTCCTGTGCGGTGTCGGACCTGCGGCAAGACGACGTGGGCTGGATGCGGCAGGCACGTCGCTTCGGTGAAGGCCCGGGTCCCTGCTGAAAATTGGTGCGAGGGCCACGCCAAGGAGCCAGCGGCGTCTGCAACCTCAGGTGGCGGATTCTTTGGAAGGCTTTTCGGCCGCTGACCACCGGCATTGATACGGAGCCGATCGTCGTACGCGCCCAGTAGGGTGCTTCCCATGACTTTCACGCGTTCCGACGGTCGCGCCGCCGACCAGCTTCGTCCTGTAAAAATCACCCGCGGTTGGCTCGATCACGCCGAGGGTTCCGTGCTGGTTGAGTTTGGAAGCACCCGCGTGCTGGTTGCGGCATCGGTGACCGAGGGCGTCCCACGTTGGCGCAAGGGTTCCGGCTTGGGCTGGGTGACCGCCGAGTACGCGATGCTGCCCCGCTCTACGCATGACCGCACCGACCGGGAGTCAGTGCGCGGCCGGATCGGTGGGCGCACCCACGAGATCAGCCGTCTGATTGGGCGATCCCTGCGCGCGGTTATCGACTACAAGGCGCTGGGAGAGAACACGATCGTCATCGACTGCGACGTGTTGCAGGCCGACGGCGGCACCCGCACCGCGTCGGTCACCGGAG